>JBJDYT010000009.1:0-8040 GCA_051867635.1 Oscillospiraceae bacterium
CCTGGTTCACCGGCCGCACCAAGATGGGCAAGGCCATGCGGGCCTGCTCCGAGGATAAGGGCGCGGCCCAGCTCATGGGCATCAACGTCAACTCCACCATCTCCATGACCTTTGCCATCGGCTCGGGCCTGGCCGCCGTCGCCGGCGTGCTGCTTTGCTCGGCTTACCCCAACCTGGTGCCTACCACCGGCTCCATGCCCGGCATCAAGGCCTTCACCGCCGCCGTGTTCGGCGGCATCGGCTCCATCCCCGGCGCTTTCCTGGGCGGTCTGCTGCTGGGTGTCATCGAGATCTTCGCCAAGGCTTACATAGGCACCCAGCTCAGCGACGCCATCGTTTTCGCGGTGCTGATCGTGGTGCTGCTGGTGAAGCCCGCCGGTCTGCTGGGCAAGCAGATCCGGGAGAAAGTGTGAGGTGGCGGATATGAAAAAGCTGAAACTCAACAAGACCAACCGCCGGTGCTTTCTGACCTACGCGCTGGTCATCCTGGCCTATCTCATACTCCAGGTGATGGGCGGCGCCGGGGCCATCAGCTCCTCGCTGAAGGGCATGCTGGTGCCTATCTGCGCCTACATCGTCATGGCCGTCTCCCTGAACCTGACCGTGGGCGTGCTGGGCGAGCTGAGCCTGGGCCACGCCGGCTTCATGAGCGTGGGCGCGTTCACCGGCGTCACCGCCGCCGTCGCCCTGCAGGACGCCATTCCCTACGCGCCGCTGCGGCTGGCCATCGCCCTGGTCGTGGGCGCCGCTTTCGCCGCTCTGGCGGGCGTTCTCATCGGTATCCCCGTGTTGCGTCTGAAGGGCGACTACCTGGCCATCGTGACGCTGGCTTTCGGCGAGATCATCAAGAGCGTTTTCAACAACCTCTATGTGGGCTTTGACAGCCACGGCTTCCATTTCAGCCTTCTCAGCGACAAGACCAACCTGGCCGAGGGCGGGAAGCTCATCATCGCCGGCCCCATGGGCATCGGCGGCATCCAGAAGATCTCCACCTTCACCGCCGGCTTCCTGCTGGTGATGGTCACACTGATCGTGGTGTTCAATCTGGTGAACAGCCGCGCGGGCCGGGCCATCATGGCCATCCGGGACAACCGCATCGCGGCGGAGTCCATCGGCATCAACGTCACCAAGTACAAGATGATGGCCTTCGTCACCTCCGCCGCCCTGGCGGGCTCCGCCGGCGCCCTGTTTGCCATGAACTATTCCACCATCGTGGCCAACAAGTTCGACTTCAACACCTCCATCCTGGTGCTGGTGTTCGTGGTCCTGGGCGGCCAGGGCAACATGCTGGGCTCCATTATAGCGGCCTCGGCCCTGACCATTCTGCCGGAGGCGCTGCGCCAGTTCGCCGACTACCGCATGCTGGTGTACGCCATCGTGCTGATCCTGGTGATGCTGGCCACCAATAATCCCACTTTGAAGTCGGCGCTGGGCAATTTCACCGGCAAGCTGAGAAAGCCCCACGGAAAGGAGGTCTCCGGACATGGTTGCTAAACTGGTTCCCGTTCCGTCCGACGCGCTGGTGCCGGATCGTGACATCGGCAAGATTCCTGTGCTGGAGTGCATCAACCTGGGCATCACCTTCGGCGGACTGAAGGCGGTGGAGAAGTTCAACCTCACCATCGGCCCCTCGGAGATCGCGGGCCTCATCGGCCCCAACGGCGCAGGCAAGACCACGGTGTTCAACCTGCTGACCAAGGTCTACCAGCCCACCACCGGCACCATCCTCCTCAACGGCAAGGACACCCACAGCATGAACACCATGCAGGTCAACCGGGCGGGCATCGCCCGCACCTTCCAGAACATCCGGCTGTTCAACAACCTCTCCGTGGAGGACAACGTGAAGGCCGGCATGGACCACTCCCTGCACTACGGCATGGCCAGCGGCGTCTTCCGCCTGCCCGCCTACTACCGGGAGGAGAAGGCGGCCCACAACCGGGCGCTGGAGCTGCTGGAGCTGTTCGACATGCAGGACATGGCGAACGCCCAGGCGGGCAGCCTGCCCTACGGCGCCCAGCGCCGGCTGGAGATCGTCCGGGCGCTGGCCACGGGCCCGTCCCTGCTGCTGCTGGATGAGCCCGCCGCGGGCATGAACCCCTCTGAAACGGCGGAGCTGATGGAGAACATCCGCAAGATCCGCGACACCTTCCGCATCGCGGTGCTGCTCATCGAGCACGATATGAACCTGGTCATGAATGTCTGCGAGGGTATCTGCGTGCTGAACTTCGGCCGCGTCATCGCCAAGGGCAGCCCCGAGGATATCCAGCACAACCCCGCCGTGATCGAGGCGTACCTCGGCAAACAGAAGGAGGCGTAACCATGGGAACCATCCTGAACGTAGAGGACATCAACGTCTATTACGGCAGCATCCATGCCATCAAGGGCATCTCCTTCTCCGTGGAGGAAGGGGAGATCGTGACCCTCATCGGCGCCAACGGCGCCGGCAAGTCCACCACGCTGAACACCATCTCCGGCCTGCTCCACAGCCGCACCGGCTCCGTCTCCTTCATGGGAGAGCCGCTGAACAAGGTGCCGCCCCACAAGATCGTGGAGAAGGGCCTGGCCATGGTGCCGGAGGGCCGCCGCATCTTCCTGCAGATGACCGTGGAGGAAAATCTGGAGATGGGCGCCTATACCCAGGGCAAGTCCGGCATCGCGGAGGACCTGGAGCATGTGTTTGAGCTGTTTCCCCGGCTGAAGGAGCGCCGCCGCCAGGTGGGCGGCACGCTCTCCGGCGGCGAGCAGCAGATGCTGGCCATGGGCCGCGCGCTCATGAGCCGTCCGAAGCTGCTGATGATGGACGAACCCTCCATGGGCCTGGCCCCCATCCTGGTGGAGCAGATCTTCGAAATCATCCGGAGCCTGCACCAGGCGGGCTCCACCATCCTGCTGGTGGAGCAGAACGCCCAGGCGGCGCTCTCCATCGCGGACCGCGGCTATGTGCTGGAGACGGGCAAGATCGTCACCACCGGCACCGGCCCGGAGCTGCTGGCGAGCCCGGCCATCAAGAAAGCCTACCTCGGCGGTTGAGAAAAAACGAAAAGCGCTTTCCCGTATGCGGGAAAGCGCTTTTTACGTATTAGCGATGCCTTTCCAATAAAAAGCGGCTCTGCCACTTTTTGCGTTCAGCTGCCCTCTTTCAGCCGCACATAGGCGATCTGGCTGTTGGGGCTTTTGGGGTCCGGGACCTTTTTTACCTCGAACAGGCCCATGGACTTCAAAAACGGCACCATCTTCTTAAAGCTGTAATTGCGCACGTCGAAGTCGGCGTAGCGCTTGGAGAGGATGCTGCCCACGTCGCTCACCGGCATATAGCCGTCGTCGTCGGACTTGTCCTTGATGATGGCCACGATGGTACTGCGGATGGTGTTGAAGGAGGTCTGAGAGGTCTGGGGGGCCGGGGCGGGGGAGGGGACGCTGGGAGCGGCGGCCGTCTCCTTCTTGGCGGCAGCGGCCTTTTTGCCGCGGCTCTTGCCCTTTTCCGGCGGTTCCGCCGCTTTCGCGGCCTCCGCCTTGGCGGCGGCGCGCTCGGCCTCCTCCGCCAGTTCCGCCTCCTTCAGCAGCTTGTCCACGAACTTGAACTCGTTGCAGGCGGCGACAAAGGGCCGGGGGGTCTTTTCCTCCCCCATGCCCACCACCTCCATGCCGGACTCCCGCAGGCGGGAGGCCAGCTTGGTGAAGTCGCTGTCCGAAGTGGCGAGGCAGAATCCCTCCACCTTGCCGCTGTACAGGATGTCCATGGCGTCGATGATCATGGCGGAGTCGGAGGCGTTCTTGCCGTAGGTGTAGCTGTACTGCTGCATGGGGGTGATGGAATAGGCCAGCAGAATGTCCTTCCACTTGGCAAGCCCCGGCTTGGTCCAGTCGCCGTAGATGCGCTTGTAGGTGGCGATGCCCTTGGTGGAGATCTCGTCGAGAATGATCTTGATGTAGCCGGCGGAGATGTTCTCTCCGTCGATCAGGATGGCAAAGCGTTTTTCGTCGTTCATAACGTCGCCTTTCTGCGTTGGTATGGTGTCGTGGACCGGGCCTTACTGCCCGGATACGTCGCTGAGGTCAAAGTCGCAGGAGAGCAGGGCGGAGAGGTCCGCCGACGGCTCCGCCGCGAGGCGGCGGGACTGGTTCAAAATGGCCTCCTCCACCTTGTTCCGGGCGAGACGGCCGTTGCCGGCGGTGGCGGGACGGGTGGCCTGCACGGCGTTGTAGTAGGCGAGCAGCGCCGCGTCGCAGCCCTCGTCCACGGTGTAGCCCTTGCCCTTGGCGACGCTTCTCGTGATGCGCAGCAGCTCCTCGCCCGTGTAGTCCGGGAAGTGAATGATGTTGGGGAAGCGGCTGCGCAGGCCGGAGTTGGCGGTGAGGAACTCCTCCATCTCCCGGGAGTAGCCCGCGAGGATGACGATGAGGTCGTCCCGGTTGTCCTCCATGCCCTTTACCAGGGTGTCGATGGCCTCCAGGCCGAAGCTGTCGTCCCTGCCGCGGTAGAGGCTGTACGCCTCATCGATGAACAGCACGCCGCCGATGGCGGACTGGATGACGCGGTTTGTCAGCGGGGCGGTGTGGCCCACATAGCGGCCCACCAGATCGGCCCGGGAGACCTCGATGAGCTGGCCGCCGCTGAGGACGCCGATAGCCTTGAGATAGCGGCTGATGATGCGGGCGATGGTGGTCTTGCCGGTGCCGGGGCTGCCGGTGAAGATCATGTGCTTGCTGACCTCGCCGGCCTTCAGACCCTGGCGGCGGCGGAGCTGCTGCACTGCGTAGTATTCCTCCAGCCGCAGGACGTACTCCTTGACCTCGGCGAGCCCCACGATCTCGCTGAGCTCCGCCTTCACGGCCTCCACGTCGCCGCTGTAGCGCTCGCCCAGAAGCGACAGGCAGTCCACCGGCCCCTGGCCGAAGTCCGCCGTCACCCGGCCGCCGTCGATGGCGAGACGCACCTCCGCGTCCTTCGGCAGCTCCTGCTCCAGCCTTGCCTGGGCCAGGGCGCGCAGGAGCTTTTCATAAAACCGCAGAACCGCGGAAAGCCCCGTCAGGCGGTCTACCTGGGAGACGGCCAGCTCCTCCAGCCCCTCCGGCAGGACGAGGCGGAAGGAGAGCTGCTTTTGCGCCAGCTCCGTCAGCTCCTCCTGCTGCCGCCGGGCCACGCGGAGCATGGCCTCCCGGGAGAGGGGGGCCGTCTCGCAGACGTCGCCCAGGGCGTTGATAAAGGGCGCGCCGAAGCTGCCCGCCAGCTTTTCCAGCGGCTGTTCGCTCAAAAACACCAGATACTTCCCCTCCGCGCTGAGGGAGCCCACGGCCTCCGCCGCGAGGGAGTTGCTGACGCTGATGAGCTGCCCGTTCTGCAGCGTGTAGCGGGAGGAGAGGGCGCATTTCCCCTCCGTCACCAGCTCCGCCAGCATGTGGAGGTAGGAGGGGTGGCAGGCCTCGAAGCGCTCGAAGACCAGCACGGCGCTGCCGCTGCGCAGGGCGGCGTACAGGTCCTGCAAAAACAGCTTTTCCTCCCCGGTACCGGGGTAGAGGGAGAGGTCCACCCAGCGGATGGCGCCGGAAGCGAGGGCGCCGCGCGCCTGCAGCTCCTCCGCGAGAGCCGTCAGGGCGCTGTGCCGCCCGGTGTTTTCCCCGCCGGAGACGAACAGGGCGTTCCGGGGAAAGCCCGGCTCCGGCGGCATGACGAAGGGGCGCTTGAAGGCGATGACCAGCTTGCGCAGGAAGGCCTCCTGGCCGAAAACCGTCTGTCCCAGCTTTTCCGCGAGACCGTCGAAAGCCTCCGCCCCCACGGACTTTGTTGCGATGTCTGGCTGCTTCGCCGCGGCGGGGGCGCTTTTGCTTTCCTCCGCCGGGAGCTGCTTTTCCAGCTCGTCCATCTGCGCCTCCGCCTCCTGGCAGAGGGCCTGGAGGTCGCCGGCCTTCTGCTGCTGGCGCAGCGCCTCGCCCAGGTCCGGCAGGCCCCGCCCGGTCATCTCCTCCAGCGTTTCCAGGAGGTTGCCGCCGGTGCGGCGCTTTTTGCGCTGCGCCGCCTGGATCTCCTCCAGAGTATAGTTCCGGCGCTTGCCCAGCAGACTGTTCAGGGCCTCGTCGATGGTGTCCCGCATATGCTCCCCGCCTTTCCGCATAGTGTGCTTTTCCTTATTTTACAATAGCATGCCCATCCTTGGCAAGGGGCAACCTGCGGCTTGGCCTTGCGGGGAGGGGGCGGGTGTGTTACCATGGTGCCGGAGACTTCGCCGTTCCGGCGGGAGGAAAGCAAGGGGGCGATTGACATAACTACGATATACTTTGTCCGCCACGCGGAGCCGAATTTTGACAATCACGACGACTGTGCCCGGGAGCTGACCGCAAAGGGTCTGGAGGACCGCAAGCTGGTCACGGCTTTCCTGCGGGATAAGCGCATCGACCTGGTTCTGTCCAGCCCCTATAAAAGGGCTGTGGATACGGTGAAGGACTTCGCCGATGCAATGGGCTATGAGATCGGCCTGGTGGAGGATTTCCGGGAGCGCCGGGTGGAGAGCGGCTGGATCGGGGACTTTGACGCCTTCTGCCGGCGGCAGTGGGAGGACTTCGACTATAAGCTGCCCGGCGGCGAGAGCCTGCGGGAAGTCCAGAGCCGGAATATCGCCGCGCTGCGGCGGGTACTTAAGGAACACGCAGGAAAGAACATCGTGATAGGCAGCCACGGCACGGCCCTGAGCACCATCCTCCACTACTTTGACCCCTCCTTTGGCTATGACGGCTTTGCGCGGATACGGAGGCTGATGCCCTGGGTGGTCCGCTTCGCCTTTGCGGGGGACCGCTGCGTGGAGATCGAGACATATGACCTGTTTGCCCAATAAAAAGACCGCCCCGGCGCAGCAGCGCCGGGACGGTCTTTTCAGCGGCTTGCGGCTGTGATGCAGCCAAAGGGACGCTTATTCGTAGATGGGGAACTTCTTGGTCAGCGCCACCACGGCCTCCTGGGCCTGGGCCTTGTTGCCCTCGAAGTCGCGGGCCACCATGCCCATGATCTCCGCGATCTGCTTCATCTCGGGCTCCTTCAGGCCGCGGGAAGTGGCGGCGGGAGTACCCACACGGATACCGGAGGTGACGAAGGGCTTCTCGGGGTCGTTGGGGATGGAGTTCTTGTTGACGGTGATGAAGCAGTCGTCCAGGCGGTGCTCCATCTCCTTGCCGGTGATGCCGAAGTTGCGGACGTCCACCAGCATCAGGTGGTTGTCGGTGCCGCCGGAGACCAGACGGAAGCCTTCCTTCATCAGGCCGTCCGCCAGGACCGCGGCGTTCTTCACGATCTGCTCGCCGTAGGCCTTGAACTCAGGCTTCAGCGCCTCGCCCAGGCACACGGCCTTGGCGGCGATGATGTGCATGAGGGGGCCGCCCTGGGTGCCGGGGAACACGGCGGAGTCGATCTTCTTCGCGAGATTGATGGTCTCGCTCTCGCCGGTCTCGAGGTTCTTCTTCACCACTTCGTTCTTGCAGAGGATCATGCCGCCGCGGGGGCCGCGCAGGGTCTTGTGGGTGGTGGTGGTGACCACGTCGGCGTAGGGGACGGGGCTCTCATGCACACCGGCGGCCACGAGGCCGGCGATGTGGGCCATGTCCACCATCAGGTAAGCGCCCACGCTGTCCGCGATCTCGCGGAACTTCTTGAAGTCGATCTTGCGGGGATAGGCGGAGCCGCCGGCCAGGATCATCTTGGGCTTGGCCTGCTGGGCCAGGTCATAGATGGCGTCGTAGTCCAGCATCTCGGTCTCGTCGTTGAGGGAGTAGGCCACGGGCTTGAAGTACTGGCCGGAGATGTTCACGGGGCTGCCGTGAGACAGGTGGCCGCCGTGAGCCAGGTTCAGGCCCAGATAGGTGTCGCCGGGCTGCATCATGGCCTTGAAGGCGGCCAGGTTGGCGGAAGCGCCGGAGTGGGGCTGCACGTTGGCATGCTCCGCGCCGAACAGCTTGCAGGCGCGCTGGCGGGCGATCTCCTCGGTCTCGTCCACGCAGTAGCAGCCGCCGTAGTAGCGCTTGCCGGGATAGCCCTCGGCGTACTTGTTGGTC
>JBJDYT010000010.1:0-7979 GCA_051867635.1 Oscillospiraceae bacterium
TAGATGTCGTTCCAGGAGACGATCTCAATGTTCAGGTCGATGTCCTGGTTGGCCTCTTCAAAGGTGGCCTCGAAATCGGTCCACCAGGCCTGGGTGTAGTTGCCGTACTGGGAAATGATGACGTCGAGGGTGATCTTACCGCCCTCTTCCTCGCCGCCGGTCTCACCACCGCCGCCGCCGCAGGCGACCAGCGACAGGGACATGACCAGCGCGAGGATCAGTGCAAGAAACTTTTTCATCTCATGTTCTCCTTTTTCAAAGTGTTGTAATATTGTGAAAAGCGAAACGCTTGACACACAGGTGCGGGCAAGTGAAAACTTGGTTAGAATTAGACAAAAATTTCACTTGCTTTTCCCCATTATAATGGGAAATTTTGATATAGAATAGGAGCAAAAGTACGCATTTTAGAAAAAACGTACAGAGGGGCGAAAATATCTACAGGTCACTCCCGATGGGGCGCGGGCTGGCGGCCCTCCCGGCGGAAGAGGGTGGGGGTCATGCCGGTGAAGGATTTGAAGATCTTGGTAAAATAGTTGTAGTCGCTGAAGCCCACGGCCTCCGCCACGGCGGAGATGGGCGCGTCTTCCTGCAGCAGCATGGCCTTGGCGGCCTCGACGCGCCGCTGGGCGATCATGCGGGAGAGGGTCTCGCCGCCGGAGAGCTGCTTGGCCAGGGCGCAGAGCTTGGTCCGCCCGATGTGCAGCTCCCGGGAGATGGTCTGCAGGGAGAGCTTTTCCATATAGTGCGCGTCGAGATAGATTTCCAGCTTCTGCATATCTGTATGCTCGGCCGTGCGGATCATGCCTTCCAGCTGGATATAGGAGGCCAGGGCCTTCAGGATCTCCGTATAGGCCTCGATCTCCCGGCGGGAGTACTGGCGGAAGCGGAAGAAATCCCGGCGCAGCTCCTCCAGGTCCCCGGGGTACCAGTCCAGGGTGGCCCGGGCGGTTTCCCACTGCTGCTCCATAGGGGAGTCGTCCAGCAGCTGGCCGAAGACCAGAAAGGCGATGGGGACGCCGCCTTCGCACACGGGAAAGACCGTCTCGCAGACCCCGGCGTGGCAGCGGTAGGAGTAGACGCTGCGGGTGCCGCTGCAGGCGGCCACGGCCCGGGCGTCGCAGGCCTCGCAGCGGGCGCGGCCCTCGGGCAGGGTGCCGATCCTGCGGCAGAAGGACTTGTGGTCGCTGATGTTCAGATGGATATCCTTGCCGTTGACGTCCAGGATATTGGCCCGGATGCCGGTGAGGGTCTGCAGGTTGGTGATGAGGCGCAGGAGCCGGTCGTCGTTGAAGAGTATATTCATATGCGTCACCTCGTTTTTTACCGCGGCACGGCGGCGTGCTCAGCGGAACAGCAGCGTGCCGAAGTCCTGCCGGCGATGAAAATCGGGGCGGTCGGCGTGCATGGGGTTCCAGGAGAGGTAGTGGGGCCGGGCGGTCTCGTCGCCGCACTTGTAGAAGTTCCCCGCGGCCTCGCCCCGGAAGGAGAAGCCGGGGAAGTACAGACGAAGGAAGTCCAGGGGGATGCAAAAGCAGATCCCCCAGCCGTTCGCGGTGGTGAAGGGCTCCGGCTGAAACAGCGCCGCGTCCTTAGGGACCTGGCGGATCCGGCTGGGCCGGGCGGCGCCGAAGCCGAGGTACAGCGCCCCCAGGGGATTGAACTCAAAGTTAAAGTACCGCCCATCCTTGGGGTCGGGGGCGAAAAAGAACTCCAGGCAGCTGTCGCTGCAGACCTGCGCCAGGGGGCCGGAGAGCGTGGCGCGGATGGGCGCCTCCTCCGCCTCCATGCGCAGCAGCAGGGCCGTGCCATCGTGGCAGGCCTGGGCCCGGGCGGAGACGGGGGCGGGAGCCAGCCAGCCGGTGTGCCGCAACTCGGCTGTGGGCAGGGCGTCCCAGTCGGGACGAGCCTGGTAATATATGGGATACGTGTTCATAAGGGCACCTCCGGAGCGGGGGGAGTATATACCGCTGAATCGTTTTACTTTATTTTAACACAGGCTTTGTCATGATTCCAGAGATTTGCAAGAAAAAGCGCACCGAAAGGGGGCGTTTCAGCCCCGAAGGCTCCTGCCGGCGCAGGGCGCGAAAAAAGGACCGGCCCCATGGAACCGGTCCCGGATGGCCGCGCGGGGCGGCCGGGTTTATTTGGCAAAAAAGGCGGCGGCGATGGCGCCGGGGCCGGCGTGGGTGCCGATGACGCTGCCCACGATGGTGGTGTTCAGCGCCGTCTTGCCCTGTTCCCACAGCGCCCGGCTGTCCTCGATGTACTTTTGCAGCAGCGCGTCGGAGAGCCCCGTGTAGCCGAGGAGCACGGGCTTGTCGAAATCCACGCCGCCCGCCTTCTCGATCTCTGCCGCCAGCAGGTTGTTGCCCTGCTTGGAGCCCCGGGCCTTGCCCAGGAGGACGATCTCGCCCTCGGCAAGAGAGAGAACGGGCTTGATGTTGAGCAGACCACCCGCGAAGGCCACGGTCTTGGAGACCCGCCCGCCGCGCTTCAAGTACTCCAGGGTATCCACCATGGCGATGAGGCGCACCTTTTTCTTCTCCGCCTCCAGCCGCTCGGCGATGGCCGCCGCGGCCATGCCGCTTTCCGCCAGCTGCATGGCCAGCTCGGCCAGGATGCCCGCGCCGATGGTGGCGGAGCCGCTGTCCACCACGTAGATGTTCTCGTAGCCTTCGGCGGCGATGACGGCGCTCTGGTAGGTGCCGGAGAGCTGGGAGGCCAGGGTCAGCACCACGGCGCTGTCTCCGGCGGCCGCGACCTCCCGGTACACCGCCTCGAAGGCGGCGGGGGAGGCCTGGCTGGTGTGGGGCAGCACGTCCGTTTCCACCAGCTTTTCATAGAACTGCTGGTGGGTCATGGTGACGCCGTCGATGTATTCCTCCTCGCCGAAATGGACCGTCAGGGGGACCACGTCCAGGGTGCTTTTCATGGCGGGGAGCAGGTCGGTGGTAGAGTCGATAATGATCCTTACACGCATGGCAAGATCTCCTTTTTATCATGGCGGCGGGGCGCGGCCCCGGCCGCGTTCTGCTTTTCTCAGGGGAGAAGTTGAAAACTCAACATCCCGCATTGTAGCACACAGATGTTGATGTGTCAACATCTTCGGCGGCTTCGCCCGGGGAAAACACAGCTGACAAAAACGACAGGCCGGAGCCTGTCGTTTTTTCTTTCCAAAGCGCTGCCAGACGGGTGCGTGGGGGAAGGTAAAGGAGACTGAACGTATCATTTCTCCCAAACAGCGGGAAAGTGTTCCCTGATAAAAACACTCATAGGATGCTCAGGAACAGAGCGGAGGCCGTACTGCTCCATGTCGTTTTTGAGCGCCGCAAAAACGAGAGACATTTCTTTGCCGGAAATACTTCTGAACGGCTTCAGCAGAAAAGCCCCGTTTCCTTCCTGCTCCTTATAATATGCATAGAGGTCGGGGATCTCCCGTACTTCATCCGGCGTCACAGGCTCCTCGCAGACGTACGCACAGTGGATCTGTGTCGGGTTGCAGGCTCCCGGCAGAGCATGGCACGAATACAGATACCCTTTCCTGCCCTTGTAAATATCATAAAAAGCGTTTTCGTAGTATTCCGAAAAAACCACATGGCCCTCCCTGTCGAAGCCATACGGATAAAAGCTGAACGGCTTCGGCACGGGCTTGACTGCGTACAGCAATGCGACCAGTGGATTCGTCGCGAAATACAAGTAAGGTTTGCCGTGCTCCGATAGAAACGGCGTTAATTCCGTTAGCCCGCCGACCGGACTTCCATGGTAGAAAGCCATCAGACATTCTCCTTTCGGACGCTGCTCCTGGCGCGGGGCGTTTCGCAGCTCCCGCCTGTTTCATGAAAAAACCTCTCCTGTCCGGTGGACAAGAGAGGTTTCCTTTCTTGGGGCAGGTGACGGGAGTCGAACCCGCGTTATTTGCTTGGGAAGCAAAAGTTCTGCCGTTGAACCACACCTGCGAAGCAAGAGCATTATAGCAGATTCCTTTTCGCTTTGCAACAGGGAATCTTGCCGAAAAACGGAAAACGCCCCGCCCCCGGAGAGGGCGGAGCGCCGTCAGGCCGGCAAAGCGGTTTTATGCCCGGCCGGGGCCCATGGCCCGGTGCAGCTCCTCTGTCACCGCGCCGCGGAAGACCCGGGTGGAGTGGCCGTGGAGCGTCTCCAGCGCGCCGGCGGCCAGCTGGGCCGCCAGGTTGCCCTGCATGGAGAGATCGATGTCCAGAATGAACTTCTGCTCCGCCTCCGGCGCGCCGCCGCTGGCGGGCTTGAGATGGACCGGCTCCGCGTGGACCTTGGCCCGGCAGCTGCCGCTGAGGGAGAGCTCCAGATCCGTGACGCAGCGGTGCACCTGCTCCTCCGCCACGTCCTCCTCCGCCAGAGCGCCGAGATAGGCCGGGTGCAGCAGCGCCCGCCAGGGGCGGTCCTCCAGCCCCAGGGCGCTGCGGGAGAGGATGTTGCGGTATCTCAGGCCGATGCGCTCGAAAAACGCGGGCTGGTAGACCCGGATGAAGGCGGCCAGGGTCTGGTCCAGCTGAGCGGCGAAATCCTCCCACCCGGTGTAGCGCAGGGTGGACAGGGCGATGAAGTCCTTGGTCAGGTTCAGCTTCCAAAGGGTGTCCTCGGAGATGAAGGTATAGTTCGCCACGGCGGGCGGGGTCTGCAGCTCCGGCGCGGCGCCGGGGCGCTGGACCACCCGGGCGGGCGGGGTCTCCCGGCGCAGGGCATAGCGGGGGAAGCGGCCGCGGATCAGCTCCTGAAAGTCGGCGGGCTCCCGGCTGTCGATGCTCAAAATGGTGGGGAAGCGAAGCTGGCAGATGACCTCATGCACCGCCGGACGGGCGTAATGGCAGCGGTCCGCTTCGGAAAACAGCATAGGCGACAACTCCTTTGCGCAAGCGGTAGGGGAGCGCCCGCCGCTGCGGCGGGCGCTTCTTCTGCCGTTATTGTACCGCAAGGGGGCGGGGAAAGTCAATCAGAGATAGAACCGGTGGCAGCCGATGGTGGTGTAGTAGGTCCGGTTGGCCCGGATCCAGCTGCCGGAGGAGAGGGCGGGGGCGTAGAAGTACAGGCTCTTGCCCGCCGTGTTGTAGCCCGCGAGAGCCATCTTCGCCGCGAGGCAGGACTGGGCCGTGGGCGCGTCGTAAATGGCGCCGTTGCTCACCGGCTCGAACTGTATGTAGCCGTAGCTCCGCTCAAAGATAACGCTCTTGATATCTCCCGCGAACTCCGCCGACTGCACCCGGTTCAGCACCACGTTGCCCACGGCCACCTGGCCCCGGATCGCCTCGCCCCGGCTCTCGGCGCTGATGATGCGGCTGAGCCAGTAGTAGTCGTCGCCGCTGCGGCTTCCGGCGCCGGAGAGGGAGCCCTCCGCCACGGCGCACTGGCGGCTGCTGTCCCAGCGGACGCGGAGGCCCAGAGCTTCCGCCACCATCCGCATGGGGACGTAGGTGGCGCCGCCGCTGACGAACATGCCGCCGGGGGAGCGGTACGCCGTGCCGTCTATGTGCAGCGCCTGGCTGCCGGTGACGGCGGTGATGTAATGCCCGTAGCCGCTGGCCACAGCGCTGCGGGTGCCGCCCTCCCACTGGACCTCCCACTGGCCCAGGGCGGCGAGCAGGCTGCGGATGGGGACGTAGGTGGTGCCGTTGGTGAGATAGGCGCTGCCCGCGAGGGCGCGGCCGTTCACCTCCGCGGCCACGGTGCGGGAGGCCGCCTGGGGGCGGAGCAGGGGCAGAGCTGTCAGCAGGGCGCAGGCCAGCAGGGCGGTCAGGAGTCGTTTCATAGCGATCGTCCCTTTCTTTGGTGGAATTGGCTGCCGCGGGCAGCCGGTAACAAAAGGGTAACAAATCGTAACAGATGGGGCAAGCCACAAAGTCTGGCAGGGGAGGAAGGGGCTGGAAGGCCGGCGGAGCGGCGTTGACTTCGCACCGCCGGGGTGGTATACTGTGACCACCTATCGGGACCAATTCCAATCAGTATCGTGAGGTGAGGACATGGACGGCAGTAGTTGCAGTAGCAGCCGAAAAACGGACAGGGGATCCCCATGGAGCCGGGAGGCGGGCGGCGCTGCGCCGTCTGACGCCTGACCCGCGCGTTGTCATGCGCCCGTTTCAAGGGGGGACCGCTGTCCGGATCTGCGCTGTGCTGCATCGCCGAAAGGCGGGGCGGGACGGCTGGCAGGGAGGACGGCGGTATTTTTGCGCCCATTTTCCCCGCGTGCCGGCCTTTCTCCCGCCTTTCTCCCGGCGGAGCCTTTTCACTCCGCCGGACAGAGAGGAGCAAAGGAGGACAGAAGCATGACCGTGAAGAAGAATGTGACCGAAACGAACGTCCCGGCGGCGCAGCACCCGGACTACCGGGCGGAGGTGGCCGGTATCGTGCGCAGCAACCTGACGCCCAAGCGGATGAGGGAAGAACTGCTCAGCCACCATGAGAACGACGTGGCCGCCGCGCTGGAGCTGCTGAAGAAGGAGGAGCGCGGGCGGCTGTACAGCGTCCTGGACGCGGAGAGCCTCTCCGGCGTGCTGGAGCACGCGGAGGAGCGGCAGAAGTACATCGGGGAGCTGGGGGCCAGAAAGAAGGTGGAGGTCCTCTCCCGGCTGGAGGCCCCCGTGGCGGCGGAGTATCTCGCCGGAGTGGACCGGGCCGAGCGGGAGGCCCTGCTGGAGCTGATGGACGAGGAGGTGCGGCAGGGCATCGCGCTGCTCAGCTCCTTCGACGAGGACGAGATCGGCAGCCAGATGTCCACCAATTACATCGTCATCCGCTTCCCCTGCACCGTGCGGGAGGCCATGCGGGAGCTGGTGGCGCAGGCGGCGGACAACGACAACATCTCCACCCTCTACGTGGTGGACGGGGAGGAGGCGCTGCTGGGCGCCATCGATCTGAAGGACCTGATCGTGGCGCGGGAGAATACGGCGCTGGAGAGCATCCTGATGACCTCCTACCCCTACGTCTACGCCACGGAGCAGACCGGGGAGTGCATCGAGCGCATCCGTGGCTATTCGGAGGACTCCATCCCGGTGCTGGACCCGCAGAACCGGCTGCGGGGCGTGCTGACCGCCCAGGATATCGCGCGCCTGGTGGGCGACGAGATGGGCGAGGACTACGCCAGGCTGGCCGGCCTGACGGCGGAGGAGGACCTGAAGGAGCCGCTGAAAAAGAGCATCGCCAAGCGTTTGCCCTGGCTCGTGGTCCTGCTGGGCCTGGGCATCGTGGTGTCCGCCGTGGTGGGCCTGTTCGAGGAGGTGGTGGCCCATCTGGCGCTGGTGGTGTGCTTCCAATCCCTGATCCTGGACATGGCGGGCAACGTGGGCACCCAGTCCCTGGCCGTGACCATCCGCGTGCTGATGGATGAGCAGGTCAGCGGCCGGGAGAAGCTGGCCCTGGTGGGCAAGGAGGCCCGGGTGGGGCTGACCAACGGCTGCATTCTGGGACTGCTGTCCTTCCTGCTGGTGGGGCTGTACCTGATGGTGCTGAAGGGGCAGAGCGCGGCGCTGTCCTTCTCCGTCTCCCTCTGCACGGGTGTGGCGCTGCTGGCGGCCATGCTGCTGGCCAGCGTCACCGGCACCGTCATCCCCATCCTGTTTAAAAAGCTGCGCATCGACCCGGCCGTGGCCTCCGGCCCGCTGATCACCACCCTCAACGACCTGGCGGCCGTGGTGGTCTACTACGGCGCGGCGTGGCTGCTGCTGATCCGGGTGCTGGGCTTGTGAGGAGCGGCGAAAACGAAAAAAGAGAGCGGCTGCGCTTCCGCAGCCGCTCTTTTCTGTTATATCCGGGGAAAGCCGGCGCGCTCACATGACGGAGCCGTCCGCGTGGAAGGTGGGCAGCTTTTCCAGATAGACGATGTCGTCCCGCTTGGCGGCGTCGCCCTCCGCCAGGACCGCCGCGCGGCCCGCCACGGTGCCGCCCGCCTGGCGCACCAGCTCCTCCAGCGCCCGCAGGGACTCGCCGGTGGAGATCACGTCGTCCACGAT
>JBJDYT010000011.1:0-33821 GCA_051867635.1 Oscillospiraceae bacterium
ATATGCGCTAAAAACGATATTGGATAGCCTATAAAAACAATAGCCGCAAGCCATCAAAACGATGACTTGCGGCTATTTTGTTTGTTCCGTACCGGTAGTGCCCCTGGGGGTTCAGTTTATTTCCCTATGAGATGGAGCACTTGCCTTCGCTCTTTTTTATTTCAGCGTCAGAAATTTCAGCAGCGTTGCCTCATGGTAATGCTCCCCCCGGCGCAGTACCGTGGAGGGGAGGAAGGGCAGATTGGGGCTGTCGGGACAGTGCTGGGTCTCGAGACAAAAGCCGCTTTGGGCGCTGTACAGGCAGCCGCCTTTCCCGGGAATGGGATGGTCGGAGAGGAAGTTGCCGGTATAGAACACCAGCGCGGGCTGGGTGGTGACCAGCTCCAGGGTGATGCCCGTCTCCGGCGAATGGGCGATGGCGGCGATGTCCGCCCCCTCGTCCAGCAAAAAGCAGTGGTCATAGCCGTCCGCGAACTCCATCTGCTCTCCCCGCACGGGGAAGCCCTGGCCGATGGGGGCCAGGCGGCGGAAGTCAAAGGGGGTGTGGGCCACGGAGAGGAGTTCGCCGGTGGGGCAGCGCTCGTCGTCGTTTTCCAGGAAGCGGGAGGCGCTGAGCTGCAGCTGCTGGCGCAAAATGGTGCCGCTGCCGTGGCCGCTTAAATTGAAATAGGAGTGGTTGGTCAGGTTCACCACCGTGTCCGCGCTGCTCTCCGCGTCGTAGACCATGCCCAGCACCCCGTCGTCGCTGAGGGTGTAGGTGACGGAGAAGCGCAGGTCGCCGGGATAGCCCTCCTGCCCCGCGGGGCTGAAGCCCTGCAGCCGCAGCGCCCCGCCGGAGACGGAGGAGCGGTACAGCATGTGGGAGAAGGGGCCGTGGAGGTGGTGCCGCCCGCAGTTGGGGGCCAGCTCCACCATCCTGCCGTCCAGAAAGAAGCGGGACTCCCGGATGCGGCCCGCGAAGCGGCCGATGAGGGCGCCGAAATGGGAGCTGTCCTCCTCATAGGAGGCCAGGTCGTCGTACCCCAGCACCACGTCCACCATGCGGCCCTGCCGGTCCGGCACCAGGATCTTCCGGATGACCGCGCCGTAGTCCAAAATCGAAACGCTCATATGTCGGCTGCTCAGGGTGTATTCCGTGACGGCCTCCCCGTCGCGGGTGACGCCGAACCATTTGGATGTGATCTTCATACCTGTTCCTCCCGGGAGGCGGCGCGCCGCCCCCCTCCGGCCCGGGCCGGAATGTTATTAATTCAGCGTGTCGGCGCTGTTTTCAAAGAGCCGCCGCACCTTTTGCCGCATCTCCGGATGCCCCGCGAGCCCCGGGTCCTGCCGCAGCAGCTCCTCCGCCGCGGCCTGGGCCTCCTGCAGCAGCGGCATGTCGCAGGAGAGGTCCGCCGCCCGCATGGCGGGGAGCCCGTGCTGCCGCTGACCGAAAAAGTCGCCGGGGCCGCGCAGGCGCAGATCCGCCTCCGCGATTTTGAAGCCGTCCCCGGTCTCCGTCATGACCTTCAGCCGCTCCCGCGTCTCCGGGCTGTCGTTGTCCGAAAGCAGGATGCAGTAGGACTTGTGCCTGCCCCGGCCCACCCGGCCCCGCAGCTGGTGGAGCTGGCTCAGACCGAAGCGCTCCGCGTTTTCCACCAGCATCACCGTGGCGTTGGGCACGTCCACGCCCACCTCGATCACCGTGGTGGAGACCAGGATATCCGTCTCGCCCGCCGCGAAAGCGGTCATGGCGGCGGCCTTCTCCTTGGGCTTCATCCGCCCGTGAACGCAGCCCACCCGCAGCTCCGGGAACACCTCGTTCTGCAGCGTGCCCGCATAGGCCGTGACGGCCTTGCGCTCGTCCTCCGCCTCGCCGCTCTCCTCCACCATGGGGCAGACCACATAGGCCTGCCGGCCCTCCGCCGCCTGCTTGCGGAGAAAGGCGTAGATGCGCTGACGATAGCTGGTGGGAAGGAAGAAGGTGTCGATCTTCTGCCGCCCGGGGGGCAGCTCGTCGATAAGGGAGACGTCCAGATCGCCGTAGAGGATGAGGGCCAGGGTCCGGGGAATGGGCGTGGCGGACATGACCAGCATATGGGGGTGCTGCCCCTTTTCCGCGAGAGCGGCCCGCTGGCGCACGCCGAAGCGGTGCTGCTCGTCCGTCACCACCAGGCCGAGGCGCGCATAGGCCACGCCATCGCTGATGAGGGCATGGGTGCCCAGGAGCAGGTCGATCTCTCCCGCGGCGAGCCGGGCCAAAAGCTCCCGCCGCTCCTTCGCGGCTGTGGAGCCGGTGAGCAGGCCGCAGCGGAGGCCCAGCCGCTCCATCAGGGGCCGCAGGCCCGCGTAATGCTGCGCCGCCAGCACCTCCGTGGGGGCCATGAAGGCGGTCTGCAGGCCGTTTTTCGCCGCAAAATAGCTCAGTGCCGCCGCCACCATGGTCTTGCCGCTGCCCACGTCGCCCTGGCAAAGGCGGCTCATGGGCGTGCCGCTGCGCATATCCCGCAGGCCGTCCTCGATGGCCCGCCGCTGGGCGCCCGTCAAAGTAAAGGGCAGGGCGGCGTAGAAGGGGGCCATGTCCACCGCCTGACAGGGCGGAACGGAGAGCCGCAGCCGCTCCGACCGCCAGAGCCGCAGCCCCGCCGTGAGAAAAAACAGCTCCTCAAACACCAGCCGCCGCCGGGCGATGTCCAGCGCCTCCGGGGAGGCGGGAAAGTGGATGTTCTCATAGGCGTAGTCTACATAACATAGATCGTGCTGCCGCCGGACCTCCTCCGGCAGCTCCTCGGGCAGCTGGCCGAGACAGGCCCGCAAGGCCTGCCGCATGATGCGCAGCAGAAAGCCCTGGGTGATCCCGGCGGTCAGGGGATAGACCGGGACGACGCCCCCGGTGAGCTGGGCCGCGCCCTCCTTTTCCGCCACGGGGTTGGTCATCTGCCGGCGCAGGAGGTTCCCCTCCACCCGGCCGTAAAAGGTGTAGGATTCCCCCCGGCGGAACTGGTCCTTGGCGTAGGGCTTGTTGAAAAAGGTGACGTCCAGCGAGCCGGTGGCGTCCACCGCCCGGAACTTCACCAGCGTCAGCCCCTTGCGGATGCGGCTGAGCGTGGGCGTGGAGGCCACCATGGCGGTGACGGCGGCGCACTCCCCCGGCACCAGGGCGGAGATGGAGGGGACCGCCTGCCGGTCCTCGTAGCTCCGGGGAAAGTAGCCCAGCAGGTCCCGCAGGGTCCCGATGCCCAGCTTCTGCAGGCTTCTGGCCCGGGCCTCGCCCACGCCCTGCAGATAGCGGACGTCCGTATCCGGCTGGAGCATAGCTTCCCCTCCTCTCCCTCAAAACGAACAATATATTATCGAATATAGTCGATAAATTGGAACTTTATGCCGTCTTCCTCCAGCACCTCCGAGCGGCCGGCCTCCCGCCAGGCGGGGTCGGCATCCAGGTCGGGGAAGAAGGCGTCCGCCTCGGGGGCGTCAAAGACCCGCGTCAGCAGCACCTTTTCGCAGTAGGGCAGGAGCTGGGCGTAGACCTGGCCGCCGCCGGTGACGTAGACCTCCTCCGGCGGCTCCTCCGCCACCAGGCGCAGCAGCTCCTCCACGCTCCCCACGGTCTCCGCCCCCTCGATGGGGGCGCTGCGGGAGGTGAGGACGATGTTGCGGCGGCGGGGCAGGGGCTTGCCCCCCGGCAGGGATTCCAGGGTCTTGCGGCCCATGACCACGGTCATGTAGGAGGTCAGGATGCGGAAGCGGCGCATATCGGCGTGCAGAGAGTACAGCAGCTTCCCCTCCCTGCCGATGGCCCAGTTTTCCGCCGCGGCGACAATGGCGATCATAAGCGGTCCTCCTTGGTTGACATAATCAAATATTCGATTCAGACGGCCACGGGGATTTTATCCTCAAAGGGGCTGTACTCGTAGCCGGTGATGGAGCAGCTCTCCACGGTGAAGTCGTAGAAGTCCTTCACCCCGGGGTCCAGGGAGAAGGCGGGGGCGGGCCGGGGCGTCTGCTGCAGCATCTTCTCGATGATAGGCACGTGGCGGTCGTAGATGTGGGCGTCCGCGATGACGTGGACCAGCTCCCCCGCCCGGAGGCCGGAGACCTGGGCCAGCATGTGTACCAGCACCGCGTACTGCACCACGTTCCAGTTGTTGGCGGCCAGCATGTCCTGGGAGCGCTGGTTCAAAATGGCGTTCAGCGTGCCGCCGCTGACATTGAAGGTCATGGAGTAGGCGCAGGGGTACAGGCCCATCTCGTGCAGGTCCTGGAAGTTATAGAGGTTGGTCAGGATGCGGCGGGAGGCGGGGTTGTGCTTTAAGTCGTACAGCACCCGGTCCACCTGGTCGAACTCCCCCTCGGGGTATTGGTGCTTCTGCCGCAGCTGGTAGCCGTAGGCCTTGCCGATGGAGCCGTTTTCGTCCGCCCAGGCGTCCCAGATGTGGGTGGAGAGGTCGCGGACATTGTTGGACTTCTTCTGCCAGATCCACAGCAGCTCGTCCACCGCGCTCTTCCAATAGGTGCGCCGCAGGGTCAGCAGGGGAAACTCCTTTTGCAGGTCGTAACGGTTCACAAGGCCGAATTTCTTCACCGTGTGGGCGGGGGAGCCGTCCTCCCAATGGGGCCGGACGGGCAGGTCCGTGTCCCAGACCCCGTTTTCCAGAATGTCCCGGCAGTTGGCGATGAATACCTGGTCCGCATAGCTCATGGCGCGCGCCTCCTCAGCGATGTAGTCTTCTGTTCGTGGTATTTCATTATAGCAGATATTTTCCAAAAAGAAAGAGCCGCCTTTCACGCCGGCGGGGCCGGACTGCGGCATGTGTCAAAAGAAAGCAGATTTTTTGCGGAGAAATGGGCAAAAGTTCCCTTGCTTTCCTGCAAAATATGCGGTACGATACGAAAGACAGAGCCGTGAGGAAGGGGGCGAGCGCATGCTGGACCGCAGCGAAGTGGGTAAGCGGGGCTATTTGAAGGAGAATTTCCGCCTGTTCCATCTCCGGGACAGCCGGGCCCAGAAGCTGGACTACCATTACCATGAGTTCGACAAGGTCATCCTGCTGCTCTCCGGCAAGGTCACCTATGTGGTGGAGGGCAAGAGCTATTTCCTGAAGCCAGGCGACATCCTGCTGGTGCAGCACAATATGATCCACATGCCCATCATCGACCCCTCCGAGCCCTATGAGCGAATGGTGCTGTGGCTGGGACCGGAGTATCTGGAGCGGCACAAAAACGGGGAGGAGTCCCTCTCCGACTGCTTTGAGCTAACCCACCGGCGGAGCTTCCACCTGCTGCGGGGCAGCGTGGAGCTGCGGCAGAAGTATATGGCCATCTTCCAGGGCATGGAGGAGGCGCTGAAGGAGGAGGGCTTCGCCCACGAGCTGCTGGCCAGCACCTATTTCCTCCAGCTGATGATCCATCTGAACCGGGACCTCAGCGAGGACAGGACGGCGGAGCTGACGGAGACCTACCGCTATGACCCCAAGATCGAGGAGATCATGCGCTTTGTGGAGGCGAACCCGGCGGAGGACCTGTCGGTGGAGGCCATCGCCCGGCGCTTTTTCCTCAGCCGCTACTACCTGATGCACCGCTTCAAGGAGGTCAGCGGCTATACGCTGCACCAGTATGTGAACCAAAAGCGCATCCAGTACGCGGGGGAGCTGCTGCGGCAGGGCACCGGCGTGCTGAAGGCGGCGGAGCTGGCGGGCTTCCGGGAGTATTCCACCTTCCTCCGGGCCTTCCAGAACACCTATCATATGAGTCCCAGGGAGTTCCTGGGGCAGGGATAAAACGAGAGAGAACAAAAGAGAGAAGAGGCGTGTGTGCAGATGACAGAGCAAGAGCAGCTTGAGGGCTCCGCGGCTGGGGTCTCCTTTTCCCCGGCGGAGCTGCGGCGGCTGGTGCTCCCCCTGGTGGCGGAGCAGCTGCTGGCCATATCGGTGGGCCTTGCGGACTCCATCATGGTGGCGGGAGTCAGCAATGCGGCGGTCTCCGCCGTGTCCCTGGTGGACTCGGTGAGCAACCTGATGATCTTCATTTTCTCCGCCTTCGCGGCGGGCGGCGCGGTGGTGGCGGGACAGTACCTGGGCCGCCGGGACGAGGCGAAGGCGCGCCGGGCGGCGGAGCAGCTGGTGGTTCTGCTGGGGGTCTTCGCCCTGGCCGTCATGGCGATGATGTATCTCGGCAAGAGCTTCGTGCTGCACCGGGTCTTTGGAAAGATCGAGGCGGACGTGATGCTGGCGACGGACCAGTACTACACCGTGGTCATGGCCTCCATCCCGTTTCTGGCCCTCTATAACGCCGGGGCGGCGCTGATGCGCACCATGCAGCGCTCCGACGTGACCTTCCGCGTCTCCCTGCTGATGAACGCCGTGAACCTGGGCGGCAACGCCCTGCTGATCTTCGGCCTGCGCATGGGCGTGCTGGGCGCCGCCATCCCCACCCTGGTCTCCCGGACGCTGGCGGCGGCGGTGATCCTGCGCCTGTTCGCCGACCGGCGGCTGCCGCTGCACCTGCGCCAGCTGCCCCATTACCGCTTCGACTGGCGGATGGTGCGCAACATCCTCTCCATCGCCATCCCCAGCGGCCTGGAAAACGGTATGTTCCACTTCGGCCGCCTGATCCTGACGAGCCTGATCTCCACCTTCGGCACCGCCTCCATCATGGCCAACGCCATCGGCAACACCATCGGCAACTTCCAGATCTTCGCCTCCGCCGCCATCGGCCTGGGCCTGACCACGGTGGCCAGCCGCTGCGTGGGCGCGGGGGACTACACCGCCGCCCGGAGGTACACCCGCGTGCTGCTGAAATGGTGCTATCTGGGACAGGGGACCATCAACATCCTCCTGCTTCTGGCCACGCCCCTGGTGCTGTGGGCCTACCGCGTGGAGGGGGAGACGGCGTATCTGGCCACCGTGGTCATGACCATCCACGGCATGGGCTCCATCGTGATCTATCCCACCGCCTTCCCCCTGGCCAACACCCTGCGCAGCGCGGGGGACGCCCGCTTCACCATGCTGGTGACCATGACCACCATGTGGCTCTGCCGGGTGCTGCTGGGCTATGTGTGCAGCGTGCCGCTGGGCATGGGCGTCATCGGTGTGTACGCGGCCCATATGCTGGACTGGGTGGCCCGCTCGGCCTGCTTCATCCACCGCTACCGGGGGACGCGCTGGCAGCACGCGGCGCTGGAATAACGGCGGGAAAAAGAGAAAAAAGACAGCGGCGTTTTCCGATGGAAAACGCCGCTTGAGACTGTCGAAAAACCTTCCGGCCAAAGGTTTCGGAGGGAAAGATAGTGTGAAAGAAAACCGTCAGGGTTGTCTTTCGCGTTCGATCAAACGACTTTTTGAAACTTTTTAGGAAGTTTCAAAAAGTCCGGCAGCTTGTCGAGAAAGCCCGAAGGGCTTTCTCGACAAGCTGCAGCGGCGTTTTCCGATGGAAAACGCCGCTTTTTGATTCCGGTATGTATAAATGCTGCCGGAAAATACGGTTTGCTATCAAAAACCGCCGCCTGCCGGGGAACACGGGCTCACATGAACAGGCAGAGCAAGATGGGCAGGAAGATGGCGGGCACATAGTTCATGACCTTGAACTTGGTCACACCGATGAGGTTCAATCCCAGCGCCAGCAGCAGCAGCGAGCCCACGCAGTTCATCTCCCCGATGGAGGACTGGAGGTAGGGCGCCACGAAGGAGGCCAGGAGGGTGATGCTGCCCTGCACCACGAAGACGGAGACGCTGGCGAAGGCCACGCCCACGCCCAGGGACGAGGCGAAGATCAGCGCCGAGCAGAAGTCCATGGTGGACTTGGCGTAGAGGATGCTGTGGTCGCAGTTCAGCCCGCTCTGCAGCGAGCCCATGACGGTCATGGCGCCCACGCAGAACAGGAGGGAGGCGGTGACGAAGCCCTCCGTCACGCTGAGGCCGCCCTTGCCGCCGCTGCGCTTTTCCATGGCGCCTTGCAGGCGGTCGCCCAGGCGGTTCAGCCTGCCGTCCAGGTCCAGCCCCTCGCCGATGATGACGCCCAGGACCATGGCGATGATGGTGATGAGGGCGTTCTCGCCGTCGTCAAGGCCGCCGATGGCGATGAAGATGGTGCAAAGGCCCAGGCCTTTCATGATGCTGTCGCCCAGGTGCTGGGGGACAGCCTTGCCCAGCAGCATGCCCAGCACGGCCCCCACCAGTACGGCGGCGGAGTTGACGATGGTTCCCAGTAAGATCATGTGCTTGCTTCCTTTCCGGCCGGGGGAGCGTTCCTCCCGGACCGCCTCCCGCGCCCTGCGGCGGAAGACGGCGCTTTTATGATGAACGTTTACAGCGCAGGGCTCCTCCCCGGCGGGGCCGGGTGGGAGAAAAAGCCGGCTTCGCTGCTGCAAAGCCGGCTTTTGATCGTCTTATAACCGTTCCTTTGAAGGCGGGCGCGGGGCGTCCGTCTTTCCTGTCAGATCAGGCCTTGACGTACTTCATGCCGGAACCGGTCTCCGCCGTCATGTCCTCCACGAGGGCCGCGGACCACGCGCTGTAGGCGTCGCTGCGGAGGGACTCCTCCACCTGCACCTGCCAGTAGGGCACGTTCTCGCCCACGAAGTACATGACGTGATAGCCGGTCTGCTCGGCGTAGATCACTTCCGCGTCACCGCTCTGGCGGCCCTCGGCGAAGATCCAGTCGTTGAACTCGGTGACCATGTCGCCCTTGGCCACCTGGGTGTACAGGCCGCCCTCGGCGCCGTCGTCGGAAAGCTCGTCCGCCAGGGCGGCGAAGCTCTCCTCCGTCTTCTCGCCGTCCAGCCACTGCTGGAGGATGCTGTCGGCCTCGGCCTTGGCTTCCGCCTTCAGGGCCTCCAGCTCCTCCTCATAGGTCTCGGACTCGCTGTCCAGGGAGGAGGTGTCCACCCGCACCAGGATGTGGCGCACGTCCACGGTGTTGTAATCGTAGCGGCCGCGGCTGTGGAACACCACCACGCTCACGCTGTCGTCGCCCTCAATGATGGTGGTGTCGCCGGACTCGCGGGCGTCGTCAAAGACCCAGTCCAGGATATCGCCGCTGCTGTAGGTGGCGTCGGTCTTGTCGCTGTAAGTAGCCGTGTAGCTCTCCGCGTCCTCCGCGAGGGTCTGCAGGTCGCCGCCCTCCTGGTAGGCCGCCAGGATGCTCTCGGCGTCGGCCTTGGCCTTGTCCATGGCCTCGGCCTTCATCTCGTCGGTGACCTCCACCTCGTTGCCGTCCTCGTCCTTGGTGGCAACGGAGCCGTCCACGGTGACCAGCTCATAGTCGGCCACGTCGTAGTCCAGCTTGTTCTCCTCATAATGCTGGCTGAGGTCGTTCAGGTCGTAGGAGAAGCCGTCGTAGATCTGGCTGGCATAGTTGTTGGCCACGATCTGCATGCGGACATACTTCTCATACACGGCGGGGGTGATCAGGCTGCCGTAGTAATACTGCAGGAAGGTCTTGTAGTCCACGTTGTTGGACTCGGCGTAGGTCTCCATGGTCTCCTTGGTGGAGTTCCAGGATTCCTCGTCCTCTTCGGACCACTCATAGCCGTTTGCCAGGGCCTCGTTGTAGGTGGCGATGGTCCACTTCATGTTCTCCACGCCCTGGTCGCAGAAGTAATCCGCCCAGGTCTCGCCGGTCTCCTCGCTGTAGACCTGGCTGTTCAGGGGCGCGGAGGTGTCCAAGCCGAAATAGCTGGCATAGGCGCCCATCTGCTGGTACCACTGGTTATAGCTGTCGTGATAGAAAAAGCTCATCTCCGAGGCGGAGTACTTCTCCCCGTCGATGGTGACGGCGGTGGCGTTGCGCTGGATGACGCCGGAGTTCCAGACGATGACGAACACCGCCACGACCACGAACAGCACGGCGATGGTGCCATACAGCAGATTGCTGCGCTTGGCGGCCTTGCGTTCCTCCTCCGCTCTGCGCTGCTTGGGGTCCACATAGCCGCTGGCGTTTCTCTCCTGGCGGGCCTTCTTTTCTCTCGATGCACTCATGTCGTTATCATTCCTCTCAAAAACTGTGGAAAAGTATTGCGCGTACGCAAAAAGCGCACATATGAAAACATGTACCATAACATTATAGAGGATGCGCGGCTATAACGCAAGTGAAATTTCTGCCGAAAGACGCAAAATCAAGGAGAAGCGCGGCCCGCCGCGCGCTTTTCCGCCCCGCGGCGGCAAAAAACGGCAAAGAGCCGGGGGAAGCCCCCGGCTCTTGATCTTCTTGCCCCGCGATGGCCGTGCGGACCCTGTTATAACCTGCACCATTCGAAGCAGGCAAACGGCATAACGCTGCCGCGTTAGGGACCGGACGGTGAATCTCCGGAGACGCAGACACCGCCAGGCCCCCTCCGCCGCCCCCTGCATAACAGGAAAATGGGCAATCGAACAGGCGTTCTAACAAGTTTCTTGTGAATCTGTGGAAATTTCCGGCAGGTTTCGCGGGAAAGCGGGGGAAAGCCCGCCCACGCCCTGGGATGACGTGGCCGGAAAAAGGCCGCACTCCCCCACAAAACCGTTGCAGCGCAAGGCTTGCAGCACGTTCGCGGCGGACGCTCGACGGGATTTTCGATGGCGGCGCTCACATCTTCGCCCCCTTACGAAGCGCCCCAAGCATAGCACGGGGCAAGGGTCGAGCCGGGCGGCGGTGGCCTGGCTGCGCTGCGCGCCGCCCTTTGGCCGCGTCGTGCCGCCTTGCGTGGGCAAGCCCCCGCCGCCGTCCCGCCGCGTCCTGGGGGGGGCCTTGCGGGAGTCGGCCCCCTGGCCCCCGCCGCCCTTGCCTGTCCGCGCTCGGGCCGGGGCATCTTCTGAAAGGGGGGCTCCGATATGATGAGCGCCAACATCTCAAAACAAACCCGTCTCGCTGTGTACCGCAGAGACAACTTCTGCTGCGCCCTCTGCGACAGCAGCCGGGGACTACAAATCCACCACGTCATCCCCAGGTCGCAAGGCGGGACGGACTTCCCGCATAACCTGATTACCCTCTGCTGGAAATGCCACGCCGTGGCACACGGCACCAGGCTGCCCGAATATCCGGAGTATATGGGGGCGGCGGAGATGGCCCAGGCCTGCGTCGAGTACGTAGCCGACTACTACGCGCCGGACTGGAATCCGTGGAAAGACCGTCCGGGGGGCTGATAGCCCCCTGACGGGCTGCGGCTCTCGCTGTTGGCATTGGAACAAGGTGGCGCGGCGGCACCCCCCTTCGCCCGGCCAGACGTCGCTTCGCTCCACCTGGCCGGGCGGCTGCGCGCCCCCCCGCCGCGCAATTGAATAGCCCCGGCGGCGTGCCCGCCCCTTGCGGGGCTGTGTGGGCGCTGCCGCGCCCGGTCCCGCCGCCGGGGCGGCGCGGTGTCTCGCTCCGCGTCCGCTTCGCTGCGCCCGCGCCCTCTCGCCGCCGCCGCGTGGAATGCAAAGGGGGGTCGGTGCGGCGGCGGCTCGTAACGCTCGGCCGCTGGCGCGCCCTCGCGGGAAGCGGAGAGGGCGGCGGACCATGTCCGCCGCCCTCTATGTGGTTGCCCCGCGATGGCCGTGCGGACCCTGTTATAACCTGCACCATTCGAAGCAGGTGGGTCGCCTCCAGCACGCTTTACTGCTTCCAACTTCCAGCCGCCGGAGCGGCCGGGAGGCCTGCAAACCACGTGCTGATCCGGCATCCCGTATAACAAAATGTGGGTTAAAAAAAAGCCCGTCACGCACCCCGCAGGGCATGGCTTCAAAAGCGCGTCCTGGACCGGGCGGTCAATCCTCCGCCTCGTCCTCCAGGAAGCGCTGCATGAACATTTCATACACAGTTTCCAGCAGCTCCTCGTCGTCCACTGTGTCGAGATAGGTCTCGCCGTTTTCCTCCTCGGACCGCAGGATGATCAGGCCGTACTCCTCGCCCTCCTCGTCCGCGCCCTCTTCCACCGCGGGAAAGAAAGCCGTGTAGGTGACGCCCTCGTACTCCAGCGCGTCCACATATTCCAGTTCGATCTCGTTGCCGTCGTCGTCCACGATGGTGATGAAGTCAGGACCGTATTCTTCGCTCATATCCGGATACCTCCCGCGTTTGATACCCCTATTGTACCTGCTTTGCAGAGAAAAAACAAGTCTCCCGCGGAAGGGATTTTCCGCCAGGGGCCGCGGCGCCCCGCGATGTACCATTTTACGCGGCCGGAGCCCGGGAGGTGAAAAAACCGCGGCGGCGGTCCGGCGCGGCGGAATACGGAAAAAATCGAACGAAGCAGGGATAAAAACAGGGCAAAACGGGTAAACCGAGAAAAACAGGGGACATCCCGGAGGGAAACGGCGCGGTAGAGGCGGTTGACAGGCTGTGGTACAATACTTTTACAATGGCTTGCTATGTATGTTCGCCATGTTTTTGCCAAGAAAGATGAAAGGAGGTGTTCTGCAGTGGAACGAGAGACCCGCGGCCGCCGCGAGGCGGAGCAGGCGCATCGGGAGAACAGGGAACAGAGCACCAATCGGAAGATACATAATAAGAAAAAGGCGGGGAAGGGCCGGGCAGGCTTTATCATCAAGACCGTGCTGCTGATCTTCCTGACCACCGCGGTCATGTTCGCCGGTATCTTCATGTACTACGTCAAGCATGTGCTGGGCCCGGAGATCCCCATCGACGCGGACGCCATCAGCCAGAAGCTGACCTCCACCATCCTCTATCAGGATGACAACGGGGAGTGGCAGGAGCTGCAGAAGCTCTACGGCACGGAGAACCGCAAGCTCGTGAACATCGAGGACCTGCCGGACTATGTGTGGCAGGCGGTGGTCTCCATCGAGGACCAGCGCTTTTTCAAGCACAGCGGCGTGGACTGGCCCCGCACGGCCAAGGCGATGCTCATGGTGGTCTTCACCGGCGACAGCTCCTTCGGCGGCTCCACGCTGACACAGCAGCTCATCAAGAACCTGACGGAGGACCGGCAGGACACCATCAAGCGAAAGGTGCTGGAGATCTTCCGGGCGCTGGAGCTGGAAAAACGCTATGACGATAAATTCGAGATACTGGAGATGTACCTCAACACCGTCTACTTCGGCTC
Source organism: Oscillospiraceae bacterium (assembly GCA_051867635.1). Taxonomy (GTDB): domain Bacteria; phylum Bacillota; class Clostridia; order Oscillospirales; family Oscillospiraceae; genus RGIG5472. The sequence goes on from JBJDYT010000011.1 coordinate 12,998, forward strand.
CAGCAGCTACGGCATCGGCGCCGCGGCGGAGACCTACTTCGGCAAGGACGCCTCGGAGCTGACGCTGGCGGAGGCGGCCTGCATCGTGGGCATCACCAACAACCCCTCCCAGTATAACCCCATGAACGACAACGACGGCTGGAGCCGCGACCAGAACCAGAAGCGCCAGCGCACCATCCTCGACAAGATGGTGGAGCAGGGCTATATCACAGAGGAGGAGGCCGAGGCCGCCAAGGCGGAGAAGCTGGACTTTGTGGGCGACCGGGAGAGCGACGGCAACGAGACCACCAGCACCGAGGGCCATGTCTACTCCTACATGGTGGACCAGATCATCGCGGACGTCCTCAGCGACATGCAGGAGGAGCTGGGCTACTCCTACCAGACGGCCCAGTCCCTGCTCTTCAACGGCGGCTACAAGATCTACGCCACGGTGGACCTGAGCGTCCAGGAGAAGGCGGAGGCTGTGTTTGAGGACCTGAGCAACACGCCCTATATCTCCAGCGCCACCGGCAGGCAGATGCAGGCGGCCATCACCATCATGGACCCCTATACCGGCGAGGTGAAGGCCATGGTGGGCGGCGTGGGCGAAAAGACCATCAGCCGCGGCCAGAACCTGGCCACCGTCCGGCGGCCCTGCGGCTCCGCCATCAAGCCCCTGTCCACCTACGCACCCGCCATCGAGAACGGCACCATCACCGTGGGCTCCATCGTGGACGACGCGCCGGTGCGCCTGCTGAACGACAAGCCCTGGCCCAAGAACTATGACAACACCTACAGCGGCCTTGTGACCATCCAGACCGCCATCGAGCAGTCCATGAACACCGCCGCCGTGCGCATCAACGAGGCGCTGGGCGTGGAGAATTCCTTCCTCTTCATGAAGGAGAACCTGGGCTTCACCACCCTCGTCAACGACGATCTGAACTCCGCGTCCCTGGCCCTGGGCGGCCTGACCCGCGGCGTCACCACCGAGCAGATGGCGGCGGCCTACTCCGCCTTCGTCAACAACGGCATCTACACCACGCCCAGGACCTATACCCGGGTGGAGGACAACAAGGGAAATGTGATCCTGGACAACGAGTCCGAGTCCTGGGCCGCCATGAGCGAGAGCACCGCCTATTATATGACGGAGCTGCTCAAGGGCGTGGTGAACAACGGCAACGCCGGCGCCGCCAAGCTCGGCAACATGCCCGTGGCCGGCAAGACCGGTACCACCACCGACAACTTCGACCGTTATTTCGTGGGCATGACCCCGTACTATGTGGGTGCGGTCTGGTGCGGCTATGAGTACAACGAGAGCATCCGCACCGGCGGCACCAACCCGGCGGTGAGCCTGTGGAAGAAGGTCATGAGCCAGGTGCACGAGGGCCTGTCGCGGAAGGACTTTTCCGCCCGCGCCAGCAACACCGTGCAGGTGACCCTGTGCCTGGACAGCGGGCTGCTGGCCACCGACGCCTGCGCCGCGGACGTCCGCGGCAGCCGCTGCCGTACCATCACCATCCCCGCGGCTTACGCGCCCACGGCGTCGTGCAACCTGCATGTGGAGAGCAACGGCTTCTGCACGGAGGGCAACTGCCCCGCCACGGACGCCTGCCCGGCCTCCTCCGTGACCCAGGGCACGCTGCTGAACTATGAGCGGAACAACCTGGCGGGAGAAGTGGTGGCGGATTCCCCCTACCTGATCTCCTCCACGCCGGAGGACGGCTGCCCCGTCCACGGAAATGAAGCGCTGCCCCCCGAGGAGCCGGATGACGGCGATCCGGGAGACGACGAGCCCGATACGCCCGATCTGCCGGAGGACGGCGAGGGCATCGGCGGATAGCGGCAGACAAAGAGGAAGCGGACGCGGCGCGCCCGCTTCCTTTTTTGCACGGCGCGGACAGCTGTTCACGGCGGAGAAAGTGTGGTAGAATATAAAAAACAGCGCGGCGAAGGGAGGCGGACGCATGAGGATCCTGGTGGTGGAGGACGAGCGGGACATGAACCGCCTGATCGTCAAGACCCTGCAGAAGGCGGGGTACAGCGTGGACGGCTGCTTTGACGGCCAGGAGGCCCTGGAGCACCTGCCCGGCGCGGCCTATGACGCCATTTTGCTGGATGTGATGCTGCCCCGGCTGGACGGCTATACGCTGCTGCGGCGGTTGCGGGAGGGGGGCGTGGACACGCCCGTGCTGCTCCTGACCGCCCGGGACGCCGTGGCCGACCGGGTGAAGGGCCTGGACCTGGGGGCGGACGACTATCTCGTCAAGCCCTTCGATTTTGACGAGCTGCTGGCCCGCATCCGGGCCATGACCCGCAAGCGGGCGGGCAGCCGCAGCAACCGCTTCACGCTGGCCGACCTGACCGTGGACACCGAGCGGCGGACCGTGACCCGGGGCGGGGAGGAGATCGCCCTGCTGCCCAAGGAATTCTCCATTCTGGAGTACATGATCCGCCACCAGGGGAGCGTCCTGTCCCGCCAGCAGCTGGAGGACCAGATCTGGAACTATGAGTACTCCGGCAGCTCCAACAACGTGGACGTCTATATCAGCCGCCTGCGGAAAAAGATCGACAGCGGATATCCCGTGAAGCTGCTCCACACCATCCGCGGTGTGGGCTGGGTGCTGCGGGCGGAGGAATGAGCGGAGGGACTATGAGAAATGTTACGGTAAAAGGCAGGATCGCCGCCTGGCTCACGCTGCTGACGGCGCTGCTGGCCGCGCTGCTGCTGGCCTTCGTGCTGTCCATCAGCAGCACGGTGTCCTCCCGCACGGCCATGTCCCAGCTGGCCCAGACGGTGCGGAGCGGCGCGGGGCAGGTGAGCCTTTCCCAGGGAAAGCTGACCCTGGAGGAGGGCTTCCTGTTTTATCAAAACGGCGCTTCCATCCTGGTGTACAGCCGGGACGAGGCGCTGCTGGCCGGGCAGGTCCCGGTGTCCTTCACGGTGGAGGAGCCCTTTCAGAACGGGCTGACCCGGACGGTCTCCGCCGGGAGGGAGGAGTATCTGGTGTTGGACCTCTGGGTGCCGTCGGGCTGGGAGGACGGCGTCTGGCTCAGGGGCGTCATGAAGGCGCCGGAGAACGAATTGCTCGTCCGTAACCTGCTGCTGGTGGGACTGGTGGCGCTGCCCCTCTTCATGGCCCTGGCCGCTCTGGGCAGCTATCTGATCGCCAGGCGGGCCTTCCGCCCCCTGGAGCAGATCACCGCCACGGCCGCGGCCATCAACGAGGCGCGGGACCTGTCCCGGCGCATCGGCCTGCCACCGGGGCGGGATGAGTTCTCCCGTCTCGCCGCCGCCTTCGACGAGCTGTTTGAGCGGCTGGAGCGCTCCTTCGAGGCGGAAAAGCAGTTCACCGCCGACGCCTCCCACGAGCTGCGCACGCCGGTGGCCATCATCAAGGGCGCCTGCGAGTACGCGGAGAAGTACGACGAGACGCCGGAGGAGCGGCAGGAGACCATTTCCATGATCCACCGCCAGGCGGAGCGGATGTCCGCCCTGATCGCCCAGCTGCTGCGCATGACCCGGCTGGAGCAGGGGACCGAGGCGGCCCGGATGGAACCGGTGGACCTGGGGGAGCTGCTGCGCGCCCTCTGCGAGGAGCAGGGCTATGACCCGGCGCGCCTGACGCTGGAGCTGCAGGAGGGGGTCACAGTCAGGGGCGACGCGGCGCTGCTGGCGAACCTGGCCCGGAACCTGGTGGAGAACGCCTTCAAGTACGGCAGGCCCGAGGGCCATGTGTGGGTGTCGGCCGGCAGGGAGCAGGGAGAGGTCCTGCTGCGGGTGCGGGACGACGGCGTCGGCATACCCGCGGCGGAGCAGGAAAAGGTCTGGCAGCGGTTTTACCAGGTGGAGCCCTCCCGCAGCGGCGAGGGCGGCGCGGGCCTGGGCCTGTCCTTGGTGCGGCAGATCGCGCAGCTCCACGGCGGGTACATGACCCTCGAGAGCGCGCCCGGGGAGGGCAGCGTCTTCACCCTGCACCTGCCCGACCCGGCGAAGGCGTGAGGCGCGGCGGACCGGGCGCTTCCGCCGGTTTTTACCATCAAAAAAATTTTGCGGGATTTCATGTAGATTTCATGTTCGGGGCATAGGATATACCCAGAAACACGAAAGGAGACTACCCTATGAAACGAAAGCATGTATGGTGCGCCCTGCTGCTGGCCCTGCTGCTGCTCAGCGGCTGCGCCCAGGAGCAGAGCCAGCTGTCCTATATCGGCGCGGAGAAGGCCAAGACGCTGGCGCTGGAGTGCGCCGGCCTGACGGCCTCTGAGGTGGAGGCCATCACCGCGGACCTGAACACCCGGGAGGGCACGGACTACTATCAGGTGGACATCACCGTGGGAGGCGAGCACTGCCAGTATGACATCGACGCGCTGAGCGGCGTGGTCATCGAAACCCGTACGCCCGACACGGCGGCGGAGAGCGGCCAGACCACGGAGAATACCGCCGGCGCTGCGCTGACCGCCGAGGAGGCCAAGGCCAGGGCCTTGGCCCACGCCGGGCTCGGCAGCGGCCAGGCGACCTTTGTGAAAGCCAAGCTGGACCATGAAAACGGCCGACAGGTCTATGACGTGGAGTTCTACACCGCCGACGGCACGGAGTACGACTGTGAGATCGACGCCGCCAGCGGCGAAGTGGTCAAATTTGAGCGTGATGCAAAGGGCTCCTCCGCCGCCTCCGGCGGGAGCGCCATCACGGCGGAAAAGGCCAAGGAGCTGGCGCTGGCCCAGGTCCCCGGCGCCACCGCCGCCGATATCCGGGAGTTCAAGACCGACTATGACGACGGCCGCACAGAGTACGAGGGGAAGATCGTCTACGGCGGCATGGAGTACGAGTTCGAGATCGACGGCTACAGCGGCGCCTTCCGTCACTGGGAGGCGGAGAGCGTGGGGAGATAACGCTCCGCCGCGGCGAAAACAGCATACGTCCCTCCGCTGCACGGCGGGGCGGCCGCGAAAGCGGCCGCCCCGCGTTTTTATTTCCACAGGCGGATGTAGTCCTCGTCCTGGAGCTGCTTGAGCAGCAACAGCAGCATGGGGAAGAGGATCATGCCGGCGATGCCCATGGTGCAGAAGCCGAGATACATGGCCAGCAGCGCCGCGATGGGCGGCAGGCCCGCCTGGGCCGCCAGAAGCTTCGGCTCCAGGAGGCTCCGCTGCAGCAGCAAAACCAGCTGCAGCGCCAGCAGGCCCACGGCGAAGGGTCCCTTCCCCGCGAGGAAGGACAGCGCCGCCCAGGGCAGCAGCACCGTCCCCGTCCCCAGCACCGGCAGCAGGTCCACGAAGGCGATGAGAAAGGCCAGCAGCAGGGCGTAGGGCACCCGGAGCAGCAGCAGCCCCACCAGCAGCCCCAGAAAGGTCATGAGCCACAGCAGGGCCTGGGCCCGCAGCCACTTGCCCATGGTGGCGCAGATGTTCTGCTTCACGCCGCTGGCTCCCGCCCGGTGGCGGGGCGGGATCTGCCGGCGGAGAAAGGAGCGGATCTCCGGATAGCGGGAGGAAGTGTAGAAAATGGCCAGCACCGTGGTGGCGAAGCAGAGGACCGCGTCGGGCAGGAAGGCCATCACGGAGGGCAGGGAGGCCAGCAGCTCCGCCGACCAGTCGCTGAGCAGGGAGAGGGAGCCGTCGGAGATGCGCCCGGCGAAGGAGCCCATCCATTGGCGCAGCGGCTCCGGGCAGGCGGCGCAAAGGCTGTCCCAGCGCAGCTGCCAGTGCTGCAGAACGGCGGGAAGCTCCGCCAGCAGCAGCGGCAGGCGGGTCAGCAGGGCGGTGGCCTGCTGCAGCAGCCGCGCCCCCAGGCGGAACAGCAGCGCCCCCAGCAGCCCCACGGTCAGGAGGGTGCAGACCGCGGCGGTGAAGCCCCGTCGGAAATGCAGCCGGCGGCGGCACCAGAGGATCACCGGCTCCAGCGCCGCACTCACCGCCAGCGCCAGCAGAAAGGGCAGCAGCCAGGGCAGCAGGTAGCGCACGGCGAGATAGAACAGCAGGGCGCAGACCGCGAGAAACGCCGTCTGCAGCAGCATCCGGGCCATGGTCTCAGGTTTCATGGGAAGGTCACCTCAAAAAAAGCTTGCGCGGCGGATGGGAATATGCTATACTTGTTCTACAGCAGAAAACAAATGCTTGTTATTGGAGGACAGATATGGGAAAGCGGGTGGAGTACTATATTGTCGCGGCAGAGGCGCTGCCGGAGGTGTTTTTGAAGGTGGCGGAGGCCAAGCGGATGCTGCAGACCGGAGAAGCCGGCACGGTGGGCCAGGCGGCCCGGCTGGTGGGTATCAGCCGCAGCGCCTTTTATAAGTACAAGGACGCGGTGCGGCCTTTCACCGACATGAAGACCGACCGCATCATCACGGTCTACGCCATGCTGAAGCACACCGCCGGCGTGCTGTCCCATGTACTGGATATTTTTGCCGACTCCGGCGCAAATATTCTGACCATCAACCAGAGCGTCCCCACCAACGGCTGCGCCGCGGTGACCATTTCGGCGGAGATCTCCGACGTGGCGGGGGACCCCAACGAGCTGTTCACCCGGGTCAGCGAAGCGGAGGGCGTGGTGAAATTCGAGATCATGGCGCTGTGAGGAAGGCGCCTTTATCCATTGGCAGGATATGAGGGGAAGGGAAAAGCCATGCCGCGTCCGTCCACTGTCCGAACGGGAAGGACGGAGGGGCAAAAAAATCTCGCCATCAAAGGATGGCGAGATTTTTTTCTGCGTATGCCGCCGGGGCGGCGCCGTCAGGCTTCCTGATTTCGCAGCAAATCCCGGCGGATCTGCTTTTGATAGCGGTCCTCCTCGGAGAAGACGCAGCCGCAGTATTTCTGCATGTACAGCCCCAGCGCCCGGGCCTTGGCCTGTCCCTCCCGGAAGCCGGGGCGGAAGTCCCGGTAGAGGAAGGAAACGCCGTACTCCTTTGCCGCGCGCTCCGCCGCCTCCGCGATGCCCTCGTGGTTCTGATAGGGGCTCACCAGCAGCGTGGTGGAGAAGGCGGCAAAGCCGTGCTCCGCCGCGTAGCGGGCGGCGCGGTCCATGCGCACGGCGTAGCAGTAGCCGCAGCGGTGGTCGATATCCGCCGCCACATGGCGCACGAAGTCCCGCAGGCCATACTCCTCAATGATGCGCAGCTCCATGTCGATGGAGGGGGCGTAGGCCATCAGGGTGTCCCGGCGGGCCGCATACTCCTGATAGGGGTGGATGTTGGGGTTGTACCAGAGGGCGGTGGGTTCGATGCCTTCGGCGCGGAGGGAATCCACGCAGTAGACCGAGCAGGGGGCGCAGCAGCAGTGCAGCAGGAGCTTTTCCATGACATACCTCGCAGAATCCGTTTTTTCCATTGTACCAGCCCTATTCCGTTTTTTCAACGCGGAGATGCGGGAAAGGGTCAGGCGGGAGGGGAGAGAATTCCGCCGCCTTTATTGACTATTGCCGCCGCCTTAGTGTATAATTACATTCTTAATATGGAGTATTATAGCGTGGAGGATGGCAAAGATGTGGATCGCGGACGGATGGAAGGACTATGAACTGCTGGACTGCGGCGGCGGCGAGAAGCTGGAGCGCTGGGGACGGCAGGTCCTGGTGCGTCCGGACCCCCAGGCCATCTGGGAGGCGCCCCGGAAGGACCCGCGCTGGCGCAGCCCCGACGGGCGCTATTTCCGCAGCGCCTCCGGCGGCGGCCACTGGGACAAGGGGCAGCTGCCCGAGCAGTGGCAGATCCAGTACGGCGAGCTGCGCTTTCAGGTCAAGCCCATGAACTTCAAGCACACGGGCCTTTTCCCGGAGCAGGCCGTCAACTGGGACTTCGCCATGGAGAAGATCCGCCAGGCGGGCCGCCCCGTCCGGGTGCTGAACCTCTTCGCCTACACCGGCGCGGCCTCCGTGGCCTGCGCCGCCGCCGGGGCCCAGGTCTGCCACGTGGACGCGGCAAAGGGCATGGTGGCCTGGGCCAAGGAAAACGCCAGGCTCTCCGGCCTGGCGGAGGCCCCCATCCGCTGGATCGTGGACGACTGCGCCAAGTTCGTGGAGCGGGAGATCCGTCGGGGCAAGCGCTACGATGCCATCATCATGGACCCGCCCAGCTATGGCCGCGGCCCCTCGGGGGAGGTCTGGAAGCTGGAGGAGAACCTGTATCCGTTTTTGAAGCTCTGCGTGGGTGTTTTGTCGGAGCGGCCCCTGTTCGTGCTGCTGAACTCCTATACCACGGGGCTGGCCCCCTCGGTGCTGGGGTATCTGCTGCACGTGCTGGTGAGCGAGAAGTACGGCGGGCGCGTGGAATGGGACGAGCTGGGCCTGCCCTGCGCCGCCAGCGGCATGGCGCTGCCCTGCGGCGCCACGGGGCGCTGGATGAGCGAATGAGCCGTCCCGCCGGAAAACGCCCGGCCAAATGACGAGAAAGAGCGAGTGAACGAGCATGATCGAGATCAGACATCTGCAATACGCCTATCCGGCGGGGGAGGACCGGGAGGAGCTCCCCGCGCTGGAGGATATAGACCTGACGATAGAAAAGGGCAGCTTCACGGTGGTGCTGGGCCATAACGGCTCCGGCAAGTCCACGCTTGCAAAGCACCTCAACGCCGTGCTGCTGCCCACCGCCGGGCAGGTCCTGGTGGACGGCCTGGACACCGCGGACGAGGCCAACGCCATGGAGATCCGCCGCCGGGTGGGCATGGTGTTCCAGAACCCGGACAACCAGATCGTGGCCAACGTGGTGGAGGAGGATGTGGCCTTCGCCCCGGAGAACCTGGGCGTACCCACGGCGGAGATCCGCCAGCGGGTGGACAAGGCCCTGGCCGCGGTGGGGATGGAGGAGTACCGCCTCCACGCGCCCCACCTCCTCTCCGGCGGACAGAAGCAGCGCGTCGCCATCGCGGGCGTGCTGGCCATGGAGCCGGAGTATCTGGTGCTGGACGAGGTCACCGCCATGCTGGACCCGGTGGGCCGGCGGGAGGTACTGGAGACCGTGCACCGGCTGAACCGCCAGCGTGGCATGACCGTGGTGCTCATCACCCACCACATGAGCGAGGCGGAGAGCGCCGACCGCGTCCTGGTCATGGAGCGGGGCCGCGTGGTCATGGACGGCACGCCGAAGGAGGTCTTCCCCCGGGTGGAGGAGCTGCGGCGGCTGTCGCTGGACGTGCCGGGCACGGTGGATCTGCTCTATGAGCTGCGCCGCCGGGGCTGGGACGTGCCGCTGGACGCCATCGGCGTGGAGGAATGCGCGGACGCCGTCCGCAAGTCTTTGTAAAGTCGAGGAAAACTGCCTTGGAACCGATTCTGCGCGTGGAGGGCCTGACCCATGTGTACAGCGCCGGCACCCCCTTTGAGAAGGACGCGGTGCGGGACGTGAGCTTTGATGTGATGCCCGGAGAGCTGCTGGGTATCATCGGACACACGGGCTCGGGCAAATCCACCTTGATCCAGCACCTCAACGGCCTGCTGAAGCCGACGGAGGGGCATATCTATCTCGCGGGGAAGGACATCTGGGAGGAGCCGAAGGCCATCCGCTCCGTCCGCTTCCGGGTGGGCCTGGTGTTCCAGTACCCCGAGTATCAGCTGTTTGAAGAGACCGTCCGCATGGACGTGGCCTTCGGGCCGAAGAACATGGGCCTCGCGGGCGAGGAACTGGAGCGCCGCGTGCGGGACGCCATGGAGGATGTAGGCCTGGACGAGAGCTATTTGGACAAATCCCCCTTCGAGCTCTCCGGCGGCGAAAAGCGCCGGGCGGCCATCGCGGGGGTCCTCGCCATGCACCCGGAGGTGCTGATCCTGGACGAGCCCACCGCCGGCCTGGACCCGGAGGGCCGGGAGAACCTGCTGCGCTGTTTGAAGGACTATCAGGACAGGCGGAAGAGCACCGTCCTCATGGTGAGCCACAGCATGGACGAGATCGCCCGCTTCTCCGACCGTATTCTGGTGATGAAAGACGCAGGCGTGCTCATGTGCGGCACGCCGAAGGAGGTTTTCTCCCGGACGGAGGAGCTGGAGGCCGCGGGCCTCAGCGTGCCGGAGGCGGCCCTCATCGCCCGGGCCCTGCGGCGGCGGGGCGTGGAGCTGCCGGAGGGCATCTTCACCATCGAAGCCCTGGCGGAAGCCCTGGCGGCGAAGAAGGGGGGCGGCGAAGCATGCTGAAGGACATCACCCTCGGCCAGTACTTCCCCGGCAACACCCTGGCCCACCGCCTGGATCCCCGGACCAAGCTCATTTTCGTGGTGCTGTACGTCGTGGCGCTTTTCTGCGCCAAGTCCGTGGTGAGCTACGGCTGCATGATCCTCTGGCTCGCCGTCTGCGTGCGGGTCTCCCGGGTGCGGTACAGCGCCCTGGTGAAGGGGCTGAAGCCCGTGTGGTTCATCATCGTGTTCACCGCGGTGCTGAACCTGCTCTATATCAAGGGGACGCCCCTGTTCACCATCTGGAAGTTCACCGTCTATGTGGAGGGCGTGCGCACGGCGGTGTATATGATCCTGCGCATCGCCCTGCTCATCATGGGCACCTTCCTGCTGACCTATACCACCAGCCCCATCCGCCTGACGGACGGGCTGGAGAGCCTCATGTCCCCGCTGAAGAAGCTGCACGCCCCGGTGCACGAGCTGGCTATGATGATGGCCATCGCCCTGCGCTTCATCCCCACCCTCATCGAGGAGACGGACAAGATCATGTCCGCCCAGAAGGCCAGGGGCGCGGACTTTGAAAGCGGCAACCTGCTCCAGCGGGCCAAGGCCCTGATCCCCATTCTGGTGCCCCTCTTCATCTCGGCCTTCCGCCGGGCGGACGAGCTGGCCACCGCCATGGAATGCCGCTGCTATAACGGCGGCAGCGGCCGCACCAAGCTCCACGTGCTGCGCTTCACCGCGGCGGACTGGGCGGTGATGGTCCTGGGGACCGCGGCCACGGCGGGCATCATCGTTCTGGGCCGGCTGGGCCTGTAACAGCGGCGCCGCGCGGCGGCGTCCGGGAAAGAGAGAGGCGGCTATGCGGAACATCGCGCTGAAGCTCATGTATAACGGCACCGCCTACCACGGCTGGCAGGTGCAGAAAACCGAAGTCACCGTGGCGGAGACGCTGGAGAAGGCCATCGGCAAGGTCTGCGGCGAGCGGGTGCATCTCGTGGGCTGCGGCAGGACCGACGCCGGCGTCCACGCGGAGGGGTATGTGGCGAATTTCCACACCGCCTCCCGCATCCCGGTGGACCGCCTGCCCTTCGCCATCAACACCCACACCCCGGAGGATATCGTGGTGAAGGAGGCGGTGGAGGCGGCGGAGGACTTCAACGCCATCGGCTCGTGCCTGAAAAAGGAATACACCTACCGCATCTTCAACTCCCGCATCAAGAACCCGTTTTATGTAAACAGGGCCTATTTCTACCCCAAGCATCTGGACGAGGCGGTGATGGACCGGGCCGCCCGGGCCTTTGAGGGCACCCACGACTTCGCCGCCGTGCGCAGCGTGGGCACCGACGTGAAGAGCACGGTGCGGACTATCTATTACTGTTATGTAAACCGAAACGGCGATCTGCTGGAGCTGAAGGTCTGCGCCAACGGCTTTCTGTACAACATGGTGCGGGCCATCACCGGCACGGTGCTGTACGCAGCGGAGGGGAAGCTGACGGCGGAGGACATCCCCCGGATCCTCGCCTCCGGCAACCGCACTCTGGCGGGCCCCACGGTGCCGCCCGGCGGGCTGTACCTGACAAGACTCTGGTATGAGGATGAACGGCTCAATGTCTGAGATGGAAGAATTCGAATTCTATAAGGACCTGCAGGAGGAGACGGACGAGCGGGTGGAGGAGCGGGAGCTGAAGAGCCGGCTGAAAAAGCCGGCCCGGCGGCCCCGGAAGCTGCTGCTGGCCGCGGTGCTGATCGTCGTGCTGGCTGTGGTGCTGGTGGCGGCCTACCGGGACGGCACCGGCTTTGACGTGCTGCGCCGCCGCATCGCGGCGGCCTCCCTGCCGGAGAACGCCGACGGCAGCCGGGGCAGCTATTCCTTTGAGAGCGACCGGCTGAACCGCTTCGCGCCTCTGGAGGACGGGCGGCTGCTGGTGGCCGGCGGCAAGTCCATCCGCATTCTGGACGGGCAGGGGAACGAGGTCTACTGCCGGGAGGCGTACATGGAAAATCCCGTGGTGAGCTACGGCGGCGGCGCCGCCGTGGTCTACGACGCCGGAGGCGACAAGCTCTGGTGGCTGGACGCCTCGGGAGAGCTGGCGGAGCTTTCCTGTACCGGCATTCTGGCCGCCACGCTGAACGACGAGGGCTGGCTGGCGGTGACGGACCAGTGCAGCGGCTACAAGGGCGCGGTGCAGGTGTATAACCCCAGCCGGCAGCTGGTCTTCACCTTCTACTCCTCGGAGCGCTTTGTGACGGACGCCTGCGTCCTGCCCGGCGGCAAGCGCCTGGCGGCGGTGACCGTGGGGCAGAGCGAGGGGACCTTTATCAGCAATATCCTCATCTACCGGCTGGACAGCACGGAGGCGGAGTCGGCCCTCCCCCTCGCCGACGCCTATGTGACCCATCTGGGCACGGTGGGGCAGGACCTGGCCCTGGCCGCGGACACCAAGCTGAGCTTTATCGACGCCAAGGGGGCGCCGGTGGGGAGCTATGACTACAGCGCCCTGTTTCTGCGGGGCTGCGACTTCGGCGGCGACGGCTTCGCCGTGCTGCTGCTCAGCCGCTACAAATCCGGCACCCTGGGGGCCGTGACGACCGTCAGCCCCGAAGGGGAGGTCCTCTCCGCCAAGGAGCTGGACGAGGAGGTGCTGGACATCTCCGCCGCGGGGAAGTACGTGGCGGTGCTCTTCAGCGACCGCGTGGCGGTCTATACCGACGAAATGGAGCTGTACGCGGAGTGGCCGGCGGAGCACCTGAGACGCATCTTCCTGCAGAAGGACGGCAGCGTGCTGGCGGTGTCCGACAGCGACGCCCGGGTCATCGTGCCGTAAAACGGCTCATGCGGCTGGCAGAACTGCCATAAGATACTATGCCGGAGGAGGTGGCGGGAAGTGCCGAATGCTGCTATAATGGATATCGTCCTGGCGGCGGTGCTTCTGCTCGCCGTGGTCCTCGGCGCGGTCCGGGGCCTTTACCGCACGCTGGCGGGCCTGCTGGTGCTGCTCCTCGCCGTGGCGGGGGCCGGCTGGCTCACGGAGACCTGCGCGGCGGGGGTGGAGGACTGCATCCGTCCGGCGCTGACGGAGCGGATGGAGAGCCTGGTGAGCGACGCGGTGCGCAGCGAAGCGGAAAGCGCCGCGCCGGAGATGGATTCGGAGCTGTTCTCCTCGGCGGAGGCGCTGCTGGAGCGCTTCGGCTGGGAGGGGGACCTGGCGGAGACCGTCCGTGAGGGGACGGAGAGCGCTCTGCGCAGCGCGGAAGCGGCGGTGGCCGCCGCGCTGGTGGAGAGCCTGCTGCCCGCCATGGTGTCCACGACGCTGCGGGTCGTGTTTTTCCTGCTGCTGTTTTTCGCACTGACGCTGCTTTCCCGCCTGGCGCGGCCGCTGTTCGAGCGGCTGCCGGTGCTGCGGCAGTGCAACGCCCTGCTGGGCGCGGCGGCGGGCCTGATCCAGGGCGTGCTGTCGGCTTTCCTGCTGGTCTGGTTCGCCCGGCGGCTGGGCTTCCTGCCGGAGGAGGCCGCGGCCGGCACCTATTTATTGCGCCTGTTCATGCGCTGAGCGGAACGCTCGCGTGTTTTTGTTTTTGTTACGGAGGTAAAATCATGCAGCCAACACTTTGTTCCAGATGCAAAAAGAATATTGCCGTGGTCTTCATCTCAAAGATCGAGAACGGCCAGACGGTGAATGAGGGCCTGTGCCTTCGCTGCGCCAGGGAGCTGAACCTGCCCCAGGTGCGGGAGATGATGGACCGCATGGGCATCAGCGACGAGGATCTGGACAATATCGGCAACGAGATGCTGCAGGCGTTCGGCGGCGCGGAGGAGGCGGAGGACCTGCTCGGCGGCGAGGACGAATCGGAGGACAGCGGCAAGACCGCCACCTTCCCGTTTTTGAACCGCCTGTTCGGAAACGGGGGCGAGCAGCCCGCGGCGCAGGAGGAGACGCCGCAGGAGGAGCCCCCCCAGGAGAAAAGCGGCAAGCGGAGCAAGGGCGGAAAGCACAAGTTCCTGGACAGCTACTGCATCAATCTCACGGACCGGGCGAGGAAAAACCGCCTGGACGCGGTCATCGGCCGGGAGCAGGAGATCGAACGGGTCATCCAGATCCTGAACCGCCGCCAGAAGAACAACCCCTGCCTCATCGGCGAGCCCGGCGTGGGCAAGACCGCCATCGCCGAGGGCCTGGCCCAGCGCATCGTGGACGGCGACGTGCCCTTCAAGCTGCGGGACAAGGAGGTCTATCTGCTGGACCTGACGGCCCTGGTGGCGGGCACCCAGTTCCGCGGCCAGTTTGAAAGCCGCATGAAGGGGCTCATCGAGGAGATCCGGAAGGCCGGCAACGTCATCCTCGTCATCGACGAGATACACAACATCGTGGGCGCGGGCGACGCCGAGGGCAGCATGAACGCCGCCAATATCCTGAAGCCCGCCCTCTCCCGGGGGGAGATCCAGGTCATCGGCGCCACCACCTTCACCGAGTACCGCAAGCACATAGAAAAGGACACGGCGCTGGAGCGCCGCTTCCAGCCGGTGACGGTGAACGAGCCGTCTCTCGCGGACACGCTGAAGATCCTGCGGGGCATCGCCCACTACTATGAGGAGCACCACGGCGTGGTCATCCCCGACGGGGTGCTGCGCCAGGCGGTGCAGCTCAGCGAACGGTACATCACCGACCGCTTCCTGCCTGACAAGGCCATCGACCTCATCGACGAGGCCTGCTCGGACCTGAACCTGAGAAACCCCGAGATCAACCGCCGCATGGAGGTCAAGCGCCAGCTGGAGAACATCACCTTCGAGCGGGAGAACCTCATGTCCGCCGACGCGCCGGAGGGCCGGGAATTCACCAATGAGATGCTGGACCAGCGCTACGCCCGCATCGCGGAGCTGCGCAGCGAGGAGCTGAAGCTCCAGGCGGAGCTGGAGGAGCTGGAGCGCAAGGGCGCCCCCGCCCTGAGCATGGAGAATCTGGCCCGGGTCATCGAGCTTTGGACCAAGATCCCCGCCAGCAAGATCCGGGAGGAGGACTATAAGCGTCTCAGCGAGCTGGACCAGCGGCTGAAGGAGCACATCGTGGGGCAGGACGAGGCCGTGGCCGCCGTCACCGCCGCCATCCGCCGCAGCCGCGTGGGCATCTCCCCCAAGCATAAGCCCGTGAGCTTCATCTTCGTGGGCGCCACGGGCGTGGGCAAGACGGAGCTGGTCAAGCAGCTGGCGGACGACCTGTTCAACACCCCGGACGCCCTGATCCGCCTGGATATGTCGGAGTTCATGGAGAAGCACTCTGTCTCCCGTATCATCGGCTCCCCTCCGGGCTATGTGGGCTACGATGAGGCGGGGCAGCTGACGGAGAAGATCCGCCGCAAGCCCTATGCCGTCATCCTCTTCGACGAGATCGAAAAGGCCCATCCCGACGTGCTGAACGTGCTGCTGCAGATCCTGGACGACGGCGAGATCACCGACGCCCACGGCCGCAAGGTCAACTTCGAGAACACCGTCATCGTCATGACCTCCAACGCCGGCAGCGAGCGCAAGGGCAGCGGCGTGGGCTTCAACCGCTCCGTCAGCGAGCAGGACCGGGAGCGGGCCATGAAGGCGCTGCAGGAGTTCCTGCGGCCGGAGTTCATCAACCGCGTGGACGAGATCGTCTGCTTCAACAAGCTCACGGAGGAGAACTTCCGCGGTATCTGCCGCATCATGCTGGAGGAGCTGAAGGGCTCTCTCGAGGAGAAGGGCCTGCACTTCCAGTATGACGACAAGCTGGTGGAATATCTTTCCCACAAGTCCTACTCCCTGGCCTACGGCGCGCGGAACCTGCGCCGCACCATCCAGAAGGAGCTGGAGGACCCCATGGCTATGCAGATCATCGAGAGCTACGAGCACCCGGTGTCCCAGATCAGCGCCACCGCCGAGGACGGCTCCGTGCAGATCCGGGCCCTGTAAGAGGAGGAAACGCCATGCTGTTTCGCAAGGATATGGAACCGAGCTGCCTGTACTGTGCCTTCGGCCGCCAGCTCAGCGAGACGGAGGTGGGCTGTGAGAAAAAGGGCGTGGTGGAGGCCGCGGCCGGCTGCCCCCGCTTCCGCTATGACCCGCTGAAGCGTGTGCCGCCGCGCCCCGCAGCGCTGGACACCAGCCGGCTCAGGGAGGAGGACTTCTCCCTCTAAAGCTTCCAAGCCGCGCGCCGCAACGGCGCGCGGCCCTTTTTGCCGCCCGGGGGGACAGGCCGCCGGAGGAAAAACATGCATAGGAATCCCGGAAGGCGGCATCCTAAAAACAGCAAAAAAGCGCAGGAAAAATTTTGCCCGCCCCTGTTGACAAAGAGAAGTCACGGTGGTAGCATACAATCAACATACTAAATCAGTAGGGTTTAACGGCGAACGCCGTTTGGAAAGGAGCTGCAACCATGCTAATCTATGCGGACAACGCGGCCACCACGAGGATGAGCCGTACCGCCATCGACGCCATGCTGCCCTATCTTGACCAGCAGTTTGGCAATCCCTCCACCCTGTACACCCTGGGCCAGCGCGCGGCGGAGAGCCTGCAGCAGGCGCGGGAGACGGTGGCGGGCTGCCTGGGGGCCAAGCCCCGGGAGATCACCTTCACCTCCGGCGGCAGCGAGGCGGACAACCAGGCCATCCTCTCCGCCGCGGCGCTGGGAGAGCGGAAGGGCAAGAAGCACATCATCTCCACCGCCATCGAGCACCACGCGGTGCTGCACACGCTGAAGAAGCTGGAGAAGCACGGCTTCGAGGTGACGCTGCTGGGCGTAGACGCCAGCGGCATCGTCTCCGCGCAGCAGGTGGCGGACGCCATCCGGGAGGATACCTGCCTGGTCAGCGTTATGTTCGTGAACAACGAGATCGGCAGCATCCAGCCCGTGGAGGAGATCGGCCGGCTCTGCCATGAGCGGGGCGTGCTGTTCCACACCGACGCGGTGCAGGCGGCGGGCCATCTCGCCATCGACGTGGAGGCCATGCACATCGACCTGCTGGCCATCTCCGGGCACAAGTTCCACGGCCCCAAGGGCGTGGGCGCCCTGTACGCCCGGACGGGCGTGCCCCTCGTGAACGTCATCGAGGGCGGCGCCCAGGAGCGGGGCAAGCGGGCCGGCACGGAGAACACCGCCGGCATCTGCGGCGCGGCGGCGGCCTTCTGGGAGGCCTGCGAGAACATGGAGGAGAACGCCGCCCACATGCGGCCCCTGCGGGACAAGCTCATCACGGAGCTGACGAAGATCCCCCACAGCGTCCTCAACGGCGACGCCGAGCGCCGGCTGCCCGGCAACGTGAACCTGTGCTTCGAGGGCATCGAGGGCGAGTCCCTGCTGCTGCTTCTGGACGGCAAGGGCATCGCCGCCAGCTCCGGCAGCGCCTGCACCTCCGGCTCCCTGGACCCCAGCCATGTGCTGCTGGCCATCGGCCGGGTCCACGATGTGGCCCACGGCTCCCTGCGGCTGTCCCTGTGCGAGTACAACACCGACGAGGAGATCGACCACATCCTGAAGGTGGTCCCCGAGGTGGTCCAGTACCTGCGGAACATGTCCCCCGTCTGGCGGGACCTGCAGACCGGCAAACGGCAGTATATTCTGTAATTTCATAAAGGAGAGTTATCGATATGGCACTGTACAGTGAGAAAGTTATGGACCACTTCATGCACCCCCGGAACGTGGGCGAGATCGAGAACGCCGACGGCGTGGGCGAAGTGGGCAACGCCAAGTGCGGCGATATCATGAAGATCTATCTCAAGATCGACAACGACATCATCACGGATGTGAAGTTCAACACCTTCGGCTGCGGCAGCGCCATCGCCTCCAGCTCCATGGCCACGGAGATGATCAAGGGCAAGCCCGTCTCCGAGGCTCTGACGCTGACGAACAAGGCGGTGGTGGAGGCGCTGGACGGCCTGCCCGCCCACAAGATCCACTGCTCCGTCCTGGCGGAGGAAGCGGTGAAGATGGCGCTGAAGGACTACTACGAGAAAAACGGCATCGAGTACGACAAGTCCCAGTTCCCGGCCTGCGACAGCTGCGAGTCCTGCCCCATGGTGTAAAAGGGAAAGCGGAGAAAAAGCACGGCTTTTTCTCCGCTTTTTTGTTTTCCGCAACGCGAAAGGAGGGAAGAGGGGATGCGGGAGCTTTCCATGACGGTGCCGCCGGAGTCGTCGGGCCGGACGGTGGGCGGCCTGCTGCGGGAGCGCTTCGGCTTCGCGGCGTCCCTGCTGTCCCACCTGAAGTTCGTACCGGGGGCGGTGCTGAAAAACGGCGCGCCGACGCGCCTGAAGGACCGGGCCGTGGCGGGAGACGTGCTCACCGTGCGGCTGGAGGAGGGCGGCGCGGCGGTCTCGCCTCCGCCGCTGCCGGTGCTGTATGAGGACGAGGACCTGCTGCTGCTCCATAAGCCGGCGGGCATGGCGGTGCACGGCCCCGCCGGGGGGCCGGACACGGTGGAGAGCGTCCTCGCGGCCTGGTGGGACGCGGATCGGCCCTTCCATCCGGTGAACCGGCTGGACAAGGGGACCAGCGGCGTCATGGCGGTGGCAAAGAGCCGCTATATCCACGACCGGCTCCGCCGTATGCTGCACACGGAGGACTTTTGCCGGGAGTATCTGGCGCTGGCGTCGGGGATCGTCACGCCGGAGACGGGGCGGATCGAAGCGCCGCTTTTCTGGGACGCGGCGGGCCGGCGGGCCGTCGTCTCGGCGGTGGGGAAGCCCTCTCTGACCTGGTATGAGACCGTGGGCCGGGGCGGGGACTGCACACTGCTGCGGCTGCGCCTTGCCACGGGGCGCACCCACCAGATCCGGGCGCACTGCGCCTTCCTGGGCCATCCGCTGCTGGGAGACGGGCAGTACGGCGGCGGGACGGAGGACATACGCCGCCCGGCGCTCCACTCCTTCCGCCTTGCCCTGCGGCATCCGGTCACGGGGGAGTGGGTCCGGGCGGAAGCGGCCCTGCCCGAGGATATGGCCCGGCTCTGCCGGGAAAAGGGCGTGCAGTGAGAAAAGAAGAGCAGCCTGCCCCGCACCGGGGCAGGCTGCTCTTGCTTATGTAAGCTCATGCGGGATACTTCTCAGCAGCCCAGGATGGTCAGGCTCTTGTCCACGTGGTTGATGACCTCGCAGCCGTCCTCCGTGACGATGACCAGGTCCTCCACCCGGCAGCCGAACTCGCCGGGAAGATAGATGCCCGGCTCGATGGAGAACACCTGGTTCACCTGGGCGGGGGCGGGGTTGGCGCTGCTGACGTCGCCCTTTTCGTGGTCCTCCATGCCGATGAAGTGGCCGAGCCGGTGGGTGAAATAGGCCCCGCAGCCCGCGGCGGCGATGTGGTCGCGGGCGGTGGCGTCCAGCTCGCACAGGGGTACGCCGGGACGGATCATGGCGATGGCCTTTTCATTGGCCTCCCGGACGGTCTCATACAGCTTTACATACTTGGGGTCCGCTTTCTTCCAGAAGTAGGTGCGGGTCATGTCGGAGCAGTACCGGTCCTTCACGCAGCCGATGTCGATGACGATGCAGTCGCCCTCCCGCACCACGGTATCGTCCGGGGTGTGGTGGGGGTCCGCGGCGTTGGCGCCGAAGGAGATGATGGAGTCGAAGGCCAGCCCCTCGCAGCCGTACTCGGCATAGCACCGGTCGAGATACTGGGCGCATTCCTTTTCGGTGACGCCGTCGTGGATGAAGGCGGCCACCTTCTGGATGCAGGCGTCGTTGATCTCGGAGGCGCGGCGCATGAGCCGGCGCTCGGTCTCGTCCTTGCAGGCGCGGACGTTGTCCACGCAGTCGGAGCCAAGCACCGGCTTCACGGCGGGCGCGGCGGCCAGGATGGGCAGCAGGAAGCGGGCCTGCAGGGTCTTGTCCACGCCCATGACGCCCGGCAGCAGGTGCGGCGCCACATGGGCAGCCACATCGTCCGTGTCGGACAGCGTTACCACTTCCAGCGGCGTGTCGGGCAAGGTGAAGAGCTTGTTGGAGAAGAGCACGTGCCTGCCGTCACGGCGCAGCAGCAGCGCCCAGAAGCGCTCAAAGGGGTGGTTCTCAATGCCGGTGAGATACAGGATGCCGAGGGGATCGCTGACGAGGAGCTGGGGGATGCCGGCGCGCTCCATCTCCTGCAGGACGCGGTCAAAACGGGATTGAATCATAACGTATCTATCCTTTCTGCCTGAAGGGCATTCGCATTATAGCGGGCCATCGGCCCGGACAGCAGTTCAGAAAATGCGGTCGCCGTTGGCCACGGGGCGGGAGGGCTGCAGCAGCACCACACCCTCGGGGGTGTCGGCGCCCAGGATGCGGACGTCGCTGCGCACGTCGCCGATGCGAAGGGGCGTCAGGTTCACGCAGCAGACCACCTGCCGGCCCACCAGGTCCGCAGGCTGGTACAGGTCTGTGATCTGGGCGGAGGAGAGCTTCACGCCGATCTCCTCCCCAAAGTCGATCATGAGCTTATAGGCGGGATGCCGCGCCTTTTTGTTGAGCGAGGCGCCGGTAATGGTGCCGACGCGCACATCGACTCTGTCGAATTCTTCCACACCGATAAGGTCCATGGATAAGCCTCCCTGTTCTTTCGTTTGTCCGCCGCAGGCGGACGTGGACTCTGTTTCGTCCCGCGGCCATTCTACCACAGCCGCCCATGGATTTCCAGAGGGAAAACGGCCCGGAGAATAGGGACGCGGCAAAAGAAAATCGAAAAAGAGGGGAAAAGGGGGTTGACAAGGGTAAAAAAGCCTGATATATTAAACGAGCTGTCCGGCG
>JBJDYT010000012.1:0-33564 GCA_051867635.1 Oscillospiraceae bacterium
CCGCCAGTTGTTCATACGCTTCCCCCCATCGCGCGTTGGGCTTGAGATTGTAGAGGTTCGGGTCCATCACATGGTAGCGGCCCTCCCGCACAGCCGTCAGGGAGGCCCAGGCGGGGTTGTCCAGCAGGGTGGTCTTGAGCACGGCTTCGGCGTCGGAGGGGTCCGCGCTTTGGAGCACCACGAAGATATAGTCCGGGTCGGCCTGCAGAATGGCCTCCATGCTCAGCTGCTCCAAGAGGCTGCCGTCCCGGTCGGCGATGTTGACGCAGCCGAGAGCCGCCAGCATCTCTCCCAGGACGCTGTCCTCGCTGTTTTTCACCTTGCAGCTGCTGCCGGTGGCCCGGATATAGAGGACGCTGGGGGCGGAGCCGTCCTGCCGCGCCAGCGCGGCCTCCGCCTGCCGGGCCACCTCCGTGCCGTAAAGCGCATAGTTCTCCGTCTGCCCGGTGATCTCCGTGCAGGTCTTGAGCATCCGCAGGTAGTCCTCAAGGTTGTCCACGGAGAAGTAGGCCGCGGTGAGGCCTATCTCCGCGAAGGCGGCCTCCAGCTCCACGTTCCGGTCCGTGCCGGCGCTGGCGAGGACCAGGTCCGGCTGGCAGGCCAGGAGCTGCTCCAGGTCCAGCTCCTTGGTGTTTCCCAGGTTCACCACGTCGTCGCGCAGGGGCAGGTCAAAGTACCGCCAGGTGGCGTCGGTGGCGGCCACGATGGTGTCCGCGCCGCCGGCGAGACACCAGATGTCCGAGAAGCTGCTGATGAGGCAGGCCACCCGCTGGGGACGGTCCACCGCCACCTGCCGCCCGAGATCGTCGGTGAAGGTCACAGCGGTGGCGGAGGGCGGCGCCTCCTCCCCGGAGGAAGCGGCCCCGCCGCCGCAGGCCGCCAGCAGCAGGCAGCAGGCGGCCAGCAGCAAAATAAGCGTTCGTTTCATGCACAGTTCTCCTTGCAGAAAAAAATAAAGCCGGACGCGGCAG
Organism: Oscillospiraceae bacterium; assembly: GCA_051867635.1. Lineage (GTDB taxonomy): Bacteria > Bacillota > Clostridia > Oscillospirales > Oscillospiraceae > RGIG5472. The sequence goes on from JBJDYT010000012.1 coordinate 972, forward strand.
GGAAAGGGGCGCAGATCCCCCCTTCCCAAAGCGGAAAAGAGAGATCATTTCAAAGCCCTTTTCCGCACTGCGCGGTCCGGCAGATCTCCAATTCGCGTTTGATTATAACAGGGCGCCTCCGCCTTGTCAACCGGCCCCGCGGGCGGCCGCACCGCCGCCGGAGGGTTATTCCCCGCGCCGGCGGGCAAACTACCTGGGGCGGGAAAGAGGGCGGCCCGCGCCCCGTTTTTTGCGGAAGTTTTCCGAAAAATAGGTTGACAAACCCGACCCGGCTCTGTTACAATAACTCTTGCCTGTTCGGCAGGAGTTCAACAGGACCTATGGCGGCGTAGCTCAGTTGGCCAGAGCATCCGGTTCATACCCGGAGTGTCACCGGTTCAAATCCAGTCGCCGCTACCACGGAACTCCCGCACGGGAGTTCCGCACCTGGCCCGTTGGTCAAGTGGTCAAGACACGGCCCTTTCACGGCTGTAACATGGGTTCGAATCCCGTACGGGTCACCATCGCGGGGTACATGCCGCAACGGCGTCTCTCCGCGTCATGCGGGCTTAGCTCAGCTGGTTAGAGCGCATGCTTCACACGCATGAGGTCACTGGTTCGAGTCCAGTAGTCCGCACCAAAGAAAATCCTCGTATTCGCAGGAATACGAGGATTTTTCTTTTTGCCTCAGCCGCCCCGGGCCAGGTATTCCTCCGCGTAGTAGGAGGCCGCGGCGCCGTCCGCCACGGCGGTGACGATCTGCCGCAGGGCCTTGGTGCGCACATCGCCCACGGCGAAGACCCCGGGGACGCTGGTGCGGGTGGACTCGTCGGCCCGGATATAGCCCGCCTCGTCCACCGCCAGCTGGGCGCGGAACCGCTCCGACGCCGGGGCGCGGCCGATGCTGACGAACACGCCGTCGCAGGGAAGGTCGCTCTCCGCCCCGGTGTCCGTGTCCCGCAGCCGCAGGCCCGTGAGCCTGTCGCCGTACAGCAGGGCCAAGACGCTCCGGCGAAAGCAGAAGCCGATGTTCCCCGCCTGCCGCAGGGGCTCGTGATAGACCCTGGCGGCCCGGAGGGCGTCCCGCCGGTGGATGAGCCAGACCTTTTTGCACAGCCGGGAGAGGAGCAGGGCCTCCCCCGCCGCCGTGTTGCCGCCGCCCACCACCGCCACGGTCCTGTCCCGGTAGGCCATGCCGTCGCAGGCGGCGCAGTAGTGGACGCCCCGGCCCGCCAGCTCCTTCTCCCCGGGCAGGCCCAGGGGCCGCGGCTCCGCCCCGGTGGCGAGGATCACCGTCCGGCCCCGGAAGGTCCCCTCGCTGCTCTCCACCGTCTTGACCGCCCCGGCGAGCCGGGCGGAGACGGCCTCCGCCAGCACCGTTTCGGCGCCGAAGCGCTCCGCGCCCTGCCGCATCCGCTCCCCCAGCTCGAAGCCGTCCACGCCCTCCGGGAAGCCGGGATAATTGTCGATCTGCTGCGTCAGCGCCATCTGCCCGCCGGCGGAGAGCTTCTCCAGCACCACGGTGTCAAGGCCCGCCCGGGCGCAGTAGAGCGCCGCCGTGTAGCCCCCGGGGCCGCCGCCCACGATGACCGCGTCATAGATCCGTTCCATGGCCGCTCTACTCGACGCCGTGCTGGCGGAGGAAGTCCCGGATCTGGGCCTTGGATTCCGGGGCCGTCAGGGCGGCCAGGGAGCGTCCGTCCCGGTACAGGACCAGCGTGGGGATGAACTCGATATTTTCCCGCCGGGCCAGCTCCGCCTCCTCATCGATATTGACCTTTCCCGCCGTCAGCGCGCCGCCCGCCTCCAGGGCCGCCTGCTCGAAGGCGGGGCCGATGCGGCGGCAGGCGCCGCACCAGGGCGCCCAGTACTCCAGCAGCACGTCTCCCCCGCCCTCCTTCACTAACTCCTTGAAAAGCCCGGTATCCACCTGCCGTATGCCGGACATGGGCAACAGCTCCTTTCGTTATCGGTTTGCCATAGTATGCCCGGCACGGCCCCTCTTCTTGCGCCCCGGCCCGTTTTTTCGCCGTCCGGCGGGCGCTTTGCCGCCGGGAAACCGGCTTTTTCACCACGTTAAAGCGCGACAGCGGGCGCGATTTGTTCAAATTGTCTGTTGACATTCCCCCGAATGCCCCGTATCATAATAATACCTTTAAAAGATCCCGGCACAGGAGAACAGTATGAAGAACTTCGTTTTTGCTGGCTTTTATTACTACTTTACTATGTCTCATAGTAAGGGTAATTTGTGATGCAGCAAAAACGAAAGCACCGGAAGTTTTGATGCGGCACAGGTTACGCTGTGCCGCATTTTTTGTTATCCGGACCGCTCCGCGCCGGCAAAGGATACTATGAATTCGGAGGGCGAGAGACATGATCGTGATACTGAAGCAGGGCGTACAGCCGGAAAAACGGGACCAGCTCATCGACTGGCTGAAAAACCAGGGCCTGGGCGTGCACATCTCCGAGGGGGAGTACCAGACCGTGCTGGGCCTCATCGGCGACACCAGGAACGTGGACATGGACCTGATCGCGAGCCTGGGCATCGTGGACAGCGTCAAGCGCGTGACGGAGGCCTTCAAGTGCGGCAACCGCAAGTTCCACCCCGACGACACCGTGGTGCAGGTGGGCGACGTGAAGATCGGCGGCGGCAATTTCTGCATGATCGCCGGCCCCTGCTCCGTGGAGACGGAGGAGCAGATCGTGGGCGTGGCCAGGGCCGTGAAGGCGGCGGGGGCCAACATGCTGCGCGGCGGCGCGTTCAAGCCCCGCACTTCCCCCTATGACTTCCAGGGCCTGAAGGCCACCGGCATCGAGCTTTTGAAGATCGCCCGCCAGGAGACGGGCCTGCCCATCGTGACGGAGATCATGAGTCCGGACCATATCCCCCTGTTCGAGGATGTGGACGTGATCCAGGTGGGCGCGCGGAACATGCAGAACTTCGACCTGCTGACCCAGCTGGGCAAGCTGCGCAAGCCCATTTTGCTCAAGCGGGGCCTGGCCAACACCCTCAAGGAGCTGCTCATGAGCGCGGAGTACATCATGGCCGGCGGCAACGACCAGATCATCCTCTGCGAGCGGGGCATCCGCACCTTTGACGACTACACCCGCAACACCCTGGACCTGGCGGCGGTGCCCATGCTGCGGGAGCTGACCCACTTGCCCATCATCGTGGACCCCAGCCACGCCACGGGCATGGCCCGCCTGGTGCCCCCCATGGCCCTGGCCGGCGCCGCCTGCGGCGCGGACGGCCTCATCATCGAGGTCCACAACGATCCCATGTGCGCCCTTTGCGACGGCGCCCAGTCCCTCCGTCCGGAGGAGTACGCTGACCTGGCGGCCAAGGTGCGCCGTGTCCGGGAGGCGATCACGAAATGACGGTAGGGATCGTGGGCCTGGGCCTCATCGGCGGGTCCCTGGCCAAGGCCTATCAGGAGGCGGGCCATACTGTCCTGGCCTTTAACAGGAACCGCTCGGTGCTGGATTTCGCCGTGATGAGCGGCGTGGTGGCGGGCGAGCTGACGGAGGAGAACGTCTCCTCCTGCGATATCGTCCTCATCTCCATCTATCCGGAGGCCGCCGTGGCCTGGCTGCGGCGCATGGCGCCCCACATCGGGACAAAGCCCGTGGTCATCGACTGCTGCGGCACCAAGCGGACGGTGTGCGCCGCCTGCTTCCCTCTGGCGGAGGAGCACGGCTTCACCTTCCTCGGCGGGCATCCCATGGCGGGCACCCACCACTCGGGCTTCAAATACGCCCGGAGCAACCTCTTCCACGGTGCGCCCATGGTCATCGTCCCGCCGGACTTCGACGATATCCGCCTGCTGGACCGGGTAAAGGAGCTGCTGGCCCCCGCGGGCTTCGGCCGCTTCTCCGTCACCACGGCGCAGGAGCATGACGAGATGATCGCCTTCACCTCCCAGCTGGCCCATGTGGTGTCCAACGCCTATATCAAAAGTCCCACGGCGGCCAAGCACAAGGGCTTTTCCGCCGGCAGCTACAAGGACATGACCCGGGTGGCCTGGCTGAATCCCGGGATGTGGACGGAGCTGTTTCTGGAGAACCGGGACTTTCTGATCACGGAGCTTGACATTCTGGCGGACAACCTCCGCCAGTACCGCGACGCTCTGGCAGCGGAGGACGGCGAGACGCTGGAGCGGCTGCTGGACGAGGGCCGCAGGCGCAAGGAGGAGGTGGACGGCCGGTGAACACCATCCATGTGTCGGCTTCCCGGGGCTATGACGTGCTGGTACAGCCCGGCATCCTGCGGGAGACGGGCCGGTATGTGGCGGCGCTGACCCGGGCCGGGACCGCCGCCCTCATCGCAGACGAGACGGTGTACCCCCTGTACGGCGGCGTGGTGGAGGATTCCCTCCGCGCCGCGGGCCTGCGGGTGGTCAGCTTCGTCTACCGCGGCGGCGAGCGGGCGAAGAACCTCGCCACCTACGGCGAGATACTGAATTTCCTTGCGGAGAACCGCCTGAGCCGCAGCGACGTGGTGGTAGCTCTCGGCGGCGGCGTGACGGGGGACATGGCGGGCTTTGCCGCCGCCACGTACCTCCGGGGCGTGGATTTTGTGCAGCTTCCCACCACGCTGCTCGCGGCGGTGGATTCCTCCGTGGGCGGCAAGACGGCGGTGGACCTTCCCGCGGGGAAGAACCTGGCGGGCGCGTTCTGCCAGCCGGTCCTGGTCCTCTGCGACCCGGAGACCCTCCGCACCCTGCCGGAGGAGCAGTTCCGCGCCGGCTGCGCGGAGGTCATCAAGTACGGCGTGCTGGGAAACGAGCCGTTTTTCCGGGAGCTGGAGCAGACCCCTGTAGCGGAGCAGCTGGAGCACGTCATCTCCGTCTGCGTCGGCATGAAGCGGGACATCGTGGACGAGGACGAGTTCGACCGCGGCCAGCGGCGGCTGCTGAATCTGGGCCATACCGTGGGCCACGCGGTGGAGGCGTGCAGCGATTTCTCCATCGCCCACGGCGAGGCCGTGGCCATCGGCATGGCGGTCATCACCCGGGCGGCGGTGAAGCGCGGCGTCTGCGGCGAGGAGACGCTTACCCGCCTGCTGGCGCTGCTGCGGCGCTGCGGCCTGCCCACGGAGACGGAGCGCGGCGCGGAGGAGCTGTACCGGGCGGCCCTTTCCGATAAGAAAATGGCGGAGGGAAAGATGCATCTGGTGGTGCCGGAGGCCATCGGCCGCTGCCGGGTGGAGTCCATCGCGGCGGAGGAGATGCTTTCCTGGCTGCGGGACGGAGGGCTGCGATGAACGTGACGATCGCCCCCGGGCCGCGCGGCGGCTCGGTCCGCATTCCCGCCTCCAAGTCCCAGGCCCACCGCCTGCTGATCCTGGCGGCTCTGGGGGAAAAGGAATGCACCCTCCTCTGCGACGGTGTTTCCAAGGATATCGCCGCCACCATGGAGTGCTTGAACGCTCTGGGGGCGGAGATCCGGCGCGACGGGCCGGACCGGCTCCGGGTGCGGCCCATCGAAAAGGCGCCGGCGGGGCTTTGCCGTCTCCCCTGCGGCGAAAGCGGCTCCACGCTGCGCTTTCTGCTGCCGGTGGCGGGGGCTTTGGGCGCGGAGTGCGTCTTTCTCCGTGAGGGACGGCTGCCGGAGCGGCCCCTGGCGCCCCTTGACCGGGAGCTGACCGCCCACGGTATGACCCTCCGGGAGGAGGGGGCGCTGCTGCACTGCGGCGGACAGCTCCAAAGCGGAGACTATTCTCTCCCGGGAGACGTCTCCTCCCAGTACATCTCGGGCCTGCTCATGGCCCTGCCGCGCCTTCGCGGCGAGAGCCGCCTCGCGGTGACGGGCAGGCGGGAATCCCAGGGCTATGTGGCCATGACGGAGGACGCGCTGCGCCTGGGCGGCGTGACGCTCGAAAAAAGCGGCGGCGAATACCGCATCCCCGGCGGGCAGCGGCCCGCCCTCCCGGCGGAGTGCCGGGTGGAGGGGGATTACTCCAACGCGGCGTTCTTCCTCTGCATGGGCGCGCTGTCGGAGGATGGCGTGACGGTGGAGGGCCTTTCCCCTGATTCCTCTCAGGGCGATAAGGGCGTGCTGGAGATCCTCCGCCGCTTCGGCGCGGAGGTCACGGAGACAGAGCGCGCCGTCACCGTACGGAGAGGTCGCTTAAGGGGCGTTGCCATCGACGCGGCCCCGGTGCCGGACCTGATCCCCGCCCTCAGCGCCCTCGCCGCCGCGGCAGAGGGAGAGACGAGAGTGGAAAACGCCGCGCGATTGCGGCTGAAGGAATCCGACCGCCTGCGCAGCACGGCGGCGATGCTCACGGCCCTGGGGGCCGAGGTGCGGGAGCTGCCGGAGGGGCTGATCATCCGCGGCAGGCCCCGGCTCGCCGGCGGCACCGTGCGGCCGGAGAACGACCACCGCATCGCCATGGCGGCGGCGGTGGCGGCCTGCGCCTGCGAAGGAGCCGTCACCGTGGAGGACAGCGAATGCACCGCCAAGTCCTATCCCCGTTTCTGGGAGGATCTGGCGGCGCTGAAAGGAGAAACGCGATGAGCAGCAGCTACGGAGAAAACCTCCGCTTCACCATTTTCGGCCAGTCCCACTCCCCTGCCATCGGCGTGACAGTGGAGGGGCTGCCCGCGGGGCTTCCCATCGACATGGAGGCGCTGCAGCGGTTTTTAAGCCGCCGCGCCCCGGGACAGAACGACTGGTCCACCCCCCGAAAGGAGGCGGATGAGCCGGAGTTCCTGTCTGGGCTGAAGGATGGCGTCACCTGCGGCGCGCCGCTGACCGCCGTCATCCGCAACACCAACACCCGCTCCGGGGACTACGCCCCCTTCGCGGACACGCCCCGGCCGGGCCATGCGGACTACACCGCCGCCGTGAAGTTCGGCGGGGCGCAGGACGCGGCGGGCGGCGGCCACTTTTCCGGCCGGCTCACCGCGCCGCTTTGCATCGCGGGCGGCATCTGCAAGCAGCTTTTGGAGAGGGAAGGCGTGACCATCCTCTCCCGCATCGCCGCCATCGCGGACGTGGAGGACCGGGGAGAACTGACCGCCTCTACGGCGGAAAAGCCCTTCCCTGTGGTGGACGACGGGCGGGGCGTGCTCATGCGCGCCCGCATCGCCGCGGCCCGGGCCGAGAGCGACTCCGTGGGCGGCGTCATCGAATGCGCCGTGACGGGACTCCCGGCGGGTCTGGGGGACCCCATGTTCGGCGGCATGGAGAACCGCATCGCCGGCGTGGTCTTCGGCATCCCGGCGGTAAAGGGCCTGGAATTCGGCGCGGGCTTCGCCGCGGCAAGGCTCCGGGGCAGCGAGAACAACGACCCCTTTATCCTGCGGGAGGGCCGGGTGGAGACGGAAAGCAACCGCTGCGGCGGCATCCTCGGCGGCATCACCAACGGCATGCCCCTTACCTTCCGTGTGGCCTTCAAGCCCACCCCCTCTATCGCGAGGGAGCAGAAAACAGTGAATCTCAGGACCATGCAGCCGGCGGACCTGGTCATCGGCGGGCGGCACGACCCCTGCATCGTGCCCCGGGCCGTGCCCTGCGTGGAGGCGGCCGCGGCCGTCGCGGTATACGACGCGCTGCTGGCGCGGAAAAAAGAGTGGAGGTAAAGAGAAATGGAACTTCAGGAACTGCGCGGTAAGATCGACCGCATCGACGACGAGCTGGTGCGCCTGTTCGCCGAGCGTATGGACGTGGCGGAGGATATCGCCCGCTGCAAGAAGGAAAAGCGCCTGGGCGTGCTGGACGCGGGCCGGGAGCGGGATAAACTCCGGGAGATCATGGAAAAGACCCCGGAGGAGCTGCGGGAGTATGCTTTCTCCCTCTATTCCCTGCTCTTTGAGCTGAGCCGCTGCCGTCAGAACCGTATCCTGGGCCACGGCTCGGAGCTGACGGAGATGATCTCCTCTGCCATCCAGAACACGCCGCCCCTCTTCCCGGAGAGCGCCACCGTGGCCTGCCAGGGCGTGGAGGGCGCATACTCCCAGCTCGCCTGCGAGCGGCTGTTCCGCCACCCCAACCAGCTGTACTTCTCCACCTTCGAGGCGGTGTTCGCCGCCATTGAAAAGGGCCTTTGCCGCTACGGCGTGATCCCCCTGGAAAACAGCACCGCCGGCTCGGTGAACATGGTCTACGACCTGATGATGCGCCACAACTTCCGCATCGTCCGCAGCGTCCGGCTGAAGATCGACCACAACCTCCTGGCCAAGAGCGGCGCGAAGCTCTCCGATATCAAGGAGATCTACTCCCACGAGCAGGCCATCAGCCAGTGCGGCGACTTTCTGCAGAGCCTCAAGGGCGTGCAGGTCATCCGCTGCGAGAACACCGCCCAGGCGGCGAAGATGGTGGCGGAGTCCGACCGGACGGACGTGGCGGCCCTGGCCTCCCGGGCCTGCATGGGGCTGTACGGGCTGGAGTGCCTGGCCCCCTCCGTGCAGGACATGGGCAACAACTTCACCCGCTTCATCTGCATCTCCCGGGATCTGGAGATCTATCCCGGCGCGGACCGCACCAGCCTGATGATGGTGCTGCCCCACCAGCCGGGCTCCCTGTATAAGGTGCTGTCCCGCTTCTACGCCCTGGGCATCAACCTGAACAAGCTGGAGAGCCGCCCCATCCCGGAGCGGAATTTCGAGTTCATGTTCTATTTCGACCTGGACACCTCCGTCTACTCCCCCCAGTTCATCCAGCTCATGGGCGAGGTGCAGGACATCTGCGAGGAGTTCTCCTACCTCGGCAGCTACAGCGAGGTGGTCTGAGATGCGCTGCGGCCTGCTGGGGGAGAAGCTGGGCCACAGCTACTCCCCCGCCATCCACGCCATGCTCGGGGACTACGAGTACTGGCTGTACGAGAAGTCGCCGGAGGAGCTGGCGGACTTTCTCAAAAACGGAGAATTCCAGGGGCTGAACGTGACTATCCCCTATAAAAAGACGGTGCTGCCCTACTGCGCGGAGCTGTCCGACGCGGCCAGGCGCATCGGCAGCGTGAACACGCTGGTGCGCCGGGCGGACGGGAGCCTCTACGGCGACAACACGGACGCCTTCGGCTTTGCCGGCATGGTGAAGAAGAGCGGCGTGGAAGCCGCGGGAAAAAAGGCCGTGGTGCTCGGCAGCGGCGGCGCCTCCGTCACGGTCTGCGACGTACTGCGCCGCCTGGGCGCGGCCAGCGTCACGGTGATCTCCCGCAGGGGGGAGGACAACTACGAAAACCTCTCCCGCCACGCGGACGCCGAGATCCTGGTGAACACCACGCCGGTGGGCATGTATCCGAACAACGGCGCAGCGGCGGTGGACCTCGCCGCCTTCCCCCGCTGCGAGGCGGTGCTGGACATTATCTATAACCCCGCCCGGACGGCGCTGCTGCTGCAGGCGGAGCGGCTGGGCATCCCCCACGCGGGGGGCCTATACATGCTGGTGGCCCAGGCCAAGCGCAGCGCCGAGCTGTTCCTCAGCCGCCCCATCGACGACGGCGAGATCGGCCGCATCGAGGGCGTGCTCTCCCGCTCCATGCAGAACGTGGTTCTCGTGGGAATGCCCGGCTGCGGGAAAAGCACCCTGGCGGCGCGGCTGGGCGAGGCCCTGGGCCGCGAGGTGCTGGACGCGGACGCGGAGATCGAAAAGGCTGCCGGTATGCCCATCCCGGAAATTTTTCGGCGTTACGGCGAGGAGGAGTTCCGCCGGCGGGAGACCGAGACCCTGGCGGCGCTTGGAAAGCGCAGCGGCGCGGTGATCGCCACCGGCGGCGGCGCGGTGCTGCGGGAGGAAAATTACCCCCTGCTCCATCAAAACGGGCTTATCTTCTGGGTGCAGCGGGAGATTGACAGGCTCCCGAAGGAGGGCCGCCCCGTCTCGCTGAAAAGCGACCTGAACACTTTGTATGAAACGCGCCGGCCCCGCTATCAGCGCTTCGCGGACTATGAGACAGACAACAACGGAAGCGTGCAGGAGGCGGCGCGGCAGATTTTGGAGGTGATGCAGGCATGAAGCTCCTGGTACTGAACGGTCCCAATCTGAATTTGCTGGGCGTGCGGGAGCCCGCCATTTACGGCAGCGGCAGCTACGCCGCGCTGGAGGAGTTCGTCCGCGCCGCCGCGGCGGAGGCCGGGGCGGAGGTGGAGATCTTCCAGTCCAACCACGAGGGCGCGCTGGTGGACAAGATCCAGCAGGCCTACGGCGTGTTTGACGGCATCGTCATCAATCCCGCCGCCTACACCCACACCAGCGTGGCCATTCTGGACGCGCTGAAGGCGGTGGCCCTGCCGGCGGTAGAGGTCCACCTGTCCGACGTGAGCAAGCGGGAGGAGTTCCGCCAGATCTCCTACGCGGGCATGGCCTGCGTCAAGACCTACATGGGCCTGGGCTTTGAGGGCTACCGCCAGGCGATCTTGTACTTAAAACAACTGCTGAGGGAGGAACAGGCATGATTTCTGAAAAAATGATACAGTGGGGCGGCGGTGGCGGCGCCATCCGCGTGCTGGCGGAGTACGGCGCGCGGCGCGCCGCCGAGATCGGCGCGGAAAACGTGTTCAACCTCACCATCGGCAACCCCTCCGTGGAGCCCCCCGCCTGCGTGCTGGAGAGCATCGAGCGGCTGGAGCGCACAGTGCCGCCGGAGGTGCTGCACGCCTACGCCCCGGCCCCGGGCCTGGAGTCCGTGCGGCAGCGGGTGGCGGAGCACCTGAACAAGACCTTCGGCTGGGACTACCGTCCCGGGGATATCTATATGACCTCCGGCTCCTCCGCCGCTTTGTCCATCCTGATGCGGGCGCTGCTCTCTCCGGGGGACGAGGCCCTGACCCTGACCCCCTACTTCCCGGAGTACCGGCTGTATGTGGAGTCCGTGGGCGCGGCGCTGACGGAGGCCCCCTCCGACCCGGACACCTTCCAGATCGATTTGAAGGCGGTGGAGGCGGCGCTGACGGAAAAGACCGCGGTGATGATCGTGAACTCCCCCAACAACCCCTCCGGCGTGGTGCTGTCGGAGGAGAGCCTCCGCTCTCTCGCGGCGCTGCTGGAGGAAAAGGAGCGGCTCTACGGCCACCCCATCTATATCGTCTCCGACGAGCCGTACCGGGACCTGGTCTACGGCGTGGAGGTGCCCTTCCTCCCGAGGATCTACCGCAACACCGTCTGCTGCTACTCCTTCAGCAAGGCTCTCTCCATGCCGGGCGAGCGCATCGGCTTCCTGGCCCTGCCGCCGGAGCTGGAGGACTATGAGCGGGTGCGCCTGGCGGTGTTCGGCTCCGCCCGCACCATGGGCTATCTCTGCATCCCGCCGCTGTACCAGCTGGCGGCGGCGGAGTGCATCGGCGCCACCAGCGACCTCTCCGGCTATGTGGAAAACCGCAACCGCCTGTACGGCGCGCTGCGGGAGATGGGCTACACCTGCGTGCGGCCGGACGGCGCGTTCTACATCTTCCTCCGCTCGCCGGAGCCGGACGCGGACGCCTTCTGCCGCCGGGCCATGAAGAAGGACCTGCTCATGGTGCCGGGAGACGAGTTCGGCTGTCCCGGCTATGCCCGCATCGCCTACTGCGTCTCCCGGGAGTGCGTTGAACGCTCGCTGCCGGTGTTCCGCGCCCTGGCGGAGGAATACGGCCTCTGCTGAGCGCTGCCTGAAAAACCAAACGCCATCCGAAAGAGTTCTTTCGGATGGCGTTTTTCTTATAAATGCAAGGCGGCTATACCGTCCGGTGGACGTACAGCCTGCTGGGCCGCTCCTCCCCGTCCCCCTGGGCCAGGCAGTAGAACTCCCAGCCGTAGCGCTCGTAAAAGCTGTCATGGTCTGTGAGAAGATACAGCGTGCCGACGCCCATTTCCGCCATGTCCCGGCACACGCAGCGAAGCAGCCTCCCGGCGATGCCCCGGCGGCGGTACGCCTCCTCCACATACACGGCGCAGACGTTGGGCGCCAGGTCCTTCCTCGCGTGAAAATCGTTTTCGATCACGCCCAGGCCGCCCACGATGGCCCCGTCCGCCATGGCCACATACCACTGGGGAACGGCGCCTTCATTCCGCAGGCACGCCTCCATGCTCTCCTGATATGCGGCCAGGGGGATGTGCCATTTTTCGTGGAACCACGCCGCCGCGGGGCCCATGAGCTCCGGACGCTCCCGCAGCTTGACGATCACAACACTGTCCATAACGCCCTCCCGGCTCACCGGCGGCAGGTGGCGTCGGGGTCGGCGCCGGCGGGGGCGAAGAAATTGAGCTTTTTCTCCGACAGGCGGAAGCACACGTCCCGGGTGCGGAGGATCTCCCCGTCCAGGCAGGTGACGATATCCTCCCGCTCGGAGGTGATGCGCACCTCCTTCGCCGTGTGGCAGTGGGCATATTTCGAGAAGCGGTGGTATTCGCCCTTGGAATACGGCCCCACGAAGCGAACGAAAAGGGGGCGCGTGACCTCCCCCACCACGAGCGTGTTCAGCACGCCGTCGGTCATGCTGGCCTCCGCCACCGGCATGAAGCCGCCGCCGTAGTACCGGCCGTTGCAGACCGCCGCCAGGGCGAAGTTCCCCGTCTGCTCCACGCCGTCCAGCGTGAGTGTCCAGTGGGAGCAGATGTCCTTGAACAGGAAGTTCACCGCCAGCGATGCGATGTAGCTGCTCTTACCGTCCAGAACAGAGTTGGCGCTGAAGCGGTGCACGTCCGCCGCCACCCGGGCGTCAAGGCCGCTGCAGGCGATGGTCAGGGCCAGGCGGCCGTTGCAGTCGATGAGGTCCAGCTGCGTCACCGGGCCGTCCCACAGATTTTCCGCGTCCCGGAACCGCTCCTGGTCGGGGCCAAAGTTCTTCAGGAAGTCGTTCCCCGTGCCGATGGGGATGCTGGTCATGGCGGCGTTGGCGAAGCCCGCTATGCCGTTGGCCACCTCGTTGACGGTGCCGTCACCGCCGCAGGCGTAAATGCGCAGTTCCTCCCCCGTCTCCGCCAGGGAGCGGGTGAGGGTGGTGGCGTGGCCGGGGCTCTGGGTGAGGATGCAGCTGCACTCCAGGCCGTGCTTTTCCCGCAGGGCGTCGGCCATCTCATAGATACGGCTGACACCGTCGCCCTTGCCGGCCTTGGGGTTGATGACGAAGATGTGTTTCATGGCGGCGTTCCCTTTCCGTCTTTATTTTCTGCCGTACTGGAACAGATCGCACTTGATCATGCCGTTGTAGAGCTTGCGCTTTCGGTCCGCCTCCGCGCCGAAGCTGCGCTCGAACTCCGTGTGGGAGGAGAGGACCGCCACGCGCCAGGTGTCCGGGAGCTTGCGCACCGCCGCGCCGAAGGCGCGGTAGAGCTGCTCCGCCGCCTGCTTGTCCAGCAGGCGCTCGCCATAGGGCGGGTTGGTGACGATGCGGCCGTAAGGCCCGCCCCAGTGAAAGCGCGTGGCGTCCGCCTGCTCGAAGCGGACGGTGTCCTCCACGCCCGCCTTCCGGGCGTTGTCCTGCGCCAGGGCCACGGCCCGGGGATCGATGTCGCCGCCCCAGATCTCGTAGGTCCCGTGGAACTCCTTGTCCATGGCCTCCTCCGCCGCCTCCATCCAGAGAGAGGAGGGGAGAACGGCCCAGCGCTGGGCGTCGAAGCGGCGGTCCAGGCCCGGGGCCCGGTTCTTCGCGATGAGGGCCGCCTCGATGGGGATGGTGCCGCTGCCGCAGAAGGGATCGCAGAAGGGGTCACGGCCCCGGTAGCGGGTCAGCAGCACCATGGCGGCGGCCAGCGTCTCCCGCAGGGGAGCCTCCAGCGAAACGGCCCGGTAACCCCGCTTGCGCAGGCCGGGACCGGAGGTGTCGAGATAGAACTCCGCCACGTCGTTTCGCATGGCGAACTGGATCTGGTACAGCTCCCCCGTTTCCGGCAGCTGCTGCAGCCCGTACTTTTCGCCCAGGCGCACCGCCGCGGCCTTTTTGATGATCTTCTGGCAGTTGGGCAGGGAAAAGAGCTTGGAGTGCAGGGAGTAGCCCTTCACGGGGAACTGCCCGTCCCGGGGGATGAAATCCTCCCAGGGCTGGCGCGCCGCCGCCTCGTACAGCTCGTCAAAGGTCTCGGCCCGCTCCTTTCCCACCTGCAGCAGCACCCGCTCGCCGCAGCGCAGGTTCAGATTCAGCCGGCAGAGGTCCCCCCATTCTCCCTGGCAGAGCACGTGCCCGTTTTCCACCTGTACGCCGGTCAGGCCCAGCCGCCTGACCTCGTCTCCCACAAGGCCCTCCAGTCCGAAGAGACAGGGGATCATAAACTGCAGCATATCCGTAAAGTCCTTTTTATCAGGATCCCGGGCGCGGCCCGGGGAAATGTCGTCGCGTCTTTCATTATAGAGGCCCTTTTGGGAAAGCGCAAGAGGAAAAGCGCGGCCCGGGCCGCGGGAGGGGATGCGGAGCGCTCCCAAAAAACAGGGGGGACTGTTCATTTCCAGAAAAAAGCAGGGCCTCCGCTCCCGCGAACGCCCTGCCGCTGTTTCAAATTATTCCATCATTTTTCCCGGGGCTTCGCGGCCCCGGTTTTCACCGCGCGCCGCCCCCCCGGAAGGCCGATAAAATCATGTTTCCCGGGGCTTCGCCTCGGGAAACATACTGCTCATGACGGGCAGGACGACTTTTCCACCAGGAATCGAGTCCTGCCCGTCATGCAAATTCTCTGTCGGAAAAAGGCGAAGCCTTTTTCGACAGTGTTTATAGCTCGTTGATCACCGGCACGATCATGGGGCTGCGCTTGGTGGTCTTGTAGAGGTAATTGCTGGCGGCGGACTTCACCACGCTGCGCAGCTCCCCCAGGTCCCGGCTGCGCCGGCGGCAGACGGGGGCGGCGGCGGACATGACCGCCTCGCCCAGCTCCTTCAGCAGCGGCTCGTTGTCCTTCACATAGATGAAGCCGCGGGTCACCACCTCCGGCTCGGAGAGGATGTCCCGGTTGTAGGAGCTGACGTTCAGGATGATGACCACGATGCCGTCCTCCGCCATCTTCTTGCGGTCCCGCAGCACCGCGGCGCCCACGTCGCCCACGCCGGAGCCGTCCACCAGCAGCACGCCGGCGGGGACGGAGGTCTCCTGCTTCATGTGGCGGCTGGTGAGCTCGATGACGTCGCCGTTCTCCGCGAGGGCGATGTTCCGGGGGTCCATGCCCATCTGGATGGCCAGGCTCCGGTGGGTCTGGAGATGGCGCTGCTCGCCGTGGATGGGAATGAAGAAGCGGGGCTTGGCCAGGGCATGGATGATCTTCAGATCCTCCTGGCAGGCGTGGCCGGAGACGTGCAGGGGGGAGGAGGCGGAATAGACGGCCTCCACGCCCTTGCGGAACAGCTCGTTGATGATGCGGCTGATGGACTTCTCGTTGCCGGGGATGGCGGAGGCGGAGATGATGACCCGGTCGCCGGGGCCCACGTCGATCTGCTTGTGGGTGGAGTAGGCCATGCGGTACAGGGCGGACATCTCCTCGCCCTGGGAGCCGGTGGTGATGATGACCTGCTGCTCCAGCGGCAGGCCCTTGATCTTGTTGATGTCCACCAGGGTGTTTTTCGGGATCTTCAGATAGCCCAGCTCCGACGCCACGGCCACCACGTTCTCCATGCTGCGGCCACTGACGGCCACCTTCCGCTTGTGGGCGGCGGCGGCGTTCATCACCTGCTGCACGCGGTAGATGTTGGAGGCGAAGGTGGTGACGATGATGCGCTTTTTGCAGCCGTTGAACAGCTGCTCCAGCGTCTCGCCCACGGAGCGCTCGCTCATGGTGTAGCCCCGGCGCTCGGCGTTGGTGGAGTCCATCAGCAGGGCCAGGATGCCCTCCTTGCCCAGCTCGCCGATGCGGGCCAGGTCGATGACCTCCTCCCCGATGGGGGTGGAGTCGATCTTGAAGTCGCCGGTGTGCAGCACCGTGCCCACCTTGGTGCGGATGGCGAAGGCCACGCTGTCGGCGATGGAGTGGTTGACGTGGATGAATTCCACGCTGAACTTCCCCGCCCGGATGGTGTCCCCCGCCTCCACGGTGACGATCTTCGTGGTGGCGAGCAGGCCGTGCTCCTCCAGCTTCAGCCGGATGAGCCCCGCGGTGAGGCGGGTGCAGTAGATGGGCATGTTCACCTGCTTGAGGACGTAGGGGATGGCGCCGATGTGGTCCTCGTGGCCGTGGGTGATGAACAGGCCCCGGATGCGGTGCTGGTTCTTCACGAGATAGCTCACGTCGGGGATCACCAGGTCGATGCCGTACAGGTCGTCGCCGGGGAAGGCCATGCCGCAGTCCACCACGATGATCTCGCCGCTGCACTCGTACACGGTCATGTTCTTGCCGATCTCGTTGAGACCGCCCAGAGGGATGATTTTCAGTTTTTCTGCCATATGGTTCGTGTTTCCTTTCGATGATGGGATCAGCTCGGCAGGGGGCTTTGACGCCGGCGTTTGGCCGCGCGAAAACGAAGACGCCGCCCGCGGAAAGCGCGCGGCCCTTCCGGCCGCCGCCCAGCGCGGTTCGCGTCCCACCCTGCCATCATGTATATTTCTGTATATGAAGCCGGACAAAAGCGCGTTTTGCCCGGTGAGCAACAAAAAAACGGGATGCTCCCGAAGTTTTCAAAACAGTATAACACAAAAATATGGGTTTGTATACTCTGTTTTCCAAAAAAATCGGCCTCCGGGGCGAAAAAAGGGAAAAACCGTGTCCCGGGCCGCCGGCGCCGGGGCGGATTTGTCATTGAATGCGGCGAAGAAGTGTGATATACTTATCCAAATATGGGAGCTTGCGCCCATGGAGCGGGAAGGGAGATTTGCCATGAACAAAAAGATCGCGCGCCTGCTGGAGCCGAACCTGCAGCTGTACCTGGTCATGATGCTGGCCTTTGCCCTGGGGACCTTCCTGGTGGGGGAGCCTGTCTGGGCCCTGTCGGAGGTGGCGGTGACGGTGCTGCTGTTTTTCTATTACCGCTACACCAACCGGCTGCGCCGGGAGAAGATCCTGCAGTACATCGACACGCTCACCGGCAGCGTGGAGCGGGCGGGCGCCAACACGCTCATGAGCTCTCCCCTGCCCACCATGGTGTTCCGGGCGGACACCCGGGAGCTGATCTGGGCCAACGACCACTTCCTGCAGATGGCGGGCCTGGGGGAGGACGCCTTTGAGACGGAGCTGGACGCGGTGGTGCCGGGCTTCCCCTCTCGCTGGGTACTGGAGGGGAAGGGCGAGTGCCCCGACACGGTGGTGCTGAACGGCCGCCATTTCCGGGTGTACGGCGCGCTGGCTTACGCCTCGCAGAAGAACGCCAAGAGCGCCGCGGGGCAGAACCTGCTGGCCACCACCTACTGGATCGACACCACGGAGTGCGACGAGCTGCGCAGCCGCTCGGAGGCGGTGAAGCCCGTGGTGGCCCTCATTTATCTCGACAACTACGAGGACGTGATGAAGTCCTGCAGCGAGTCCAACCAGTCCGCCATCCAGGCGGCCATCTACGAGAAGATCAGCCGCTGGACGGAGGGAACGGGCTGCCTGCTGACCCGCTACGCCCAGGACCGCTTCCTGCTCATCATCGAGCAGCAGCACTATAAGAAGCTGGCGGAGGGCCGCTTCGCCGTGCTGGACCAGGTGCGGGAGATCTCGGCGGGCGGCGGCGTGGCCCCCACGCTCTCCATCGGCGTGGGCAAGGACGTGACCGGCTTCGACGCGCTGCTGAAAAACGCCCAGCTCTCCGTGGAGATGGCCCTGTCCCGGGGCGGCGACCAGGCCGTGGTGAAGGACAACCTCAACTTCGAGTTCTACGGCGGCCGCACCAAGGCCTCGGAAAAGCGGACGAAGGTGAAGTCCCGCGTCATGGCCAACGCCCTGCGGGAGCTGATGAACGACGCCAGGAACGTCTACATCATGGGCCATCACTACGCGGATATGGACGCCCTCGGCGCGGCGGCGGGCCTGGTCTGCATCGCCCGGAAGCTGGGTAAAAGGGCCCAGATCGTCATCGAGCCGGACGAGAACGCGGCGGAGGCGCTGCTGGCCAAGCTCAGGGAGCTGGAGGAGTACCGGGGCGTGTTCGTCTCCCCGGGCGAGGCGTTCCTCCGGGCGGAGGCCGGCTCGCTGCTCATCGTGGTGGACACCAACCGGCCGGACTTTGTGGAGTCCCCCCAGCTGCTGGAGGCCTGCAACCGCGTGGCGGTCATCGACCACCACCGCCGCGCCGCCAGCTATATCGAAAACGCGGCGCTGAATTTTCACGAGCCCTACGCCTCCTCCGCCTGCGAGCTGGTGACGGAGCTGCTGCAGTACCTGGTGGAGCCGGGCGACCTGCTGCGCACCGAGGCGGAGGCGCTGCTGGCGGGCATGGTGCTGGATACGAAGAAGTTCACCCAGCGCACCGGCGGCCGCACCTTTGAGGCGGCGGCCTTCCTGCGCCGCGCCGGCGCCGACATGGCGGAGGTCCACCGCCTGTTCCAGGGCGACCTGACGGAGATGGTGGCCAAGTTCGAGATCATCCGCCACGCCGAGATGTACCGGGAGAAGCTGGCCATCGCGGTGGCGGAGGAGGAGACGGACCGCACCACGGCGGCCCAGGCGGGGGATGAGCTGCTGAACCTGCGGGGCGTGGAGGCGGCCTTCGTGGTCTACCGGAGAAAGGACGGCGTGGGTCTCAGCGCCCGCAGCGCGGGAGAGATCAACGTCCAGGTGATTTTGGAGAGCCTCGGCGGCGGCGGCAATTCCACCATGGCCGGCGGCTTTGTGCCGGACGGTGAGCCGGAGGTGGTGGCGGAGCAGCTCCGCGAGTCCATCGACCGCTATCTGGAGGCATAAACGAATTCGAAAGGCAAAAGGAGAAACGACGATGAAAGTGATCTTACAGCAGGATGTGAAGGGCCAGGGCAAGAAGGGCCAGATGATCGAGGCGGCGGAGGGCTACGCGAGGAATTACCTCCTGCCCCGGAAGCTGGCCGTCCCGGCCACGGCGGACGCCGTGAACACCATGAAGCTAAAGGAAAAGGCCCGCCTGGCGGAGGAGGCGGCCAACCGCGCCGCCGCAGCCGAGACCGCGGAGCGGCTGAAAAACTGCCCCGTGAAGATCTCCGCCAAGGCCGGGGCCAACGGCAAGCTCTTCGGCGCCATCACGGCCAAGGAGGTCTCCGAGGCGCTGCTGAGCCAGTACGGCGTGGAGCTGCCCAAGCAGAAGCTGGTGCTGGAGGAGCCCATCAAGGCCTACGGCAGCTATGAGCTGAAGGCGAAGCTGGGCTATGAGATCAGCGGCACGGTGTACGTGCTGGTGACGGAATAACACGCCGCGGGGCCTGCGGGCCCCGGGCCGGGGGAGGGACGACAAGCCATGGACGAATTGCTGCTGCGGCAGATGCCCAACAGCCTGGAGGGCGAGCAGGCGGTGCTGGGCTCCATGCTCATCGACGCGCTCTGCATCAAGGATGTGATGGATAAGCTCCGGGGGGAGGATTTCTACCACCGGCAGAACCGGGACATCTTTGAGACGATCCACCATATGTTCATCTACTCCCGCCCCATCGACGGCGTCACCGTGGCGGAGGAGATGCAGAAAAACGGCACCGCCACGGACGCCACAAGGAGCTACCTGGTGCAGCTCATGGAGATTACCCCCACCTCCGCCAACGTCATGGAGTACGTGCAGATCGTCCGGGACAAGGCGCTGCTGCGCAGCATCGCCACGGCGGCGGGCGAGATCACGGCCATGGTGCAGGAGGGCACGGGGGAGGCCGGCGACACCCTGGAGGCGGCGGAGCAGAAGATCTACGCCATCCGCCGGGGCCGCAGCGCCCAGGACATGGTGCCGGTGAGCGTGGTGCTCTCCGGCGTGCTGGACCATCTGGCGGAGCTGAACGCCGGGGGCGGACAGCTCCCGGGCCTCTCCACCGGCTTTTCCGCCCTGGATACCAAGCTCTCGGGCCTGAACAAGTCGGATTTGCTGCTGCTGGCGGCCCGCCCCGGCATGGGTAAGACCTCCCTTGCGCTGAATATCGCGCTGCATGTGGGGAAAAGCTCCGGCAAGACCGTGGCGGTGTTCTCCCTGGAAATGTCCCGGGAGCAGCTGGTGACCCGCCTGCTCTCCAGCGAGGCGGCGGTGGAGAACCAGCGCCTCGTCACAGGGAACCTGCGGGAGACGGACTGGGAAAAGGTGGTCCGGGCGGCCTCCGTCCTGAGCCGGGCGGACATCCGCATCGACGACAACCCCCTGCTCACCGTGGCGGACATGAACGCCAAGTGCCGGAGGCTGGACGACCTGGGTCTGGTGGTCATCGACTACCTTCAGCTCATGACCTCCGCCGGGAACGAGGGCTACAGCGGCGAGAGCCGCCAGCAGGCGGTGAGCGATATCTCCCGCATGCTGAAGATCATGGCCAAGGAGCTGCAGGTGCCGGTGATCTGCCTGAGCCAGCTCTCCCGCGCCAACGAAAAGCGGGAGGATAAGCGGCCCATGCTGTCGGACCTGCGCGAGTCCGGCGCCATCGAGCAGGACGCGGACATCGTGGCCTTCATCTACCGGGACGACTATTACAAAGAGGACAGCGAAAAGCGCAACATCGCGGAGATCATCATCGCCAAGAACCGCCACGGCGAGACCGGTAAGATCGAGATGCGCTGGATGCCGGAGTACACCACCTTCGGCACGCTGGAGGAGCGGTACGAGGAGTAAGATGCAGCAGGGGCAGGCAAACAAGCGGATACGGCAGGCCATGGAGCGGGCGGAGGACGCCATGCGGCGCTGGGAGATGCTGCCGGAAAGGGGCGGAGGGCTCCTCTGCGCCGTCTCCGGGGGGCTGGACTCCGTGTGCCTGCTGCATTTTCTGCGCAGGCTCGCTGAAAAGGAGGGCTTCCGCCTGACGGCGGCCCATTATAACCACCGCCTGCGGAGGGAGGACTCCGAGGCGGACGCGCGCTTCGTGGAGGAGCTCTGCGCGGACTGGGGCGTTCCCTGCGTGGCGGGGGAGGGCGACGTGCGGCAGGCGGCGGCGGAGCGGGGCTGGAGCCTGGAGGAGGCCGCCCGGAACTGCCGCTATGACTTCCTCCGCCGCACGGCGGAGGCCCTGGGGGCGGAGAAAATCGCCACCGCCCACCAGGCGGAGGACAACGCCGAGACGGTGCTGCTGCAGCTGACCCGGGGCGCGGGCAGCGAGGGCGCCTGCGGCATCCCGCCGGTGAGGGGGCCCTTCGTGCGGCCTTTTCTCACGGTTTCCCGCCGGGAACTGGAGATGTACGCCGCGGCCTACGGCCTGCCCTGCCGTCAGGACGCCAGCAACGCGGACCTGCGCTTTAGCCGCAACCGCATCCGACACGAGGTGATGCCGGTGCTGACGGCGCTGAACCCGGAGGCGGCGAAGGCCATGGGCCGGGCGGCGGCGGTGCGGCGGCAGGAGAGCGAGCTGCTCAGCCGTATCGCGGAGGCGGAGCTGGGCGAGGTGCGGCAGGAGCGCGGCGGCGCCGCCGCGGCGCGGCAGCGCTTTTGCGAGACGGAGCCCTGTCTCATCCCCCGGATGCTGGGGCTGCTGCTGGAGCGCGCCGGCGCGGGACGGAAGGACATCTCCGCGCGGCATTTCGAGGCTATGGAGCGTCTGGTCCTCACGGGCGGCGATAAAGCGGAGCTGAGCCTGCCGGGGGGCTATGTGGCCTGCAACCGGGGCGAGAGCTTCTGGATCGGGCGGCGGCAGCCGGAAACGGCGGAAAGGCGGCCCCTTTCTCCCGGCGAAACAGTGCGCTGGGGCGATTATCTCATCCGCTGCGAAAAGAGCAAGGAAAATTTTCTCAAAAACAGAGATACAATCGCCTTGAAATATGATATGATGATATTGCCCCTGACTGTGGGAGCCTGGGACAGGCGGCAGGGTCTGTCGCTGCCCGGCGGACGGGGAAGGCGCAGCCTCAAGCGGCTGTTCGCGGAGGCCGGTCTTTCCTGCGGGGAGCGGGAGCGGACGCCGGTGTTCTATGCCGGCGAACGGGCCTGCGCCGCGGCGGTGCTGGGGGCGGACGCGGACTTTCTCCCCGGGGAGGGGGAGGAGGCCCTGGTGCTGAAAATTACAAGGATTGAGAGGGAGCAAGAATGAAAAACTTGATGGAAAAGGACATCCTGAAGGTATTGGTGACGGAGGAGGAGCTGAAGGCCCGCGTGCAGGAGCTGGGCGACCAGATCCATGAGCGCTATGAGGGCAAGAATCCCATGTTCCTGGGCGTGCTGAAGGGCAGCTTCATCTTCATGGCGGACCTGGTGCGGGCCGCGGGCATCAAGAGCGATATCGAGTTCATCGCCGTCTCCTCGTATCAGAGCGGCACCAAGAGCAGCGGCGTGGTGCAGATCACCCACGACCTGCAGCAGGACATCACCGGCCGCGACATCATCGTGGTGGAGGATATCCTGGATTCCGGCAACACGCTGAGCTTCCTGATGGGCTATTTCAAGGCCAAGGGCGCCTCCAGCGTCGCCATCGCCACGCTGCTGGATAAGCCCAGCCGCCGCGTCAAGCCCATCCAGGCGGACTTCGCCGGCTTCGAGGTGCCGGACGAGTTCGTGGTGGGCTACGGTCTGGACTACGCCCAGCAGTACCGGAACCTGCCCTATATCGGCGTGCTGAAGGCGGAAGTGTACGAAAACGACCTGGAGGGCTGAGCGCGCCGCAGGCGCGCGGCGCACAGGCTGCAAAAAAAGAAGGCGTTTTCTCCCGCGGCGCGTACGCGGGGCGCTTGAGGGTCTTACCGCTCAAAGCCCTGTATGCAATCGCGGGAGAAAATGCTTTGCGGCCCGCCGCAGCCTTTGCCTATCATGAAAAGCGGAAAAGAGAGGTGAGCGCCTTTGAACGAGAAAAAGAACCTTCGCCTGCTGTATTTGCTGCTGCCGCTGCTGGTGATCCTGGCGGCCAGCTGGTTTCTGGCCCTGCAGGGCCGCGCCGGGATGGAGGTCACGGACCGGGAGATGCGGCAGCTGTTCGAAGACGAGCAGGTGAAGAGCTTCACCATCGACGGAAGCACGGTGCAGATGCAGCTGTACGCGCCCTATGAGAGCGGGGACGGCCGCAAGTGGGAGAAGGTCTATCACGAGCTGTACGACTTCCAGCTCTTTTACGACAGCTATCACGAGCTGGTGGAGGAGCAGGCCGCGGCGGGCGTCATTCAGGACTACAACTACAGCGGCGGCGCTTCGGAGGGCTGGCTGGCCCGCTTCCTGCCCTATCTGCTCATGGGCGTGCTCTTTTTCCTGCTGGTGAACCTGATGATGAACCGCATGGCCGGCGGGAACAACAACGGCATGGCCAAGTTCGGCACCGCCCGCACCAAGACGCGGGAGGACTACCAGAGCAAGGTCACCTTCGCGGACGTGGCGGGGGCGGACGAGGAGAAGGAGGAGCTGTACGAGATCGTGGACTTCCTCCGGGACCCGGGGAAGTACACGGCCCTGGGCGCCCGCATCCCCCGGGGCGTGCTGCTGGTGGGCCCTCCGGGCACCGGCAAGACGCTGCTGGCCAAGGCCGTGGCCGGCGAGGCGGGGGTGGGCTTCCTCTCCATCTCCGGCTCGGACTTTGTGGAGATGTATGTGGGCGTGGGCGCGAGCCGCGTCCGCGACCTCTTTGACCAGGCGAAGAAGATCGCTCCCGCCATCGTCTTCATCGACGAGATCGACGCGGTGGGCCGCCAGAGAGGCACGGGCCTCGGCGGCGGCCACGACGAGCGGGAGCAGACGCTGAATCAGCTTTTGGTGGAGATGGACGGCTTCGGCAGCAACCAGGGCGTGGTGGTGCTGGCCGCCACCAACCGGGCGGATATTCTGGACCCGGCGCTGCTGCGCCCGGGCCGTTTTGACCGGCAGGTCTATGTGGGCCTGCCCGACATCAAGGGCCGGGAGGAGATTTTGCAGGTCCACACGAAGAAAAAGCCCCTGGCGGAGGATGTGGACCTGCGCACCGTGGCCCGCTCCACCGCGGGCTTCACGGGGGCGGATCTGGAGAATCTCGCCAACGAGGCGGCGCTTCTCGCCGCCCGCCGCAGCGACAAATTCATCACCGCCCAGGACCTGAAGGAGGCGGTGGTGAAGGTCATCGCCGGGCCGGAGAAGAAGAGCCGGGTCATCCCGGAGCATGAGCGCCGGCTCACCGCCTATCACGAGGCGGGCCACGCCGTGGTCATCCGGGCGCTGCCCCGGCAGGACCCGGTGCATCAGATCACCATTATCCCCCGGGGCCAGGCGGGCGGCATGACCATCCACCTGCCCCGGGAGGACAGAAGCTACCGCAGCCGCGCGGACATGGCGGAGGAGATCGCCGTGTGCCTGGGCGGCCGGGCGGCGGAGCAGCTGGTGCTGGGGGATATCTCCACCGGCGCGGGCAGCGACCTGCAGCGGGCCAGCTCTCTTGCCCGGGATATGGTCATGCGCTACGGCATGAGCGAGCGGCTCGGGAACGTGGTGTACGATTCCGGCCAGAACGAGGTCTTCATCGGCCGCAGCATGGCCCAGACCAAGAGCTATTCCGAGGAAGTGGCGGGCCAGATCGACGAGGAGGTCAAGCGCCTGGTGGACGAGGCCTACGAACGGGCGCAGGAGATCCTGCGCGGCCATAGCGCCGCGCTGGAGGCCGTGGCCCGGTACCTGCTGGAGCACGAGACCATGGAGTCGGAGGAGTTCGAGCGGGTCTGCCGGGAGGCGGAAGCCGGCGAAAGGGAATAAGTGTAATAACAGGGCAGCGCGGCATACGCCGCGCTGCCCTGTCGCTGTATTTGAATGAAGTATCAGCGCCGTTGGGAGACGGTGTCCACGATGGCCACCAGGATGCCGCCCACGGGGAACACCGCCCAGCCCGGGTGCCACAGGTTCCACCCAAAGCCCAGCGCCAGGAACAGGGCCGTGGCCCCCAGCATGATGACCCCACCCCAGCGGTCGCCCCGGCGGAAGCGCTGCGCCTCCACCGAGGTATCCTCGGGGTCGTGGAGAAGGTTGTATTTATCAATGTTGTACTTTGACTCCAGCATACCGGCGTAGACCAGCGCCCCGGAACCCAGCGCCACGCAGAGCAGCAGCACCGCCCCCACCAGGCTCTCATAAGGCTCCTGTTCCGGAAAGCCCAGCACGGTGAAGGCGGCGGCCGCCAGCAGCACGCCCAGCAGGATCACGGCCACGGGCACCGCGATCATGGCCGGATAGCGGCGACGGAAGCGGCGCAGCTCCTCCTCCGGATAGCGCCAGCAGATGGCGGGATTTTCCTTCACATACTGCTCGTGCTGCATGCCGCAGACGATGAAGAGCGTCACCGCCGCGATGACCGCCGCCAGCAAAAGGACCGTGCCCACGCCGGCGCCCCGTTCAGAGAAAAAGGCGTTGAGGGCCACCAGCGCCGTCACGCCCAGCAGGATCAGCGTCACGCCCCCGGCGATGCCCCGGGCGAAGGCGGTCATATGCCGGTCGTAGTCCTGGGAGTCCTGGGCAAGGCTCTCCTCCGCGCTGCGGCGCAGCAGCGTGTCCATACTGACACCGAAAAGCTCGCAGAGGTTGAGCAGCTTTTCCATCTCGGGGAAGGCCCCGCCGCTCTCCCACTTGCTGACGGTCTGGCGGGAGACGGAGAGCTTTTCCGCCAGCTCCTCCTGGCTCATGGAGGCGCGGCGGCGCAGGTACAGGAGGTTTTCCGAAAAATTCATATGTACTGTCTCCTTCATATTTGGGATGCCTCCATCCTACACGCGCCGCCCCGCGCCCGCCACCAATCCGGCGTTGCGTTTGGGGAAATCGGCGTCAATTTTCGGTTGCGGCGGCGTTTTTCGCCGCCTCCGCGTCTATCATACGCCCCGCCGGGGCAAAAGAAAAGAAAAACGGGGGCCGCAAGCCCCCGCTTTTGCCTCAGCGCTTCGCCTGATCCGCCGCGATGAGCTTTTTCATGGCGGCCACGCCCACCCGCACGGCGGAGGAGGTGTCCTCGCTCATGGCCTGATCCAGGCCCGCGGCCTCCCGCTCCTGGTTCCACACCACATGGAAGCAGCTGCCGCAGCGCACGCCCCGCGCCGCCGCCACCACGAACAGCGCCGCGGACTCCATTTCGCTCGCGAGAACGCCCAGGCGCTTCCACGCCTCCCACTTGTACAGCAGCTCCGGCGCCACGGGCATCCGGCCGGGGTCGTGCTGGCCGTAGAAGCTGTCCTTGCACTGGACAACGCCTATGTGGCAGCGCTTGCCCATTTCCTCCGCCGCCTGGCGCAGGGCCAGGGCGATGTCCAAGTCCGCCACCGCCGGGAACTCCAGCGGCGCGTATTCGCAGCTGGTGTGCTCATAGCGGATGGCCCCGGTGGCCACCACGATGTCGCCGGACTGCACCTCCAGCTTGATGCCGCCGCAGGTGCCCACCCGGATGAAGGTGTCCGCGCCGATGTTGCTCAGCTCCTCCATGGCGATGGCGGCGGAGGGGCCGCCGATGCCGGTGGAGCAGACGGAGACCTTCTCCCCCAGCAGCGTGCCGGTGTAGACGGTGAACTCCCGGTTGCGGGAGACGAGCTTCGCGTCGTCAAACAGCGCCGCGATGGACTCGCAGCGGCCGGGGTCGCCGGGCAGCAGGCAGTAGCGGCCCACGTCGCCCGGGACACAGTGGATATGAAACTGCTTTTCCATTTCCTGCATAGAAGGTTCCTCCCGCACTGGTATTTTCCCGCCGGGGACGCGCTTCGCCGCCCCGGCGGCCGGCCCGACCCTTTCCGGCCGCGAAAAAACGGCGAAAAAAGGAGAGGCATCCATAATGAAAAGAGTATAGCAGAAGCTGGCGGCTTTTGCAAACTTTGCCGCCGTCCGTTCGTTTTTTCCGGGGCAAAGCGGCTCATACTAAAGCCGGCATCCTTATGATGCCCGGAGGTAAGAGATGAAACGACGGACGCTTACCCTTTTGCTCACGGCAGCCATGGCCCTTTCCCTCGCCGCCTGCGGCAGCAACCGCAGCGATACCGGCGTGAAGGATACCACGCCCTATATCGACGGCGTGGAGACCCCGGCGGAGCGCTCCGGTGAGAGAGCCCTGGAGGACGGCAGCGACCGGATCCAGGAAGCCACGGATGACGTCCTCCGGGACGTGAAGGAGGATACGGCATCCTCCCGCTGGCAGGAAATGCTGCGCAACGCCCAGGTCCATGACACCGACGGCGACCTGAAGGACGGCGAGAACGCGCTGTACGGCGAGTATCACGCGGCCCGCTGAGTGAGCAGGGACTGACAGGAGACGCCGCCCGCGGCTGCGGGCGGCGTTTTCCGCTGCCGCGGACCGGAAGGGAATGAAGCGCCCGTCCGCGGGACAGACTATGGCAAAAGGAGGAATTGCCATGGAAATGACCCCGCAGGAATATCAACAGTATGTAAAGGACAAGCAGCCGAAATCCCCCATCGTGAAGGACACGTTGCTGGCGTTCCTCGTCGGCGGCGCCATCTGCGTGCTGGGACAGTTTATCATGGAGTTCTGGAAGAGCCGGGGGCTGGACCAGGAGGCGGCGGGCACCGCCACCTCCATCTCGCTGGTCTTCCTCTCGGCGCTGCTGACGGGCCTGAACCTCTACAACACCGTGGCCCGCTTCGCCGGGGCCGGGACGCTGGTGCCTATCACGGGCTTCGCCAACTCCGTGGTGTCCCCGGCGCTGGACTTCAAAAGCGAGGGGCTCGTCACCGGCATGGCGGCGAAGATGTTCGTGGTGGCCGGGCCGGTCATCGTCTTCGGCACCGCCGCCAGCATCGTCTACGGCGTGATCCTGCTGCTGTTTCGATAGGGGCGCAAAGCGCCGGGGGGAGGCTTCCCCCGGCGCTGCTTTTTTTGCTTTTCGCGGGATGCGGCGGCTCATATCCGGTAGCCCGTCTCCGGGTCCACCAGGTTGCGCAGCGGCCGGCCTTCCAGAAAGGCGGCGAGATTCTCCGCCGAGATCTCCACGATGCGGTCCAGCGTCTCCGGCAGGAAGAAACCGGCGATGTGGGGCGTGATGAGGAGGTTCGGCAGCGCCCAGAGAGGGCTTTCCGGCGGTAGCGGCTCCGTCTCCGCCACGTCGATGCCGGCGGCGGAGAGCGGCCCCTCCGTCAGGGCATGGTGCAGCACCTCCGAGGAGATGGCCCCGCCCCGGCCGCTGTTGAGGAAGATGGCCCCCGGCTTCATCAGAGCCACGCGCCGGGCGGTGTAAAAGCCACGGGTCTCGGGCGTGTCCGGCAGGAAGGAGACCACCACGTCCGCCCGGGGCAGCAGTCGGTCCGTCTCCTCCGCGGGGTACAGCTCGTCCACCCCCTCCGGCAGGGGGATCAGGCGGCGCTTCACGCCGATGACATGGGCGCCCAGGGCCTTGCACATCCGGGCGAAATACGAGCCGATCTCCCCCAGGCCCACCACCAGCACGGTGGAATCCGACAGGGAAGAGGTCATCCCCTGGATGGCCCAGCGGTGCTGCAGCTGCATGTCCCGGTAGAGGTGGAGCTTCTTCTGCAGCATGAGCAGGACGGCGAGGCTGTGCTCCGCCACGGCCTGGCTGTAAGCGCCGATGGCGCAGGCCAGAAGGGTGCGGGGCTGCAGCAGGCCGGGGGCGATGTACCTGTCCGCGCCGGAGGAGGCCAGCTGCAGCAGCTCCAGCCGCTCCGGGGCGTGGAGGATCCGGGGCGGGACGTTTCCGATGATGACCTCCGCTTCCTCCGCCAGCTGCTCCGTAGCCTCGTTCTGTCTGCAATAGAGGAAGCGGCAGCCCTTTCCCGCCGTCTCCAACAGTTCCCTGTGCCGGCCCTGGGGCTTCTCCGGCAGCGCCACCAAAACAGTTTTCATGGACGTTACCTCCTGTCAACTCGACTCTTTTGTAATGGGTTCCCTGCTTACAGTATACGACTTTTGCCGCCGCCTGTCGAGAGAGGACGGGGCCGGAAGGCAGGAAAAAGCGCCCCGCCGGATGCGGGGCGCGGGCGCGTTTGGCGCGGAAGGCTCAGTCTTCGGCGGGGCGCCAGCTGACGTAATTCTGCCTGGGAGCGGCCGACACGTACTCCGCCAGGGGGACGGAGCGGGACTCCTGCCCGTTGCTGACGGTGAGCGTCACGAGAAATTCCCCCGCGTCACAGGGGTATAGTCCCGTGCAGACGCCGCCCTCCCATTCCGCCTCCTGCACATGGGTATTGCCGGTGTAAAGGTCGGTGAAGGAGACTTCCCAGGTCAGGCCCTCCGCGGAAGCGGAGGGAATGCAGCGGTAGCGCAGCTGTTTGGCGGCGGAGTCGATGGAGAAGTTGACGCCGCTGACCGTCAGCGTCTCCGGCAGGAGCAGGGCCACAGGCTCCCCTGTCCCCGGCTGGGCGGAGGACAGCGCCCACCCGGCGAAAAAGGCCAGAGTCAGGGCCAGCGCCGCCAGAACCGCGGGGAACACGCGCCGCCGCTTCTTTTCAGCGGCAGGCTGCGGCTCCGCTGTTTGGGTCTCCGACCCTGCCGCCGGAGCGCTCTCCCGGCCGCAGAGGACGTCCAGCGAGGTCTCCAGCGCCTCCGACAGGGCCAGCAGCTTCGGCAGGTCCGGCACGGACTCCCCCGTCTCCCATTTGCTCACCGCCTGCCGGGACACCCCCAGGCACTCCGCCAGCTCCTCCTGGCTCAGGCCGCGGCTCTTGCGCAGGCGCAGCAGCTGTTCCGAAAAGACCATGTGTTCCCACCTCCGTCGTTGTTTTTGTACCGCCATGGTAGCAGAAAGCGCGGTTGCGCGCAAGCAGGGCGGGCTGGCATCGGCGCAACGGGCGGTTGCGGCGGCGACTTTCGACCCCAAACGCTTTTTCGGAAAAGACGGGGGAAACGGAGGGAAAACGGCACTTTTTCCGCAAAAAGGCGTTGACATAATGATGTGGAAAACTCTGTGGAAACTGTGGAAAAACTCTGCCGCCGCAAGGAAAACGCGGTTGCGGAAATATGGGGAGGAGAGAGGAAAAAAGAAACCGAAGGGGCAAAAAAAGAGCGAAAACGCCGGGAAGGAGGCGGCAGGGCCGGATTTCGGGGCAAACACTTGATATTGCGGTGAAAATCCCATATAATGTTCTATATCTGCGTATGTTTGCTGCGCGCCGCGCGGCGGGAAACGCCAGCGGCGCTTGATATTTTTCCGGCGGAGGACGGCTATGGCGAGAAGCACGAAAAAGGAATACGGCAACGAGAGCATTTCCCAGCTCAAGGGGGCGGACCGGGTCCGCAAGCGCCCGGGGGTCATCTTCGGCTCGGACGGGCTGGAGGGCTGCGAGCACGCGGTGTTCGAGATCCTCTCCAACTCCATCGACGAGGCCCGGGAGGGACACGGCAAGCTCATCACCGTCACCCGCTACCTGGACCACAGCGTGGAGGTGGAGGACAACGGCCGCGGCTGCCCGGTGGACTGGAACGCCCGGGAGCAGCGCTACAACTGGGAGCTGGTCTACTGCGAGCTGTACGCCGGCGGCAAGTACAACAACAACGAGGGGGACAACTACGAGTACTCCCTGGGTCTCAACGGCCTGGGCTCCTGCGCCACCCAGTACGCCTCCCGCTACATGGACGTCACCGTCTGGCGGGACGGCAACAAGTACAGCCTCCATTTCGAGCGAGGCGAGGTCACGGGGAAAAAGGGCCAGGAGCTGAAGATCGAGCCCACCGACCGGGGCAAAAAGACGGGCACCCTGACCCGCTGGCTGCCGGATCTGGAGGTCTTCACCGACATCGACATCCCGGCGGCGTATTTCACCGACGTCTGCCGCCGCCAGGCGGTGGTGAACGCGGGGCTGACCTTCCGCTTCCGCGACGAGGTGAAGCCGGGGAAGTTCGAGACCCAGGATTTCCTCTATGAAAACGGCATCGCGGACTATGTGGCGGAGCTGGCGGGGGAGTCGCCCCTGACCCAGGTGGTGTTCTGGGAGACGGAGCGCCGGGGCCGGGACCGGGAGGACAAGGACGAGTACAAGGTGAAGCTCTCCGTGTCCTGCTGCTTCTCCGCCCGGGTCCACACCATCGAGCATTACCACAACTCCAGCTGGCTGGAGCACGGCGGCAGCCCGGAAAAGGCCACGAAAAACGCCTTTGTCTCCGCCATCGATACCTATCTCAGGAACAACAACAAGTACCAGAAGGGGGAGAGCAGGCTCACCTGGGCGGATATCGAGGACTGCCTGGTGCTGGTGAGCAACAACTTCTCCACCCAGACCTCCTATGAGAACCAGACCAAGAAGTCCATCACCAACCGCTTCGTGCAGGAGGCCATGACGGAGTTCTTAAAGAGCCGTCTTGAGATCTATTTCATCGAAAACCGCTTCGACGCGGAAAGAATAGCGGAGCAGGTCCTCATCAACAAGCGCAGCCGCGAGAGCGCGGAAAAGCAGCGGCTGAACATCAAAAAGAAGCTCAGCGGCAGCATGGATATCTCCAACCGCGTGGAAAAGTTCGTGGACTGCCGCACCCGGGACGTCAGCCGCCGGGAGATCTACATCGTGGAGGGCGACTCCGCCCTCGGCGCCTGCAAGCAGAGCCGCAACGCGGAATTCCAGGGGCTCATGCCCGTCCGGGGCAAGATCCTCAACTGCCTGAAGGCGGACTACGCCCGCATCTTCAAAAGCGAGATCATCACGGACCTGCTGAAGGTCCTGGGCTGCGGCGTGGAGGTGCAGGACAAGCGGGTGAAGGACATCAACGCCTTCGACCTTTCGAACCTCCGCTGGAATAAGGTCATCATCTGCACCGACGGCGACGTGGACGGCTTCCAGATCCGGACGCTGATCCTGGCCATGATCTACCGCCTCTGCCCGACGCTCATCCGGGAGGGCTACGTCTACATCGCGGAGACGCCGCTGTTTGAGATCGGCTGCGGCGAAAAGACCTGGTTCGCCTACTCCGATAAGGAGAAGGCGGAGATCTGCCAGGAGCTAGCGGGCAAGCGCTACACCGTGCAGCGCAGCAAGGGCCTCGGCGAGAACGACCCGGAGATGATGTGGCTCACCACCATGAACCCGGAGACGAGGCGGCTCATCAAGGTCATGCCGGAGGACGCGGAGCGCACGGGGGAGGTCTTCGACCTGCTGCTGGGCGACAACCTCCAGGGACGCAAGGACCATATCGCGGAAAACGGGTATAAGTATTTGGACCTGGCGGATATTTCATAAGAGAGCCGAAGAGGCCGCGCCTTTCCGGCAAAGGAGCTTTTAGGAGGAAGCGGAATGGACAGTATCGTGTTGCATGTGTACTACACCGGCGAGGAGGAGCTGCTGCGGGCCTTCGCCAGGGAGATGCGCCAGAGCGGCCTGCAGCAGGGCGTGCGGGAGGAGGACGGCTGCGGCCAGTACGACTACTTCTTCCCGGCGGACGGCAGCGGCACCCTGCTGCTGCTGGAGCGCTGGCGGGACGCATCCGCGCTGGAGGCCCACCTGGCCCGGCCCCGCATGGGGGAGATCCGGGCGCTGAAGGAGCGCTTCGGCCTGGAGACCCGCATGGAGCGCTACGAGTAAGCCCGGGAACGGAGGCCGGCGGGCCTCCGCACATCGATTCATAAGGAGCAGAGGACGACGCTATGGCAAGGAAGAAACAGCCGGAAAAGGAAATCAACCGGGAGATCAACCCCAACGTCATGGGCCTGCGGGCCGATACGCTGGAGCAGCCCATCACGGACACCTTGGAGACGAACTACATGCCCTACGCCATGAGCATCATCGTCTCCCGGGCCATCCCGGAGATCGACGGCTTCAAGCCCTCCCACCGCAAGCTGCTCTACACCA
>JBJDYT010000013.1:0-7808 GCA_051867635.1 Oscillospiraceae bacterium
GGGACGGAACAGGTGCTTGAACATGACCTTGGCCGCTCCCTTGCCGCCGCCGAAGCGGGCGTAGATGGGAGAGGAGACCAGCATATAGACGAAGCACATGACGTAATAGACGATGAGGGTGCGGCTGTAGTCGCCGATGAGCTCAGGACCGTAGGTGGCCACCAGGTAGGCGAAGAAACCGAAGAAGCCGATGGGGGCATAGTAGGAGATGATCTTGACCACGTTCATCAGGCAGTCGGTGATGTTGGCCAGGAACTTCGCCACCAGGGTCTCGGGGCCGCCGGACATCTGCACGCCGAAGCCGAAGAGGATGGCCGCCACGATGAGGGGCAGGATGGCCTTCCGGGACAGCAGCTCCACAAAGTCGGGCTTGGTGAAGAAGTTGATGATCATGTCGGCCACGCCCAGCGTTTCACCGATCTCGCCTTCCACGAACTCATACTGGCCGGACACGATGGGGATGCACCGGACCACGATGTACATGAGAAGGGCGGCGATGGCGGCGGTGCAGAGGAAGGTGATGACTGTGGTGACCATGACCTTGCCCGCCCGCTTCATGCTCTGCATGTTGGCGATGGCGGAGGAAATGGAGCAGAACACCATGGGGACCACTACGCAGAACATCAGGTTGATGAACACGGTGCCCAGGGGCTCCAGCGCCGTGGCGCCCGGCCACACCGCGCCGGTGATGCAGCCTGCCACGATGCCCAGCAGCATGCACAGGATGAACCAGTAGTTTTTGAAGAAGCTCTTTGCCTTCATGAAACAATACCTCCAAAATTTTTTGCTGATCAGTTCAAATCTCCTCGTCGGTGATCTCGCCCTCCGCCACGAAGTTGGTGGGACCGGTGAGGTACAGCCCGTCGATGCGGCTGCCCGCGCGCTCCAGGTCCACCGTCAGGACGCCGCCGGCCATTTCCGCCCGGACGCCCTGGCCGCTGACCAGGCCCTTGCGGGTCAGCACCGTCACCACGCTGCCGGTGCCCGTGCCACAGGCCATGGTGAAATCCTCCACGCCCCGCTCGAAGGTCCGCTCATAGAGCGTATCCTCCCCGGTCAGCTCGTAGAAGTTCACGTTGGCCCCCTTGGGGAAGGCCGGGTGGTGCCGCAGCTTCCGTCCCAGCTCCCGCAGCTCGTTTTCGTCCGCGTTTCTTAAGTCCGCATAGGGCAGCACCGCGTGGGGCAGGCCCGGATGGCCCAGCTCCACATAGGCACAGTCGTACTGGACGCCGTCCACCTCCACCGGATAGGAAAGCTCCAGCCGGGTGGGGTCGTTGAGGCGGATGCGGTACTCCCGGCGGGAGAGCCGCTCCCCGGTGACGATGCCGGCGGTGGTCTCCACGGTCTGCTTTTCCCCGGAGAGGCCGGCCTCGTAGCCGAAGCGGCAGATGCACCGCGCGCCGTTGCCGCACATCTCACCCAGGGAGCCGTCAGAGTTGTAAAACAGCATCCGGAAATCCGCCTGAACGGTGGGCTTCGTCACCACCATCAGCCCGTCGGCCCCCAGAGAGAGCCGCCGGTGGCAGAGCCGCCGCGCCAGGGCGGGGAGGGCTTCCTCGGAAAGCTCTTCCGCCAGCGCGTTGAGGATGATGAAATCGTTTCCCGCGCCGTTGACCTTCCAAAAGTGCATGGGACGCCGCCCCCTTTCGTATCTGCTCCCATTATACGCGAACAAATTTGCATTTTGAATTCCAAAACGTGCGGAGAAAAGGGCAAAAAATGCTGCAAGAGGAGGGGGGAAAGTCGGAACGCGGGAGAGCTGCTTGTGCCGGGGCCGGAAATGGGCTATACTGGGGAAGAACAAAGAACAGAACCGCGTACGGAAAGGAGAGGCCCATGGGCAGACGGTATGAGAACAACACAAAGATGAAGATCGCCACGGCGGCGTGGAAGCTGTTTTCAGAGAGGGGATACGAGGAGACCACGGTGGAGGACATCATCGAGGAGTCCCACACCTCCCGGGGCTCCTTTTACCATTACTTCGAGGGCAAGGACGCCCTTTTCGGCACCTTGTCCTTTCTGTTCGACGACGCCTACTCCCGCCTGGCGGAAAACATGGACCCCTTCATGTCCGCCTTTGACAAGCTGCTGTACCTGAACCGGGAGATCTTCGCCTTCGCGGAGAACACGCTGATGGTGGACATGCTGACCCGGATGTACTCCACCCAGCTGGTGACCCACGGGGAGAAGCACCTGCTGGACCGCAACCGGGTCTACTACCGCCTGCTGCGGCAGATCATCGAGGAGGGACAGCGCACCGGCGAGCTGAGCCGGGAGTACACCGTCAACGAGATCGTCAAGGGCTATTCCATGTTCGAGCGGGGGATGCTGTATGACTGGTGCATCTGTGACGGGGAGTACTGCCTGACCCGCTACGCGGAGATCATGATGCCCAAGTTCCTGCGCTGCTTCGTCGGGCCGGAGGAAACAAAAAAGAACTAAAAAAGCGGGGCGGAATGGCGAAATCCCGCGGCATATTGCACAAAGCATTTCCAACTTCATAGTCAAAACAGAGAAAAAACCGTGCCCTTGACAGGGGACTCCGGTCTGACAAGGCCCTGCAAAACCATGGCCTTGTCAAATTTTTTGCAGCATGAAATATAGAATTTATTCTATATAATGTTCTGTATTTAATTCTACCTCTTTTCATAATACAATAAGTATACATTTTTTGAAGGAAGCGAGAGGCCGGGCGGCGGCCCCTGGTCGCCGGCCCACAGAGGGAGTGGACGCGCGGAGCGCATCCGCCGTGAGAGGAGGTATCTCTGGATGGAACACACAAAGGGCAAGTTTTCCAGCCGCTGGGGCTACATATGGGCGGCACTTGGTATGTGCATCGGCACGGGCAACGTCTGGCGCTTTCCCCGTGTCTGCGCCTCCAACGGCGGCGGCGCGTTCATCGTGGCCTGGACCATCGCCATGCTGATCTACGCGGTGCCGCTGCTGTCTACGGAGATGGTCATGGGCAAAAAGGCGCGTCTGGGCACCATCGGCGGCTTCCGTGATTTCATGGGCAAGAAGTTCGCCTGGATGGGCATCTGGGTCTGCGGCGTCTGCACCCTGCTTTTGAGCTATTACTCCGTGGTCATGGGCTACTGCGCGAAATACTTCTGGGCGTCGCTGACCGCCTTTGAGAAGAATATGACCCTGGAATACACCACGAATCTATGGAACGGCTTCACCGCCAATTCCCTGGAGGTCCTGCTGTTCCACCTGATCTGCATGGGTCTTGCCTGCTTTGTGGTGTACCAGGGCATCTCCAAGGGCATCGAGCGCTACTGCAAGATCCTGGTGCCCGGGCTGCTGATCCTGCTGGCCATCGTGGCGGTGTACACCTGCAGCCTGCCCGGGGCCTCCGCGGGGCTCGACTATCTCTTTACCATCGATGTGAGCTATCTCGGCAAATCCACCACCTGGCTCAACGCTTTCACCCAGGCCGCCTGGTCCACCGGCGCCGGCTGGGGCTTCATCATCACCCTCTCGGCCTATACGGACGCGAAGGAGGAGATCCCCAACAACTGCATGATCATGGGCCTCGGCGACAATATCGGCGCGCTGCTGGCCGGCTTCGTGGTCCTGCCCGCCATCTTCGCCCTCTCGCCCTCCGGCGGCGCGGCCATGGAGGCTGTGGGCGCGGGCAACTACGGCATGACCTTCATCTACCTGTTCCAGCTCTTCTCCACCATGCCCGGCGGCCGCATCGTCTCCACGGTGTTCTTCTTCGCCATGGCCGCGGCGGCCCTCACCAGCATGTTCTCCATGGTGGAGGTGGGCGCCAGCAATATCATGGACCTGGGCGTGAGCCGGAAGAAGGCGGTGCTGCTGGTGAGCGGCGTCAGCTTCCTCATCGGCGCCTTCTCCGCCTGGAACGTGGACTTCTGCGCCAACCAGGACTGGGTCTGGGGCGTGGGCCTCATGGTCTCCGGTCTGCTCTTCGCCGTCGCCATCATCAAGTACGGCGTGAAGAAGGCGCTGGACGAGGAGATCAACACCGAGTACGCGGACTACAAGTTCCCCAAGTGGTACTACTGCGGCAGCATGTATCTCATGCCGGTCATCGTGGTGCTGCTGGTGGGCTGGTGGGGCGTCCAGTCCATCGGCTGGTACCCCGATAACTGGTGGTCCCCCTTTGAAAAGGAGAACCTGGGTACCATTTTCTTCCAGTTCGCCATTTTGCTGGTGATCTCTTTCCTCC
Source organism: Oscillospiraceae bacterium (assembly GCA_051867635.1). GTDB lineage: Bacteria > Bacillota > Clostridia > Oscillospirales > Oscillospiraceae > RGIG5472. The sequence continues at coordinate 4,196 of JBJDYT010000013.1, forward strand.
TCAACGGCGTACTTGCGAGGAAGACGGCGAAGGGCCCCATGAGCCGGAAGAACTGAGGGGTCTCCGCCCATCACAAATGAGACGATGACAGAGCGTCACAGAAACAGGTTCGGCGGCCCCGGCGGGCCGGAAGGAGGAAATGAATATGGCGACTAACGCGCTGGTGTTTATGCTTCTTTGCATGGTAGGGTACCTTGGCTGCTTTGCCCTCTGTATCAGCATCGTGCTCCGGCACAAGAACAAATAAGACAGAGCAAAGGCGGCGTCCCAAACGGGGCGCCGCCTTTGCTGCCGCCGCGCCGCGGCTGGCCGGGGGAAATGCCCCCTTGCAAAACGGGGGGAATGTGGTACCATAGGGGCAGAGAACGAACGGGAAAGGAAGTCCGCTATGGCACTGCTGAAACTGTTGGAGAGCATCCGCACCCCCTGGCTGGACACGCTGATGTCCGCCGTGACCGAGCTGGGGTCGGAGGCGGCTTTTCTGCTGCTGGCGCTGTGTATCTTCTGGTGCGTCAACAAGCGGGAGGGGTACTACCTGCTGTCGGTGGGCTTCTTCGGTACGATACTGAACCAGTTCTGCAAGCTCTTTTTCCGCGTCCCGCGGCCCTGGGTGCAGGACCCCTCCTTCACCATCGTGGAGTCCGCCAGGGAGGGGGCCACGGGCTACTCCTTCCCCAGCGGTCACACCCAGAACGCCGCCGGCACCTTCGGCAGCATCGCTCTGTTTACCCGGCGGCGCTGGCTGCGGGCGCTCTGCCTGGCGCTGGTGCTGCTGGTGGCCTTTTCCCGGCTGTACCTGGGGGTCCACACGCCGCTGGACGTGGGCGCGGCCCTGCTGACGGCGGCGGTGCTGGTGTTCGCCCTGCGCCCCCTGTTCGCGGAGGGGAGAGATCGCCGGGCCCGCAAGCTGTACGGCCTGCTGGGCGTGATGGTCCTGCTTTCGCTGCTGTTCGTGCTGTTTGTGGAGCAGTACCCCTTTCCCGCGGACATCGACGAGGCGAACCTGGCCGAGGGCGTGAAGAACGCCTGGACGCTGCTGGGCGCCACCGTGGGGGTGGCCCTGGTCTACTGGCTGGATGAAAACTGGATCGGCTTTGAGACGGAGGCGGTCTGGTGGGCCCAGGGGCTGAAGCTGGCGCTGGGCCTGGCGCTGGTGCTGGCGGTCAAGACGTTTTTGAAGGCGCCCCTGCTGGCGCTTCTCGGCGGCCACGCCGCGGCCCACGCCATCCGCTATTTCGCGGTGGTGCTCTGCGCGGGCCTCATCTGGCCCATGACGTTCCCACTTTTCGGGAGGCTGGGGAAAAAGCGTTGAAAAAGGCGGCGCTTTGTGGTATACTACTGATTTAAGAAAAGCGTCCGATGAGAAGTGCCTGCGGTCTCGCGGCGCGGGAAGGAGAGTTGCTCTATGGAACCGAAACGGCTGTACAAGTCCCTCACAGATAAGAAGCTTTTGGGCGTCTGCGGCGGCGTCGCCCAGTATTTCGGCATCGATTCCACCCTGGTGCGTCTGGCCTGGGTGCTGCTGTCAATCTGCTGGGGCGCGGGCATCCTGGCCTATTTGCTGGCGGCGCTCATCATTCCGACAGAGCCGGTCTGCTGAGAGCGCGGGATTACGCGCAAGGAGCCGCCGGAGGGGGCGGGGCAGTGAGGACCGGTGCGGGCAGATGAAAGAGACAGGGAAAAGGAAGACGGTCATTTCAGTTGCCCTACTCATGGCGCTGGCGTCCGCCAACGGATATTTTCAGGGGAAATGCAGCAGCACCCCGCTGGGCGTGTGGCTGACTGTATTCGTCACGCTCCTGTTTATTGTGATAGCAGCGAATCTGCTTTCTGCCGCTTTCAAACGGGTCAAGTGAGCAGACAGCCCGGCAGCGTGTGAAGGAGCCGGGATTGCCGCCTGCTATTTGAAAGAGAACGAGAGAAGAGCCGCCTGGGGGGCGGCTCTTTTTTTGCCCCTGCGGCAGGGCCTGTCTGCGGCGCATAGGGACTTCCCGGCCGGCCATAGACTGGAGGGAGAATAGGAGGAACGCTATGCTGCCTGCTTTGCTGTACCTGTTGACCAACAGTATGTTCTTCACGCTCCGGATGTCGGGGAATGGAGTGGGCTCCTTTCCCCGGCCCCTCTCGGCGGCGGAGGAGCAGCGCTGTCTGGAACGCTACGCCCAGGGGGATATGGAGGCACGCCGGGAGCTCATCGAGCACAATCTGCGCCTGGTGGCTCACATCGTGAAAAAATACTACACGCAGACGGACGAGCAGGAGGACCTGATCTCCATCGGCACCATCGGCCTCATCAAGGGGATCAGCAGCTTCGACCCGTCCAAGGGGGCGCGCCTTGCCACCTATGCGGCACGGTGCATTGAAAATGCTATCCTCCCATAAACGCGCCCTGTTACAGCGGCCTGCCCCGCAGGTCCGACAGGGAGAACACCAGCGCCGCGATCTCCTGGGGCGTTTTCGGTATGTCCTCCGTCATCCACTGCCGCAGCATGTGGTAAGAGCCGAAGCCGAGAAAGGCGGTGACGAGCTGCCGGGTCGCCGGGTCCATGCCGGCGTATTCCTCCAGCGCGCTGCCCGCCGCCCAGAGGCTGCCGCTGACCTCCCGCACGATGTCCTCGGCGGTGCGGCACTGGAGCAGGAGCCTCACCGTGGCGGCGTGGTCGTAGAGGTAGACGCAGATCTGCTCCGTCACCCGCCGGAAGTCCTCCACCGTTTGGGGCGGGGAGAGGGCCTTTTTCAGATCGTCGGAGCAGTCCCGCTCAATGTCCTTCAGCACGTCCAGCGGTGTCTGGTAGTGGCGGTAAAAGGTGGCGCGGTTGATGGAGGCCTCCTCGCACAGCTCTGTGACGCGGATCTTGCCGAGCTCCTTGCGCGCCAGCAGACGCAGCAGCGCCTTCTTCAAAAGCCGCTTGCTCAGCGCGATGCGCTGGTTCTCCTTTTCCATAGCGTATCCTCCGTTATTTTTTGCAGATCAATGAGACAAAACAGCCTGCTTTGTCTTGCCCGCAGCAGCTGCCGCGAAACTGACTGTTGTCAATGCGACACTTGTATAATATAATCTGCCTGTGCCGCTGTCAAGCGGCGCCCATCACGCAGAAGAGCAGGGGAGAGATGCACGCTATGCTTTGGATCGTCTATATTTTTGCCGGCCTGGGAGCCGGCGTTGTCACCGGCCTCGCGGGGCTTTCGGCCGCCGTGGTGATCACCCCGGTCCTGGTCAGCGTCTGCGGCTGGGCCAGCTACGACGCGGTGACGGTGGCGCTGGCGTCGGACGTTCTGGCGAGCCTGCTCTCCGCCTACACCTACTACAAGAACAAGAACATCGACCTGAAAAACGGCGCACTGGTCACGCTGACGGCCTTCATCGGCACCGTGGCGGGCAGCTACTGCGGGTATCTCTTCAGCCGCGCCCAGCCGGACGGCCTGGGCTACCTCTCCATGCTGACCACCATCTCCCTCGGCGTCAAATTCCTCCTGCGGCCCATCACCCAGGGGGCTGACGCCTCCGGCGGCCGGCAGCTGCTCTCCGCCGGAAAGACGGCCCTGGCCATGGTACTCGGCTGCGGCATCGGCTGGGTCTGCGGCTTTACCGGCAGCGGCGGCGGCATCCTGA
>JBJDYT010000014.1:0-33219 GCA_051867635.1 Oscillospiraceae bacterium
CGGCGTGCAGCTGGAGGCCTGGGCCCCCTTCGGCGAGGGCCGGGGCGGCATGTTCCATTTGCCGGAGCTGCAGGCCATCGGGGAAAAGCACGGCAGGACGGCGGCCCAGGTCATCCTCCGCTGGCATCTGCAGCGGGGCATCGTGGTCATCCCCAAGTCCACCCATATAGAGCGCATGGAGGAGAACTTCCGGGTGTTCGACTTTGCGCTGGACGAGGCGGATATGGCCGCCATCGCGCAGCTCGACCAAAAACAGAGCGCATTCTTCTCCCACACCGACCCGAATATGGTAGAATGGTTCGTGAAAATGGTGGAGGAGCGCAAAAAGCAGAGCGACTGCGCCAAAGAAACCAAAAACTGGTAAAGGAGCACAAGATGATGCGCAAGAAAGTTTTGATCCTGTCCGGAAGTCCCCGGAAGGGCGGCAACTCCGACCTCCTCTGCGACGAGTTCATGCGGGGCGCGCGGGAGGCCGGACACCAAGTGGAGAAGATCCGTGTGGCGGAGAAGGAGATCGGCTTCTGCCGCGGCTGCTACGCCTGCCGCGGGACGGGCCGCTGCGCCATCGGGGACGACATGGCGGAGGTGCTGCAGAAGATGATCGACGCCGACGTGCTGGTGCTGGCGAGCCCCGTGTATTTTTACGCCATCGACGCCCAGCTCAAAGCCCTCATCGACCGCAGCGTCGCCCGCTGGACGGAGGTCCGGGACAAGGAATTCTACTACATCATGACCGCCGCCGACAGCGACACCGCCTCCATGGAGACTACCCTGGCCTGCTTCAGGGGCTATGCCGACTGCGTGGAGGGTGCCAGGGAGATGGGCGTCATCCGCGGCACCGGCGTCTACGAAAAGGGCGAGGTCAAGGGCACGAAGTTCATGGCGGAGGCCTATGAAATGGGAAAAGCGGTCTGAACCCCGGCGGACCGCCTCCCCTTTACAAAAGAAGCTGCCGGGCATCCGTCAGGATGCCCGGCAGCAGCTGTTTTGGCGTTTGCGCGTCACTGGACGACCTTTTCAAAGTCGGAGGCGGGATGCTTGCACAGCGGGCAGATGAAGTCCTCAGGCAGCTCCTCCCCTTCATAGGTGTAGCCGCAGACGGTGCAGCGCCACACGGTCTTCCCGGCGGGAGCGGGCTGCTCCGGCTTCGGCTTGATCTGGGACTGGTAGTAGGCGTAAGTGGCCGAGGGAACGTCCGACAGGACCTCCATATCGTCCACGGCAGCGATGAACAGGGTGTGGCTGCCCAGGTCGACGGCCTGCTCCACTGTGGCGCTGAAATAGCCGTTGGTCCCGGCGGTGACATAGTAAAGACCGTTGGCGCTGCGGCGGCAGTCTGTAAAGTCGGCAAACTTGTCAACCGTTCTGCCGGACTGGAAACCGAAGTGCTGGAAGGTCTCAAAGCGGGCTGCCTCGCTGAGGACGGAGATGTTGAACTTCCCGCTTTCCTTGATCATATCGTGGGTCAGGTTGTCCTTGTTGACCGCGATGGAGAGCCGGTTGGGCTTGGATGTGACCTGCCCCGCCGTGTTGATGATGCAGCCGTTGTCCTTGTCCCCCAGGCGGGCGGTCAGGACGAACAGCCCGTAGGTCAGCTTATAGGTCGTCTTCTTATCCATGTAAAATGCGCCTCCTTCATAATATGGCTGCCCAGCCTGCGCTTATGGCGGGCCGCGGCCAAAACATTCGCTTTTCTGTGGGAAAGACCGAGGCCTTTCTCCCAAAAATCGTCTGCTGTCAGTATAGCACAGACGCCTGTCCATAACAAGGGCTTTCCCCTGTTTTTTCCATATCGTAAACCCATTCTTCCCCTTTGGCGCAGGGAGCCTTCCGCCGCAAAAGCGGCCGTATCCGCGAGGGTTCAGATCCCGCCATCCCCACCGTATGCGGCGGAGCGGTACAAAACAGATACTCTGTAGGTACAGAGGAACTGGGTCACCTTGAGATGGTGGGTACCATCGTCCATCAGCTGACGCGGGACCTGACAGAGGAGCAGATCCGGACCGCCGGCTACGACGCCTATTTTGTGGACCACACTGCGGGCGTCTATCCCACGGCGGCCTCCGGCTGGCCCTACAACGCCGCCTCCATGGCGGCCAAGGGCGACACCATCTGCGACCTGACGGAAGACCTGGCGGCGGAGCAGAAGGCCCGCGTTACCTACGACAATATCCTTCGCCTCAGCGACGACCCGGATGTGAACGACGTCATCCGCTTCCTGCGGGAGCGGGAGATCGTCCACTTCCAGCGCTTCGGCGAGGGACTGCGGCTGGCGAAGGACAGGATGAACGAGAAGAACGTCTATTTCATGAATCCCAGCTTTGACACACCGGAAAACGGATAAGCGGCAAAACAGCGCGCCGGGGACCTTGCGGCTCCCGGCGCGTTTCGCCTTTTCTGCTGTGATTTCGCTTCACGCACGGCGCATGGTGGCGTGGACAGCGGCCTGGCAGGCCGCGCGGAAGCCCGCCTGCTCCAGCGCCTCCACGCCCAGAATGGTGGAGCCGCCGGGAGAGCAGACCGCGTCCTTCAACGCGCCGGGATGCTGCCCGGTCTCCTGCAGCAGCCTGCCGCTGCCCACCACCATCTGGGAAATCAGGCGGTAGGCCATGTCCCGGGGCATGCCGAAGCTCACCGCGGCGTCGGCCAGGCCCTCCATCAGCATATCCACGAAGGCGGGGCCGCTGCCGGCCGTGGCGCCCGCGATGGACATGAGCTTCGAGGGGACGGTCTCCACCGTGCCGAGGGCGGAGAACCAGGTCCTGACCTCCCGCAGCTCCTCCGGAAGCAGGGAGTTTTCCTCCTCAAACAGGAACACGCCCTCCCGCACCATAGCCGGCGTATTGGGCATGATGAACTGGCAGCGCGCGTCCTTTGGCAGCAGCGCCGCATAGCGGGCGAAGTCCCAGCCGGCGGCGATGGAGAGCAGCGCCTTGCCCGACAGCAGCGGCGCGACCTCCTCCAGCACCCCCTCGATCTGGTCCGGCTTGCAGGCCATGATCAGCACGCGGCAGCGGCGCACCATGTCGCTGCAGTCCCCGCAGGGCGTGAAGCCGAGCGCCTCCGCCAGGCGGCGGAGCCTATCCTGATGGGGCGCGTAGGCGGCGAACTGCTCCGGCGCGAACAGGTCCGTGCTCTTCCAGCCCCGCAGTATCGCCTGAGCCATGCTGCCCATCCCGATGAAACCGATCTTTCCCTCCATATGCTTCTCCTCTCATGCTTCTTCCGTCGGGGCGCTGCGCTCCGGCCCCGGCATTTTTACAGTCTCTTTCCCCAGCGCGTCCAGCAGCAGGCGGTCCGCGGGGCAGAGGTCATAGCCCGCGCACTCCTCCGCCGTGACCCATGCAAAGGCGCTGTGCTCCAGCCGCCGGGGCGCGCCCGCCGCCACGCGGGCGGCGTACAGCGTCAGGCGGACCGTCACGTCCGGATAGGCGTACACCACCTCCGCCGCGGCCTGCTCCACCGCGATCTCCACGCCCAGCTCCTCCCGGCACTCCCGGGCAAGGGCCTGCGGCCCGGTCTCCCCCGGCTCGATCTTGCCGCCCGGGAATTCCCACTGGCCGCCCCGCGCCTTCTGCGGCGGGCGCCGGCAGAGGAGAAAACGCCCGCTGTCATGCAAAAAAGCGGCCACTACTTCAAGCACCTGTTCCTTCACCTGTTTGCCCGCCTTTCCGGCCCTCCCCGGGCCCAGCCGTCTTTCCCCGCGCCGCAGGGCGGAGGTACAGCAGATCGCTCACCAGACCGCTGCTATAGCGCCGGACATAGTCTTCAAACTCCGCGCGCCGGAGATGGTAGGCCGCCCCCCAGGAGGAGATGCGCAGCCACTCGCCGTCCATGGCCGTCACCGTCAGAAAATGCGCCCTGACCCGCCCCGCCGGGACGTAAGGCGGCGTCTGGCCCCGGTAAAGCCGCAGGGACTGCTTCTCCCAGAACCTGGGCAGGTTGGGGCCCACCGCCAGAATGACCGGCAGGTCCTGCGCCAGCATCTCCCCAGCGGCCTGCCAGAGCCTGCCGCGCCCCGCGCCCCAGCGGGCGGTATAGGGAACGCCGTAGCGGCGAAAGAAGAGGTTCAGCCCCGCCGCAAGCGTCAGGCCGTTCAGGCCGAAAGGATACACGAGCGGGAAATACCCCCGCCGCAGCCGCCGCGTCAGCGCGTCGTACTGCTGCTGTGTCAGCGGCCCCTCCTCCGGTACGCTGCGGAAGGGCGCCATGCGGCAGCCGGGATGATGGCGGTGGAGGTACAGCAGCAGGTCCGCGGCGCAGACCACGCCGCAGCCGCAGCGCCGCATGACCCCGTCGCCGCAGCGGCGCTGGTCGCCGCCGTAGCTCACGCCCTCCCCCTTCCCCACGCCGGGATAGGGATGCTGCAGCTCCATGTCCGTCCCTCCTCGCTGCGGGCGCGGGAAGCGCGCTCCGTAAAATCAGATATGGCGTCGAAAGCCACTGACAGTGTACCACACGGGACAGCTTTCGTAAATCCGCATTTTGCCGCCGCGTCCGCCGCCTGTCCGCCGAATTTCATCAAATTTGTCAGATCTGGAAAAAGCGGGGCCCGGAGCGCGGCGTTCCTGTGTGCAAAAGGGCGGCATTATTCCGCGCTTTTCTTTCCGCTTGCAGGAATTCATGCAATTTGCGGACGTTTTGAAGGCCCTTTCCCTGCATTTTGCTCTTTAAACTGCAAAACTCCCGCTTGACAAAGGCATTTCCCTGGCGTATAATGCCCTCAAATCGAGGAAAGGAGACGGGTCATATGCGTTCTGCCGTCAAGACTGACAACATGATGATGGATATGATGATGTACATGTTCGGCATGTGCATGATGATGCGTGCGCAAAAACATGACTCGCCTTGTTTCAAGTCCATCTGATTTTCCGGATTGAAAGATATTCTGGAACGGCCTGGATCAGGAAACGGTGAGTTTCCTGATTTTTTGTTGTTCGGAAAAGGAGCTTTGCAAGGCATGATCGAAATCAGGAACCTGAACAAGACCTACCGCACGGCGGACCAGGAGATCGTGGCGCTGAGCGGCATCGACCTGACCATCCGGGACGGCGAGATCTTCGGCATCATCGGCCTTTCCGGCGCGGGAAAAAGCACGCTGGTCCGCTGCATCAACCTCTTGGAGCGTCCCACCTCCGGCCAGGTGCTGCTGGACGGCAAGGACCTGACGAAGCTCTCCAAAAAGGAGCTGCTGCAGGTCCGGCAGTCCATCGGCATGATCTTCCAGAATTTTAACCTCCTGGAGCAGCGGACGGTGCTGAAGAACGTCTGCTTCCCCCTGGAGATCGCGGGCGTCGCCAAGGAAAAGGCCCGCGCCAGGGCCAAGGAGCTGCTGGAAGTGGTGGGCCTGGCGGACCGCGCCGGCTCCTATCCCTCCCAGCTCTCCGGCGGACAGAAGCAGCGCGTGGCCATCGCCCGGGCCCTTGCCACCAATCCCAAGTACCTGCTCTGCGACGAGGCCACCAGCGCCCTGGACCCCAACACCACCCGCTCCATTTTGGACCTGCTGAAGGAGATCAACGAGACCATGGGCGTCACCATCGTGGTCATCACCCACGAGATGCGGGTCATCGACCAGATCTGCGACCGGGTGGCGGTCATCGACCGCAGCCAGATCGCGGAGGAGGGCAAGGTCAGCGAGGTCTTTACGAACCCCACCTCCGACATCGCCAGGGAGCTGATCCTTCCCCGGGACCGCACGGCGCTGAACACCTCCGGCGGCAGAAAGCTCCGGCTCATCTTCAACGACGACCGCTTCGACAAGCCGGTGATCTCCCAGATGGTGCTGGACTGCCAGGCCCCGGTGAACATCCTCTTCGCCGACACCCGGGAGCTGGACGGCGTCATCAACGGCCACATGATCCTGGAGCTGCCCAGCGACGAGCGGCAGGCCGAAAAGATCCTACTCTGGCTGCGCACCAATCAGATCACGTTCCGGGAGGAGGCGTAAGGTATGTCTGAAATGTTTACAAAGCTCTGGGATGCGGGCCTCATCCAGCTGGGCGTCTGGGAGACGCTGTACATGACCCTCATCTCCTCCGCCGTCGCCTATGTCATCGGCCTGCCCCTGGGCGTGGTCCTTCACATCACGGACCGCGGCGGCATCGCTCCCCTCCCCTGGCTCAACCGCCTGCTTGGCTTCATCGTGAATTTCTTCCGCAGCATCCCCTTCATCATCCTGATGGTGGCCATGCTCCCGGTGGCAAAGCTGGTGGTGGGAACGTCTCTCGGCAACAAGGCGGTCATCGTCATGCTCATCATCGCGGCGGCGCCCTATGTGGCCCGCATGGTGGAGTCCTCTCTCAAGGAGGTCAACGCCGGCGTGATCGAAGCGGCCCAGTCCATGGGCGCCGGCAACTTCCAGCTCATCTGCAAGGTGCTGATCCCCGAAGCGAAGCCCTCCCTCATCAACGGCGCGGTGATCTCCATGGTGACCATCCTCGGCTACTCCGCCATGGCGAGCACCATCGGCGGCACGGGCCTGGGCCAGATCGCCATTATCTACGGCCACCAGCGCAGCAATCCCGACATCACCTGGCTCTGCGTGTTCCTCATGGTCATCATCGTACAGGTCATCCAGGAGCTGGGCATGCGGATCGTACGCAAGAGCGACAAGCGGATCAATAAGTGACGGCGGAAAGGAGAAAACCCATGAACCGATCCCTGACACGGCTGACGCACGCCAACTGGCGCCTGACGCGAATGTGGGGCGCCTGCTGAAAAAAGCGCATACCGGTCCATACATCAACAAAAAATTATTTATTTTATAAGGAGTACATATCATGAAAAAGCTGACTTCCATTCTTCTCGCACTGACTCTGGTCCTTTCCCTCCTGGTCTCCTGCGGCAGCCAGAATGAGCCCGCCGACGACGCCGAAGGCGGCGATGAGCAGGCGGAGCTCGTCACCATCACTGTCGGCGCCAGCTCCACTCCCCACGCGGAGATCCTGGAGCAGGTGAAGGACGCTCTCGCGGCCGATGGCTATGAGCTGAAGATCGTGGTCTATGACGACTACATCCTGCCCAACAAGGCCCTGGCGGACGGTGAGCTGGACGCCAACTACTTCCAGCACACCCCCTATCTGGAGAGCTACAACGCCTCCAACGGCACCGACCTGGTCTCCGCCGCTCTGATCCACTATGAGCCCTTCGGCCTCTATGGCAACGGCGTTGCCTCCCTGGCTGACCTGGCGGACGGCGCCACCATCCTGATCCCCGCCGACGACAGCAACGAGACCCGCGCCCTGCTCCTCCTGGCCCAGGAAGGCCTGATCACCCTGCCTGAGGACGCTTCCGCCGCCGCCGGCGTGACCACCCTCGACATCGTGGACAACGGCGGTTATGACATCCAGGCTGTCCAGGCCGACATGGTCCCCTCCCAGCTGGCCAACAGCAACGAAGGCACCATCGCCGTCATCAACGGCAACTATGCCCTGCAGGCCGGCCTGAACATCGCTGACGCGCTGGCCATCGAAGACGCTTCCGGCGACGCCGCCCAGACCTATGCCAACATCATCGCCTGCCGCAACGGCGAGGAGAGCAGCGAGAAGATCCAGGCTCTGGTCAAGGCCCTGCAGACTGAGGCTGTGAAGAGCTACATCGCCGACAGCTACAACGGCGCCGTGGTCGCCATCTTCTAAGATACGGACGCAGAAAAAACAGTAAAAAACGTGTACCGCGAAATGCGGTACACGTTTTTTTATCCCTTTCGGCGGACAGTCCCCCTGCAAAGTATAGAGATGCAGCGGCGCAGCCCTGCTTCCCGGCAGCCAGGCCGATGGTTACCTGCCGCGGCTCCACCGCAGCGCCTCTTTTTCCATTTGCTTCACAAACGCATCCTTGCCGTCACAGTATCCGTCGATATCGTAGGGGTACTTTTCAGCAAGCGCCGTTTTCAGGGCGGCATAGGCGTTGCAGGCTTCCCTGTGCGTGCGCAGATAGTCCCTGACGGCCAAATGGCGCTGAATATCCGCCGCGCTGCTTTCGGCAAAAATATGGACGTGATGGGTCTGCTCCTCGCCGCCCTTACGCAGATAGCGCCTGCCGGCGATGCCAAATTCGCCCATGTATTCGTAGCCGATCCGTTCAAACGCCGGCGCTGCCGCGTCCACAGGTCCCAGATCGTGCACCACCGGCATCAGGTCGATGATCGGTTTGGCCGCGAGCCCGGGCACCGCGGTGCTGCCGATGTGGTGGATCGCCACGCAGTTTTCGCCGAGAATATCCCGGATCAGCCTTGCTTCGGCTTCAAACTTCTCCTGCCAGGAAGGGTCATATTCCGTTACGGTCACATGCCGCGCCATACTGCTATCCCCCTTATATTGCAATAAAAAGGAACGCCTCAAGCAGTTTTTCGCTTCGGGCGTTCCTGTGCATCAAAAGAGGCTGGTCTGGGACGCTGCGACGGACGCGGTCTCGGCGCCATCCTCCACCATGGCCCGGAACTCCTCCTCGCTCAGCACCGTCACGCCCAGGTCGTGGGCCTTTTTCAGCTTGCTGCCGGCGTTTTCCCCCGCCACCACAAAGGCGGTCTTCTTCGAGACGGAGGAGGACGCCTTGCCGCCGTACTGCTCCACCAGCGCCTCCGCGGCCTTTCGGTCAAAGTGCGCCAGCTCTCCGGTGAAGACGAACGTCTTTCCGGCAAAGCGTGTGTCAAGGACTTTTTCTTTACAGTCCGTGCGCACACCGGCCTCCTTCAGCCGACGGATCAGGTCCGCCGCGGACTCGCTGTGGAGCCACTGCAGCAGGTACTGCGCCGTGATGGCGCCCACGTCGTCGATGGCGGTCAGCTCCTCTTCCGTGGCGGCGAGAAGGGCGTCCAGCGTGCCGAAGTGCCGGGCGATGGTCTTGGCGGCCTTCGCCCCCACCTGGCGGATGCCGAAGGCGTAGAGCAGGCGCTCCAGCCCCGCGTCCCGGGATTTTTCGATGGCGGCCACCGCATTCTCCGCGGATTTCTGCCCCATGCGGTCCAGCTCAGCGATCTTATCCGCCTGCAGGTCGTAGAGGTCCGCCGCGCTTCGCACCAGCCCCGCGTCGATGAGGTTCTGCATCACCGCGGGGCCCAGGCCGTCGATGTCCATGGCGTCCCGGGAGGCAAAGTGGGTCAGGTTCCGCAGGAGCTGGGCAGGGCACTCCGCGCCGGTGCAGCGGATGGCGGCCCCGTCCGGGTCCCGGGCGGTGGGCGCGCCGCAGACGGGACAGACCGACGGCAGCAGGTAGGGTTCCTCCGTCCCGCTGCGCTTATCCTTGTCCACGGAAAGCACCTCCGGGATGATCTCGCCTGCCTTCTGCACCAAAACGGTGTCCCCGATGCGGACGTCCTTTTCTGCTATATAGTCCTGGTTGTGCAGCGTGGCGTTGGTGACGGTGGTACCCGCCAGGCGCACCGGCTCCAGCACCGCCTTGGGGGTCAGCACGCCGGTGCGGCCCACCTGCACGATGATATCCGTGACGCGGGTGTACTTCTTCTCCGGGGGATACTTGAAGGCGATGGCCCAGCGGGGGTTCTTGGCCGTGCTGCCCAGCTGTCGGCGGGACGCCAGATCGTTCACCTTCAGCACCGCGCCGTCCATGTCGAAGGGCAGCGCCTCCCGCTCCTCGTTCAGCCGCGCGATCTCCGCGGTGATCTCCTCGAGGTTCGAGAGCAGCTTGTAGGGGATGACCTTGAACTGCTGCGCGCGCATGTATTCCAGCGTTTCCGCGTGGGTCCTGAACTCCCGCCCCTCCGCGTACTGCAAATTGAAAATGGCTACGTCCAGCCGGCGGCTGGCGGCCACCTTCGGGTCCAACTGGCGGAGAGAGCCCGCCGCGGCGTTCCGGGGATTGGCGAAGAGGGGCTCCTCGTTCAGCTCCCGCTGCTCGTTCAGCTCCCGGAACACCTTTTTGGACATATAGACCTCGCCCCGGACGATGAGCAGCGGCAGCTTCTCCGGCAGGGTCATGGGGATGGAGCGGATGGTGCGGAGGTTCTCCGTCACGTCCTCCCCCACCCGGCCGTCGCCCCGGGTGGCCCCCCGGTAAAAGACGCCGTCGCGGTACTCCAAAGCGATGGAAAGGCCGTCCACCTTGGGCTCCACCGTGTACTGCACCTCGCCCAGGGCCTCGCCCATGCGGCGGGTGAAATCCTCCACTTCTTCCCGGTCAAACACATCCTGCAGGCTCTCCAGCGGCACGCGGTGGGCATAGCTTTCAAAGGAGGAGAGCGCCGCGCCTCCCACCCGCTGGGTGGGGGAATCCGGCGTGATCTCCTCCGGGTGCTCCTTTTCCAGCTGCGCCAGGCGCCGCTGCAGCATGTCATAGTCATAGTCGGAAAGCGTGGGCTGATCCAGCACATAGTAGCGGTAGCTCTCCTCGTTGAGCTGTTTGCGCAGCGCGCGGATCTCTTCACGGTAGTCCATAGCCTTGCTCCTTCTCTCAGGTGTCGTTGATGATGCTGTCTTCGATCTCTTCCCCGCTTCCGTGGAAGTAGGTGTAGCTCTCCGGAACGCTGCCCACGATCACCGTCTCCGCCACCACGTAGGAGCCGGAGACCTGCGTAGCCGTGGAAAAGCCCGGCAGCAGGATGCTCACGCTGACGTCCACGGTCAGGACGATGCGGTGCTTGGTCTGGTTGATGCCGGCGGAGGTGAACTCGTTTTCAAAGCGGGAGACCGCCGAGCCCACGGACTGCATCCTCACCTCCACGGACGGCCCCCGGCCGGAGAGCAGCGTCAGCCCCGAAAGGGTCCCCAGCGGAACGCTGAGGGTGCTGGTGGAGACCTCCGCGAGGCGCTCCAGCACGTCCGCGTCGATCAGCGTCTGCAGGCGGTTGAACTCCGCCATGTTGCTGGATATGGCGGTGATGCGGCCTTCGTTGTCCTTCTGAAAGGAGATGAGCCGGTCATACTCCACCTCGCCCCGGGTCACCGCCTCGTTCACGGCGGTGGAGATCACCCGGCTGACCTGGTTGGAGACCCGGGCCACCGCCAGGCGGCCGATGATCGGCTGCATCTGGGCGAAAAAAACATAGCTCGACCCCGCCAGCAGAAAAAGAAACAGGCACAGCGCGATCCACTTCCGGTAGCGGCGCCGAAACCGCAGGAGCCATAGTCTCATGATACCTCACCAAAGCAAGGTATGCGGGAAAGGCTTTTCCTTATTTCAATTCTTCCACGATGGCCCGGAAGGTATCGCCCCGGTGGGCGAAATTCCGGAATTTGTCAAAGGAGGTGCTGGCAGGCGAGAGCAGCACCACGTCCCCGTCCCTGGCGTAAGCCGCCGCGGCGAGGATGGTCTCCCTGAAGTCCTCATACTCCCAAATGGGCAGCTCCTCCGCCCGGTAATCCGGGGAATCCGTCACGGCGCGGCGGATCTTTTCACTGGTCATGCCTGTAAGGAACAGCGCCTTTACATGCGCTCTGATCTCAGGGCCGATGTCGTCATAGGGGATACCCTTGTCCTTGCCTCCCGCGATGAGGATGACCTTCTCCGGGAAGGAACGCAGCCCCGCGATGGTGCGGCTGGGGCTGGAGGCGATGGAATCGTTGTAGTAGCGGACGCCCCGCAGCGTGCGCACCAGCTCGATGCGGTGGGCTACGCCGGCGAAGCTGCGGGCCACCTGCCGGACGGCCTCGTCCGGCACCAGGCCCCGCACCATGGCGATGGCCGCCATGTAGTTTTCGATGTTATGCGTGCCGGGGATGCGGATATCGCTTACGGAGAGCACCTTCCGCACGCTGCCGTTCTCCGCGGAGAAGATCTCCTCCCCCTGCTGGTAGACACCGTTTGCAACGGCCTTTTGCCGGCTGAACCAGCGGACCTCTCCCCTGGCCTTTTCCGCCAGCTTCACGTCGTCGGCGTTGTCCGCGTTGAGGATCAGCACGCCGCGCTCGTCCTGGTGGAGGAAAATGTTCTCCTTGGCCGCGATATACTCCGCATAGTCCTTGTGCACGTCCAGGTGGTTGGGCGAGAGATTGGTGACCACGGCCACATCCGCGCTCCGGCCCATGGTCATGAGCTGGAAGGAGCTGAGCTCCAGCACGGCGAAATCCTCCGCCGACATCTCTCCCGCCTCCGCCAGCAGCGGATGGCCGATGTTGCCGCCCACATGCACCGTCTTCCCTGCCGCCTTCAGCAGCTCGGAGACCAGTGTTGTGGTGGTGGTCTTCCCGTCGCTGCCGGTGACGGCCAGGATACGGCAGGGACAGACCTCGAAAAAGGCCTCCATCTCGGAGGTCAGCACGCTGCCGCGCGCCACCGCCGCCTGCAGCTCCGGCACGTCGGGGCGAAGGCCCGGCGTGCGGAAGATCACATCCTCCTTAAGGTCCCGGAGATACCCCTCTCCCAGCCGCAGGCGAACGCCCATGGCCTCCAGCTCCTCCGCCGCGGCGCCCAGCGCCTCCCGGCTTTTTTTATCGCAGGCGGTAACGGCGATACCGTGTGAACGCAGCAGGCGGATCAGCGGCGTGTTGCTGACGCCGACCCCGATGACGGCCACGCTCTTTCCCGCGAGGCCCGCCAGATATTCCTCCAGATTCATGAAAAACGCTCCTTTTGCCCACAGGCGCAAAATGATGACCCGCTGACAGCGCATCGCTCCCGCCGCGTCCCACGCGGGCAGTGAGAAAACGGGCCGAATAATTGGCGGCACCGTCCTTTGCGCCCCGCCGCCAGACAGGGCCAAGTGACGGTCATTTATAAGTAAGATGCATCGCGGCCGCTTCGCGGCGTGCTCCCGCCATCTTTCGCGGTTCCGCCGCCGGGCGGGAGCGAAAGGGCGATCGTTTATAAGGTATAATAGCCACTTCGCGGCGTGCTCCCGCCATCTTTCGCGGTTCCGCCGCCAGGCGGGAGCGAAAGGGCGATCGTCTATAAGGTATAATAGCCGCTTTGCGGCTATTATACCGCAAGGGAAAGCAAAATACAACGAGCTTTTCAGGGCCCTCACCCGACGCGCGGCGGCGTTTCTCTCGTTGACAATCCGGCGGCTTTCCTGTAAAATGGGCCGTGCGAGTAAGCCAGACAGTCGCGGGGCGAGGCCGAAAGGCCCGCCATGAGGAAAGTCCGGGCTCCACAGGGCAAGGATAACGGGTAACGCCCGCCGAAGGCGACTTCAGGAAAAGTGCAACAGAGATATACCGCCGCGCCGGGCCCACTCTCTCGGGAGCGGATACCGGCGCGGTAAGGGTGGAAAGGCGAGGTAAGAGCTCACCCATCGGCTGGAGACAGTGCGATGCTGTAAACTCTATCCGGAGCAACACCGTGGTGGAAGCAGATGGTCGGCCCGACCGCTTCCGGGAGGTGGCTTGAGCGTGCCGGCAACGGTGCGCCTAGATAGATGACTGTCAAATACAGAACCCGGCTTACAGACTTACTCGTGCCTATATGGAAAGAGCGGCGTGAAAACGCCGCTCTTTTCTTAGGAAAAAGGCAGAGACCGTTTTCCGGCCGCTGCGGAGGGACGCCCTCAGGCCTCCTTCTTCTTGAGAAACGCCAGGCAGGCGCGGCCCAGCAGGCCGCCCACGATGGTGCAGACCAGGACCTCCACCAGGGCGTTGACGAGGCCCAGCGTCATGAGGATCTCGAAAACGTTGTTGCCGAAGGCCCGGATGTAATCGCTGTTGCCGAAGAACAGCACCACGCCGCCCAAGAACAGCACGGAATTGGTGAGAGAGCCGGTAACGGAGGCGGCGTAGCAGGCGATGCGCTTCCCTTCCAGCGCGCGGTACACGAGCCAGGACAGCAGGCCCACCAACACGCGCGGGACCAGACAGACCACCGCCGTCGCCCCGGGATTGATGGCCATGAGCGCGGTGCCGAAAGCACTGATGCCGAAACACTGGGCAAAGCTGGTGATGCCGAACACAGCGCCCAGGAAACAGCCGGCCTTCGCGCCCAGCACGATGGAGCCAATGACCACGGGGATGACCAGGAAGGTGATGGACAGCGGGCCGACATTCAGATAGCCGAGGGGGGTGAAGGCCATCAGCAGCACCACGGCGAGAAGCAGGGCCAGCTGCGCCATCCGGGAAGTTTTCGCACGATTCATAGGTGGTTACCTCGATTCATAGTTTTCGCGAAACAGCGGAAAAAGCTTCCATTTCGCAGACGAAAAGTATTATACCAGACAAAAAGTGAATTGCAAGAGTGAAAATCATTTTTTGGCAAGCGGATTTTGCATTTTTTTAACATAGGGGCGGAGGGACCGCCCTTCTTCCGCGGCGGAGCGGGGAAAAATTCGAAGGACCAGCCGGCCCGCAGGGCCGGCTGGTCCTTGTTCTCTGCGCGGCAGTCTTACTCCTGCTCCCAGTTGTGGTAGACGTTCTGCACGTCGTCGTTCTCCTCCAGCGCGTCCAGGAGCTTGTTCATGTTCTTCACGTCGTCCTCGCCCGTGAGCTTCACATAGGTCTGGGGCACCAGCGCGATCTCAGCGGAGGCAAAGACGTAGCCCTTGGCCTCCAGCGCGGCCACCACGTCGTTGAAGCTGTCGGGGTCGGTGGTGATCTCAAACACGTCCTCGTCAGGGGAGAAGTCCTCTGCCCCGGCGTCCAGCGCGTCCATCATCACGGCGTCCTCTTCATAGTCGCCGTCCTCGTTGTCGATGATGATGACGCCCTTACGGTCGAAGGACCAGCTGACGCAGCCCTGCGCGCCCAGGTTGCCGCCGAACTTGTCGAAGTAGTGGCGCACCTCCGGCGCGGTGCGCTGGCGGTTGTCGGTCAGCGCTTCCACGATGACGGCCACGCCGCAGGGGCCGTAACCCTCGTAAGTAACGGACTCGTAGTTGTCGGTGTTGCCGGCGCCCAGAGCCTTATCGATGGTGCGCTTGATGTTGTCGTTGGGCATGTTGGCGGCCTTGGCCTTGGCGATGACGGTGGCCAGGCGGGAATTGTTGGCGGGATCGCCGCTGCCGCCCTGCTTCACGGCCACAATGATCTCCTTGGCGATCTTGGTGAAGGCGGCGCTGCGCTTGGCGTCCGCCGCGCCCTTGGTCTTCTGAATATTATGCCATTTGGAATGTCCGGACATAGTTCAACTCTCCTTAGCAGTAATGTAGTAATCCAACGCCTCCCGGTGGGAAGCGGATGTTACGATCGTAAGCTCCGGGAACAGGCGGCCCAGCCGCTGGGCGATGACGGGGCAGATCACGTTCTCCGTGGGAAAATGGCCCGCGTCGATGAGATTCAGCCCTTCGGTATCGAGAAAGTCGTTATACTTCAGGTCCGAAGTGACAAAGGTATCGCAGCCCTTGGCAAGCGCCGCTTCGATATACCCGCCGCAGGCGCCGCCGCCCACCGCTACCCGGTGTACGCTCTTTCCCGCGGAACGGTAGCGCAGGCCATGACAGCCTAAAGATTTTACCACAGTCTCCATGTATTCCGCAAGGCTTTTTTCCGTTTTCAGCGTGCCGATCCGGCCGATACCGTCCTCCCCCAGGGGCTCCAGCCCGGTAAGGCCCAGCTTTTCCGCCAAAGCGTCGTTCACGCCGCCCACCGCCGCGTCCAGATTGGTGTGCATGCAGACGGCGGAGACGCCCCGCTTGACCAACCTGCGCAGCGTCCGGCCCTGGGGATCGTCCTCCCGCAGGGCCTGCACCGGGCGCCAGGCGCAGTTCATCACCGGATGGTGGGCCACGATCAGCTCCGCGCCCATGGCGGCGGCTTCCTCCACCACGGCCTCCGTCACGTCCAGCGCCACCAGCACGGCGGTGACCTCCTGCGCGGGATCGCCCACCAGCAGCCCCACATTGTCCCAGGAGGCCGCCAGTTCCTTCGGCGCCCAGTCAAACAGGGCGGATTCGATCTCATGTACCTTGGGCATGCAGCCACTCCCCTTTCTTTTCCTGCAGCAGCGCCGCCGTGCGCTCCATGGCCGCGGCCTTTTCCTGCGCTGCGCCGTCCCTGGACTGCCGAAGCCCCGAAGCCGCCTGCTTCAGCTTCCGGATCTGCCCCGCCAGATATTCGCCGTACAGCGGGTCCTGCGCCAGCCCCACGCCTCCGAAGCGCTCCGCCTCGGTCAGCGGCTCCGCTTCGCCCGCCGCGGCGCAGAAGATGTTGTAGATCGTCCCCTTGTCCCGCACCAGATGCTCCTCCTCCAGGCGGAAGCCGTGGTCCGTGAGCCAGACGCGCAGCAGCTCCTGCCGGGTCATGGGCTGCAGCAGCAGCCTGTGGCTCCCCTGCCGCAGCCAGGGCGCGGCCTCCAGAATGGCGGCGATGGTCTCGCCCCCCATGCCGGCGATGAGGATGCAGTCCGCCTCCTCCGGCGCAAAACCGGCGAGCCCGTCGCAGAGGCGAAAGTCGATGCGGTCCGTAAGGCCGTATTCCGCCGCGGTGCGCCGGGCATGCTCCAGCGGCTCCCGGCCGATATCCGAGGCGACGGCGCTTTCGATGCGGCCCGTCTGCAGCAGGAAGACCGGGATATACCCATGGTCCGTCCCCACGTCCGCGAGGCAAGCGCCCTGGGGCACCAGCTCCGCCAGACGGCGCAGGCGCGGCTGCAGCGATAGATTTTTTTCCGCCATGGCTCTTTCCCTCCCGGGTGCGATGTGCTAAGCTGAAGCTGCGAGCAAAAGGCGGCGCTGTGCCGCCGGAAGGAGCGTGCTTTCATGCGTCTTTTTGTGGCCATCCGGTTTTCCGAGGAAACGGAGCGGCGGCTCCTGGCCGCCATCGGCGCGCTGCGCCGGCAGGGCCGGGGGACCTTCACCCGGCCGGAAAACCTGCATATGACCTTGGCTTTCCTGGGGGAAACGGACCGCCTGGACGCGGCGAAGGACGCTGTGGCGCGCATACATGCGCCCGCCTTTTCCCTGGAGGTCTGCCGCATCGGCGCCTTCGGGGACCTCTACTGGGCGGGGGCGGAACGCAGCGCCCCTTTGCTGGCGCTGCAGCGCCAGGTCTGCGCGAACCTCCGCGCCGAGGGCTTTTCCCTGGAGAGCCGCGCCTTCCGGCCCCATCTGACGCTGGTGCGCCGCTTCGTCCCGGACGGGACGCCGGACCTGGAGCAGGTGGAGCGGGCGCTGGGCCGCAGCGTCAGCGAAATCAATCAGGTCAGCCTGATGGAGTCTGTTCGCCGGGAGGGGCGGCTCCTCTACCTCCCCCGCTATACCCGGCGGCTGGAGGACGCATAGGCCGCCGGACAGAAGAGAAAACGCATACGAAAGCGTATGCGTTCTCCGATGCGGCGCTGTGTTTACTTCGCGGCGGGCTTGTTGGCCTCTTCGTTCACCAGCTCCAGCAGCTTGTCGCAGTCCACGCCATGCACCATGCAGGCCTGCTCCACGGTCTCGCCGCGGGAAGAGGGGCAGCCCAGGCAGTGCATGCCGATGCCCATGAAAATGGGAGCGGTCTGGGGCGCGATATCCAGAATATCGCCGATGATGGTGTCCTTCGTGATCTCGATCATGATGTGTTTCCTCCACAGAATCAAAATGTATATGATATTATACCCACTTTTCCCCCTTTTTTCAAGTATATTGCGGGAAAAAGGGAAAAAACGCGAAAAAACACCTGCCGCTTTCGCGGCAGGTGTTTTTTGGACAGGAATGGAAGGGATCAGCCCTGCTCCTTCATCTTGGCGAAGCACTCGCTGCAGTAGACAGGACGGTCGCTCTTGGGCTCGAAGGGAACCTTCGCCTCGCCGCCGCAGGCCGCGCAGACAGCGGTGAAGTACTCGCGGGGACCGCGGGCCGCGTTCTTGCGGGCGTCACGGCAGGCCTTGCAGCGCTGGGGCTCATTCTGGAAGCCGCGCTCCGCGTAGAACTCCTGCTCGCCGGCGGTGAAAACGAACTCGTTGCCGCACTCTTTGCACACTAAAGTCTTATCTTCGTACATGATCTTGCCCTCTCTTAGATTAGAAAAGAATATATTGCGATCAGCTTCCGCTGATGTCGCCGGGAAAAAGATGCTGCTCGATCTTGCGCCGGAGGCGCTGCACAGCGTTGTCCACAGACTTCGGGGAACGGCCGGTCAGGCCTGCGATCTCCCGACAGGAATAGCCTTTTAAATAATACCCTAAAACCTTCCCTTCAAATGCGGACAGTTGCTTTTGGATACCGGCGAAAAGCGCGGAAAACCGTTCCTCATCAATGACCAGGTCTTCCGGATTGGAGGAAGCGTATCGCGGGACATCCGGGGCATAGGAGTTGCCATCAAAGAAAGGGGTATCAAAGGAAACCGACTGATTCAGCGCCGCCTGCTTCTCGCTGTTGGCGGAGCGCAGCACCGAATACAAACGGTTGCGGACACAGGTTTCAGCGAAGGTGCGAAAGCTTGCCGCTTTCGCGGGGTCGTAGGAGCGAATGGCGTGGAGCAGCCCGATCATGCCCTCCTGGATCAGGTCCTCGCTGTCCCCTCCCACCAGATACAGGGAGTGGGCCCGGGCGCGGACCAGACGGGCATACCGGAGAACGAGAAGCTCCTCCGCCGCGGCGCGGCCGGAGGCGGCGAGAACGCCAAGCTCCTCATCGTTCAATGCCGACAGCTTCTCGAATTGCTCTTCCATAACAGTACTTATTATAAATAATTTGTTTCAAATCTGTCAAGCTTTTTTAACAATTTTTTGTGGATTCTGGCGCGAATCACAGCGATTTCACCAAAGCCACGAAGCGATCCGCCACGGATTCGGCCAGCTCCCTGGTTTTCGCCTCCACCATGATGCGGATCAGCGGCTCCGTACCGGAAGCGCGGACCAGCAGCCGCCCCTCTCCGCCGAAGGCCTCCTCCTGCCGCTGCATGGCCTCCCGCAGGACAGGCGACGCCATGACCTGCTCCTTCCGGCCCGCCACGTTCTCCAGCTCCACGTTCTTCAGCACCTGGGGATACTGGGGACAGACGGCGGCCAGCTCCGAGGCCTTCATCCCGCTCTCGTGCAGGACCTGCAGGAACTGCAGCGCCGTCAGCTCGCCGTCCCCGGTGGTGGCGAATTCCCGGAAGATGGTGTGGCCGGACTGCTCGCCGCCCACGGCGTAGCCGCACTCCAGCATCTTCTCCAGCACGTTGCGGTCCCCCACCCCGGTGCAGACCAGGTCGATGCCGTGGGAGGCGCAGAACTCGTGCAATCCCAGGTTGGACATCACCGTGGCCACGATGGTGTTGCCGCTGAGCTTGCCCTTCCGCTTGCGGTCCAGGCCGCAGATGGCCATGACCTTGTCGCCGTCGATGACCTCGCCGGTCTCGTCCACCAGCAGGCAGCGGTCCGCGTCCCCGTCGAAGGCGACGCCCACGTCATAGCCGCCCGCCACCACCTGCTCCGCCAGCCGTTCCAGGTGGGTGGAGCCGCAGCGGTCGTTGATGTTGACGCCGTCCGGCTCCGTGGCGATGAACGCCGTGTGGGCGTTGAGCAGGCCGAACAGCTCCGGCGCGGTGGCGCTGGCGGCGCCGCAGGCGCAGTCCACCAGGATGCGCATGCCGGAGAGGTCGCTCTCGATGGAGGAGCGCAGGTGGTGGATATAGTTCTTCTTCAGCTGGCGCATGCCGTGGAAGCGGCGGCCGATCTCCCCGCCCTTCTTCTCCTCCATGGGCGCGCCGGAGAGGAGCTTTTCCTCCACCTTCTGCTCTGTGGCGTCGGGCAGCTTGTAGCCGCTGCCGTTGAAGACCTTGATGCCGTTGTGCTCAAAGGGGTTGTGGGAGGCGGAGATGACGATGCCCGCGTCCGCCTCCTGCTCCACGGTGAGGTACGCCACCGCCGGCGTGGGGATGGTCCCCAGGGGGGCGACGCTGCCGCCCACGGAGCAGATGCCCGCGATAAGGGCGCATTCCAGCATATCGGAAGAGATGCGGGTGTCCTTGCCGATGGTGATGACCGGCGCCTTCCCCGCCTCTTCCGCCAAAACAGAGGCCACCGCCTGCCCCACGCGGTAAGCCAGGTCAGCCGTCAGATTCTCGCCCACGACGCCGCGGATGCCGTCTGTTCCAAACAATTTTCCCATGATATTAGATACTCCTATCGATAGTCAGATGGTGAGCTGCTCCATGGCGCCGCCGGCGCCGTCCCCGGGAAACGGGAGGTGCAGATGCTCATAGGCCCTCCGCGTGGCGCAGCGGCCCCGCGGCGTGCGGCTGAGGAACCCCAGCTGCATCAGATACGGTTCATACACGTCCTCCAGCGTCACAGACTCCTCGCCGATGGTGGCGGCCAGAGTCTCCAGCCCCACCGGACCGCCGCCGTACTGCCCGATGATGGCCTGGAGCATACGCCGGTCGATGGGGTCCAGGCCCAGATAGTCGATCTCCAGGGCGGAGAGGGCCTCGTCGGCCACCGCCCGGGTGATGACGCCGTCCGCCCTCACCTGGGCGAAGTCGCGGACGCGGCGCAGGATGCGGTTGGCGATACGGGGCGTGCCCCGGGAGCGCTTCGCGATCTCATCGGCGCCCTCCTCCTCGATGGGGACGCGGAGGATACGGGCGCTGCGCGCTACGATCCGGCTCAGCTCCTCCGCCGTGTACAGCTCCAGCCGCAGAGACACGCCGAAGCGGTCCCGCAGCGGCGCGGAGAGCTGGCCTGCCCGGGTGGTGGCCCCGATGAGGGTGAACTTCGGCAGGTCCAGGCGGATGGAGTTGGCGGAGGGGCCCTTGCCGATGATGATATCCAGGGCGTAATCCTCCATGGCGGGATACAGGATCTCCTCCACCGAGCGGTTCAGCCGGTGGATCTCATCCACAAACAGGATGTCGTTTTCATTGAGGTTCGTCAGCAGCGCCGCCAGGTCCCCCGCCTTTTCGATGGCGGGGCCGGAGGTGATGCGGATATTGACCCCCATCTCCGCAGCGATAATGCCCGCGAGGGTGGTCTTGCCCAGGCCCGGCGGGCCGTGGAGCAGCACATGGTCCAGCGGCTCGGTGCGCTGCTTTGCCGCCTGGATAAAGACGGAGAGGTTCTCCTTGGCCTTTTGCTGGCCGATATAGTCCTCCAGGCTCCTGGGGCGGAGCGTCGCCTCATTTCCGTCCTCCGGCAGGAGGGTCTTGGAGACCAGCGGCTCGCCGTAAATGTCGTTTCCGAAATCGATGCTCAAGGGCTCGCCTCCTCAGTACCGCAGGATGAAATAGATGACGTAGGCCCAGCTCATGAGGCCGTGGAGGATAGCCCAGCCCACGGAGTGCCAGGTGGTGTAGGAGATGACCATGGCGAGGCAGGCGCCGAAGGTAATGCCGCTTTTGGCGGCCTGGGTCTTCTTACTGCCGCTCATCCCCGCACCATCCTTTTCAGCGCCTGGCGGATGAGCTCCTCCAGCGGCAAGCCCTCCACGTCCAGGCCCTTCAGCGCCTCGGCGGCGTCCTGGGCGGAATAGCCCAGCACCGTCAGGGCCGCGGCGGCCTCCGCCGCCTTGCTCCCGATGGCGGTCTGTCCCGGGGCGGCGGGGACGGCGAAGCCCGTGCCGTTCTCCGCCTGGGCCATCTTGTCCTTCAGCTCCAGGATGATGCGCTGGGCGATCTTCTTGCCCACGCCGGGGGCGGCGGTGAGGGCCTTCTCATCCCCCGAGAGGACGGCGAAGGCCAGCGCGTCCGGCGTGACGGCGCCGAGGATGGCCAGGGCCGCCTTGGGCCCCACGCCGGAGACGCCGATGAGCTGGCGGAAGCACGCCAGCTCCCGCTGGGTGTCGAAGCCGAACAGCTCCACCGCGTCCTCCCGGACGTTCAGGTAAGTATACAGCCGGACCCTCTCCCCCTTTTTAAGGCGCGACAGGGTATGGTTGGTGGTGGCGCAGGCATAGCCCACGCCGCCGCAGTCGATGACCGCGAGATTCTGTTCCAACAGGGCGACGTTGCCCTCCACAAAGTACAGCATGGCAGGGACTCCTTAAATGGTCTGCTTGGCGGTGAGGTTCTGCTTTTGCAATAGTGAGGTGGCGCAGCGGGCATGACACAGCGCGATGGCCAGCGCGTCCGCCGCGTCGTCCGGGCGGGGCACATCGCTCAAGTGGAGCAGCCGCCGGGTCATGTCCATGACCTGCCGCTTCTCCGCCTTGCCGTAGCCCACCACGGCCTGTTTGACCTGCATGGGGGTGTACTCATACAGCGGCACGCCCATGCGCTCCGCCGTGGCGAGCAGGACCCCGCGGCCGTGGGCCACGGCGATGCCGGTGGTGATGTTGTTGGTGAAGAACAGCTCCTCCACCGCCATCACCTCCGGCTCCGTCAGGCGCAGCAGCTCCTCCATGTCCCGCTCGATCTGGTACAGGCGCTTGGCTAGAGGCAGGCCCGCCGGCGTGGTGATGGCCCCATAGCGGAGCATGGTGTCCCGGCCCCGCTCCGACTCGATCAGGCCGAAGCCCACGATGGCGACGCCGGGGTCGATGCCAAGGATACGCACGGTACAGTCCCTCCTCTTCGCCTGCGCGCAGGTACCGGCGGTCCGGCGCCGGCCGGCCCGCCCGTAAACTGTATTATAGCAAACCGGGCCGCCGTTGCGCAATAGCCACTTTTGCCCGCCCGGGCGGAGAAAAGAAAAACCGGACCTTCCCTTCCGGGGAAAGTCCGGCTTATGTAGCGTTACGCCCTTGGATGGGCCTTGTTGTAGACGTCCTTCAGCTGGTTCTTCACCACATGGGTGTAGATCTGGGTGGAGGAGATATCCGCGTGGCCCAGCATCTCCTGTATGGCGTGCAGGTCCGCGCCGTTTTCCAGCAGGTGCGCCGCGAAGGAGTGCCGCAGGGTGTGGGGCGTGATGTCCTTGTGGATCTGGGCTTTTTCCTGGTAGTACTTGATGATCTTCCAGAAGCCCTGGCGGCTCATGCGCTCGCCGTTCATGTTGACGAAAAGGGCCGTCTCCGCCTCGTCCGCGATGAGCTGGGGGCGGACGTCCTTCAAGTAGTCCTGCAGTGCCTTCACCGCCACGTGGTACAGCGGGATGATGCGGCTCTTGCCCCGGCTCTCGCAGCGGATGAAGCCCGCGCTGAGATTCACGTCCGACACGTTCAGGGAGATCAGCTCGCTGACGCGGATACCCGTGGCGTACAGCAGCTCCAACATGGCGTGGTCCCGGATGCCCTTGGCGTCCACGCACTGGGGCTGCTCCAAAAACAGCTCCACTTCCTTGCTCGTCAGGACCTGGGGATACTTGCGCTCCACCTTGGCGGTGGTGACGCCCCGGGCGGGATTGGTCTTGACCAGGGAGCGGGTCATGAGATAGGCGTAAAAGGACTTCAGCGACACCAGGGAGCGGGTGACGGAGGCGGGGGATTTGCCCCGGCCCAGCATCCAGTCCGTGTAGGCCTGGACCTGCTCCTTTTTGACCCGCCGCAGGTCCGTCCGGCCGTTTTCCCGGAGGTAGTCCTGGAACTGCCGCAGGTCCCGGACGTAGGAGCTGACCGTGTTGGGGGAGGAGTGCTTCTCGTGCTCCAGATAGCCCTGGTAGTCCTGGATATAATCGCTCAAGACGTCCCCCTCCTTCTGATAAGATCCCGCTCACGTGAGGCCGCCGCCCGCCAGCTGCAGCAGCCACGGCGTCAGCCACACGTCCAGCACCGCGCCCGCGGCCAGCACCGCCGAAGCGGCCAAAAAGCGGATAAAATAGCGCCGCCCGTACAGCGGCGCGCCGCCCCGCCTGCCCTGCCCGAAGGCATACTGCGCCAGCTCCGCCGAGGTGCGCAGCGACTGCTCCGCCAGCAAAACATAGCACGGCAGCGTCAGCACGTAACGCAGCCCCAGCACCGCCAGGGCCAGCAGGATCCCCCTCTCCCCGAAGGCTGCCACAAAGCAGCAGACGGAATAGGAAAAGGAAAACGCCAGCAGCACGCTGAGCACAGGGAGCAGCAATACGCCAAAAGAGGCAAACCCCAGCAAAAAGGCCAGGAGCGGATAGCGGAAATAGACCAGGAACGACGCAAGGAAGCTCCTGAGGGACAACGGATACCCGGGCGACAGCTCCACATAGCCGGTGAGGTACCGGCTCAGCTCCGAGGACACCACCGGCGCCTGCCGCGCGGAAACGACCTGTCCCAAATACAGGCCCAACAAAAAGCAAAGGCCAAAAAGCCCCAGCAACAGCAGAGAGCGTCTCTCCACAGGCCGGGCTTTCAGACGGCTGACAGTCTGCATGCTCTCACCTCGCATCTATTCTATGCGGCGGATCGGAAAACAGACGGTTGATTTGTAAACCTGCGCTTTAATAATAATATGGCAATACCGCTTTTCGTGCAAGGGAAAAAGGCGCAAAAACACAAACTTTGTTTATTATGACAAAATATTATGTAAATAACTTTATGTAAACTCCGTAAATAAAAGTGGGGATTCGACCCTCTCCCCGCCTCCCCTATCCACATCTTGTGGGGGAGCGGCAGCTCTATTGTCAAGATGTGCCTTTGCCCTTCGTCCGTCAAAATGACGGCGGTTTTTGCTCGCCTGCTCTTTTTGAAACTCCCGCCGCCGGTTTTTTGTTGATTTTTACCATAGAGCTCCCGTCTCATTTCCGTCTGCTCCGCCCGCCGCCGCGGCTCCGCGCCTTCCTCTCCCCCGACCGCCGCGTGGACAGCAGCCCTGCCGCCAGGGCCGCGGCGAAGCCCACAACGGGCAGGGCCCAGCGTCTGCCGTCCCATTCGGCCCCGCCGAAGGCGAGATAGCCCACGAGGGCGGCGATGAGCTGCGCCCCCGGCCCTGCCAGCAGTGCCGCGGCGAACACGCTGAGCTTTCCCCGGCGGGTGAGATACGCGCCTCCCACGGCGGCGGCGAGCGCGGCGGACAGCGCCATCGGCAGCAGCAGGCCCTCTGCATCCATCCAGCCTTTGACGGCGAGCCAGGCGAACAGCAGGGGTGCCAGCGCGTAAAGCAGCAGCGTCAGCAGCAGCCCGACGGCCCACTGCTTCCCTTTTCCCGGAATTCCCTTCGGCATAATAAAACCTCCTCTGGTGTGGCTTGCTACAAGCCTATTCCAGAGGAGGCGCGCTTTATGAATGGTTTTTGCTTATTCTTCGCTCTTGGTCTCCGCTTCCGCCTTAGGAGCCTCAGTCTTGGCAGGGGCCTCGGCGGGCTTCTCCGCCTTCTTGCCCTTCTTCTCGGCGGCGGCAGCGGCTGCGGCGGCCGCGGCGGTGTCGTTGGTGGAGATGCCCCACTTGGCGACTTCGATGCGGACGCGGTCCTCGCTGGTCTCAAAGATCACGGTCTCGTCGGTGATCATGACGACCTTGCCCTTCAGGCCGCCGATGGTGGTGATGCTGTCGCCCTTTTTCAGGCTGTCGCGCATCTCCTGGGCCGCCTTCTTCCGCTTATTCTCCGGCCGGATCATGAAGAAGTAGAAAATGGCGAGCAAAACGACGATCATAACGATGCTGTAAAGATCCATAGTGTCAGTGACTCCTTTTTCCTTTTAGTATTAACAAATGTGATTATATCCAAGATTTCCGGGGATTGCAATAGGCAGTTTCCCCGCTCCTGCGGATATTTGACAAATGCTCCCCCACCGCAGGAGGGGCTCATTCATTATTGAATATCAGATGCGTTTTTCAAGCTTCCCGCTGTACCGTTCCCTGAACTGCCGGAAGGTTCCCGCGTCCAGCGAATCCCGGATGCGCTCCATCAGCGTATTGTAGAAATAGAGGTTGTGCATCACCGCCAGGCGCATGGCCAGCATCTCCTCCGCCTTGAACAGGTGCCGCAGATAGGCCCGGGTGAAGGTCCGGCAGACGGGGCAATCGCAGTCCGGGTCGATGGGGCTTTCATCCTCCGTGTACTTCTCGTTGCGGATGTTCAGCGTCCCGGACCAGGTGTAGAGCTTCCCGTGCCGGGCGTTGCGGGCGGGCATAACGCAGTCGAAGAAATCCACGCCCCGGGCCACCGCCTCGATGATGTTGGAGGGGGTCCCCACGCCCATGAGGTAGCGGGGCTTGTCCGCCGGCATATGGGGCTCCACCGCGTCGATGATGCGGTACATCACCTCCGTCTCCTCCCCCACCGCGAGACCGCCGATGGCGTAGCCGTCGCAGGGGAGCCGGGCGATCTTCTGCATGTTGTCCACCCGCAGGTCCTCATAGGTGCCGCCCTGGTTGATGCCGAAGAGCATCTGATTTGGGTTCACCGCGTCCGGCTCGGCGCAGAAGCGCCCGTGGGCCTCCACGCAGCGCCCGAGCCAGCGGTAGGTCCGCTCGCAGGAGTCCTTCACATACTGGTACGGCGCGGGGTTCTCCACGCACTCATCAAAAGCCATGGCGATGTCGGAGCCGAGGTTGGCCTGGATGCGCATGCTCTCCTCCGGCCCCATGAAAATGCGCCGCCCGTCCAGATGGGAGGCGAAGGTGACGCCCTCCTCCTTGATCTTGCGCAGGCCCGAGAGAGAGAACACCTGAAAGCCGCCGCTGTCGGTGAGGATGGGTCCGTCCCAGCGCATGAAACGGTGCAGCCCGCCCAGACGCCTGATCACCTCGTCGCCGGGACGCAGGTGGAGATGGTAGGTGTTGCTCAGCTCGATCTGGCATTTCAGCTCTTTCAGATCCAGAGCGCTCACGCCGCCCTTGATGGCCCCCTGCGTTCCCACGTTCATGAACACCGGGGTCTGCACGGTCCCGCCGTGGGCGCAGCGGAACTCGCCACGCCGGGCGCGCCCCTCCTGTTTGATGATACGAAACATAGCAGTCCTTTCCTATGCGTCCAGCGACTCGTAAAAGCGGCGCAGCTCCTGCCGCGCGGCCTGATCCAGCTCGTTTTTGAATACGCCCCGGCAGGCGGCCTCCAGACTGCAGAGCGTGTGGAAGGGCCGCTCGCTGATGCGGCCGCGGATGCGGAGGAAGGCCTCCTGGCTGCCGACGGCCTGCAGCTCCTCCAGCGTATAGATCCCCTCCGCGTTCAGCCAGGAGACCAGCTCGTCGCTCATATTGGGTACGGCCCGATAGGCAAGCGTTGTCATGGTATTTTCCTTTCCTCCCCTTACGGGACAAGCGTTTCAGTGAATGAACATGGCGTCGCCGAAGCTGAAGAAGCGGTAGCGCTGCCGCACCGCCTCCTCATAGGCGGCGAGGATATGCTCCCGCCCCGCCAGGGCGCTCACCAGCATGACCAGCGTGGACTCCGGCAGGTGGAAGTTGGTCACAAGGGCGTCCAGCACCTTGAAA
The DNA here is from genome assembly GCA_051867635.1 of Oscillospiraceae bacterium. Classification (GTDB taxonomy): domain Bacteria; phylum Bacillota; class Clostridia; order Oscillospirales; family Oscillospiraceae; genus RGIG5472. The sequence continues at coordinate 27,014 of JBJDYT010000014.1, forward strand.
CGGTAGCCGGGATAGATAAAGATATTCGTCCAGCCGGAGCAGGGGCGCAGCGTCCCGTCCTCCGCCGCCCAGGCTTCGACGGTGCGGCAGGAGGTGGTGCCCACGCAGATGACCCGCCCGCCGCGGCGCTTGGTCTCATTGACCAGCTCGGCGGTGGCCTGCGGGATCTCACAGTACTCGCTGTGCATCTCGTGGTCGAGAATGTCCTCCTCCTTCACCGGGCGGAAGGTGCCAAGTCCCACGTGCAGCGTCACATAGCCGATGCCCACGCCCATGGCGCGGATCTTTTCCAGCAGCTCCGGGGTGAAGTGCAGTCCCGCCGTGGGCGCGGCGGCGGAGCCGCTGACCCGGGAATAGACGGTCTGATACCGCTCCTGGTCCTGCAGCTCCTCCTTGATATAGGGCGGCAGGGGCATTTTGCCCAGCCGATCCAGCACCTCCAAAAAGATGCCCTCGTACTCGAAGCGCACCAGCCGTCCGCCGCCCTCCGTCACGGAGAGGATCTCCGCCGCGAGCTCCCCGTCTCCAAAGCGGATGCGCGCGCCGGGGCGAAGCCGCCGTCCCGGCCGCACCAGGCACTCCCAGGTCTTATCGCCCTTGTCGCTCAGCAGCAGCACCTCGCAGGCGCCGCCGGTGCCCTCCCGCGCGCCTAACAGCCGCGCCGGGATGACGCGGGAGTCATTCAAAACCAGGCAGTCGCCGGGACGCAGGTATTCCGGCAGGTCAAAGAAATGCCGGTGCTCCCATTCCCCCGTCTCCTTGTCCAGCACCAGCAAACGGGAGCCGTCCCGCTGCGTAAGCGGCGTCTGGGCGATGAGCTCCTGGGGAAGGTCATAGTAAAAATCATGGGTTTTCATCAGGCCGTTCATCCTTACTTGATGGTGATTCCGGTATAGTAAAACGTCAGGATATCCCGGTAGGAATACCCTTTTTTCGCCATGGCGTAAGCGCCCCACTGGCTCAGGCCCACATTGTGGCCGTTGCCGGTGCCGCTGATGAGGATACCGCCGGAGATATCGCCGCCGCCCGCGGACTGCTCCAGCTGGGAGACGCCGTCCGAGGTGATGACGTAGGCTTCGCCCTCAAAGGCCGTCACGCTGCCGCTGCCGGAGATAACGTAGCTGCCGGAGAGCGAGGGTAGCTCCTCCCCGTTCACATAGCAGCCGCCGCCTTCGCCGCCGCTGATGGTGAAGCGCTGGCTCTTGGTGCCCAGCGCCAGACGGCACTTCTCCCCTGTGACGGTGTAGGTCTTGCCCGCCGTGTCCACGAAGGTGACGGCATAGACGTTGCCGCTGGGGGTGTATTCGGAGACATAGACGCTTTGCAGCGTGCCCAGCTTGTAGTCGGAATAGCGGGAGGCCATGCGGCTGCCGAGGGACGCGGCGGTATAGCTCACGGTGTACTCGTACCCGGGGATGGAGGAGGCGATGGACGCCTCATAGGGGTCCTCCTTTCCCAGGAGGTAGGCGTAGCTGGTCCCCCAGACGTTCTTCGCGTCCTCAGACGCGCCGCCGTTGGAGGCGGAGTACACCGCGTAGATCAGCCCGTTGTTATAGTACAGGCACAGCCCCGCCGTGTCCTCCACCGCCTTGTCCGAGGCGGCGGTGTGGCTGCTGTAGCCATAGTCTATCCCGTAATACACCTGGCAGTCCGTGGTGGCGCAGACGTCGAAGCCGTAGCTGCTGTGACGGCTGCCCACGCGGCAGGCATAGGTCCTGGCGCAGATGGCCTGGGCCTTCAGGGCCTCCGCCGGCCAGGAATTGCTCATCTCATAGGGCACCACGCCCTTGAGGTAGTCCTCCAGCCCCACCACGTTGATGACGTACAGGTTGCCGCCGCTGACCCGCTTATAGGTAAAGCCGCCGTAGTACAGGTGGTTTTTAAACCAGGTCTGCGCTCCGCTGCCCCGCGCCTGCAGCGCCAGGTCGTACCAGCCGCTGTAATCGAACTGCAGCAGGACGGTCCGCTCGCCCCGGCGGGTCACGGTGACGCCGGTGGCGCTGGGGCCCACCGCCGTGCCGCCCAGCGACGCGGCGGCGCTCTCCGCCGCACTCTGGCTCTCATAGCTGCCCGCGCGGACATAAAACACGCCGTCGAGGCAGGCGGCAAAGCCGCCGTCATAGCTCCTTGCCGCGCTCTGGGCGGCGGCGAAGCTGCCGTACTGCTGCGGCAGCTGCACATGCCAGCCGCCCAGCACGGCGCTGCCGGAGCCGCTGGTGATCTCCCCGCCGCTGTAGGCGATGTTGCCGTCGGGCGTCACGCTGACGGAGGTCTCCGCCAGGTCGCCCAGGGAGACGAAGCTCCGGCTTTCGTCGTAATAGCCGAACTGAAAGCCGCTGGCCGTGCCGTCCTCGATCATGGCGTTGGCGCTGTACAGCGCGCTGCTTCCGTAATACAGGCCTACCTTCACCACGCCGTTCGTTACCGCCGCCGCCGAGACCGTGGAAAGGGCCAGCAGCAGCGTCAAAGTGGAGAGCAGGAACAACAGCTTTTTCATGGGGATCCTCCTTCATGCATGGGGAAAGCGCCGTCCGCAAAACCCGTTTTTCGCCAGACGGCGCCGCAATTCCGCAGCTTCAGTATAGTACATTTCCCCAGCCTTGGCAAGGGATTCCCCCGCTTTTCCCCTCCGAGGCAAGGGGCGGGCGCGCCGGGCAGCGTGCGTCCCCCGTCCGAAAAGGCGAAAAGCAGGCAGAGCGCACCGCAGCACGCTCCGCCTGCTTCTGTAGAGTGGCAAAAAGGGCTCTCAGGGATGCTCTTTGATGAATAGCACCTCCCATTCCCCGGAAGCCGCCTTTCCGAGATACCATAAGGAGGGGACGTTCCAGCTGCCGGAGAGCGCGTTTCCCTCTTCGTCATACGTCTCCTGGGTATAGTAGACCCAGACGCAGCCATAGGAGGCGTCAAAGCGGGCGGACCAGAGGCGCAGGGAGTGCGTCTCCTCCGCGGCCCCCTCCTCCGCCGGGGTGGCGTACCGCGCCAGCAGGCCGTACTTTTCCTCCAGCCCGTCCCTGGGTGTATCCAGGTCGGAAAAGGCGGTCTCCGCCTTCGCCAGCACGTACTGGGCGGTCTTCCTGTCGTCTGCGGAGCCGATGTACATGAGCTTTGAGATCTCGCCCGTCTCGTAATAGCTCGGATACCAGACCCGCGCCACGCGGTACAGCGGAAAATAGCGGCAGCAGACGAGGAAAACCGCGGCGGCCGCCAGGACCGCTATCCAGCGGCGCGTTTTCTTGTTCGCCTGCGCCTTGGACAGGCTGGCCGTCTCCGTGTAGACCTCCATCACGGACTTCTCCGTGATGGGCTCGTCCGAGCGCCGGCAGCGCAGGACCTCCAGGATGCCGACGCCCAGCACGGCGGCGATATCCTCCAGCTTCGACAGCTCCGGCAGGCACTTGCCCCGCTCCCATTTGCTGACGGCGGCGGTGGAGACATGGAGCCTCTCCGCCAGCTCCGCCTGGGTCATGCGCCTTTCATTTCGCAGCGCGGATAAAAACGGTCCGAATTCTTCAGGACGCAAATCGACCACCTCCTGCCATCAGAGTACCACGGAAGGGCCGGAGAGTAAAACGACCTGTGGTTGAACGGGCATTTTCAGCGGTGAAACCGAAGGCTATCCCCTCAGGACAGCGGGATCTCCGTCCCGTCGATGCGGATGCCGCTGACCTCGCTCAGGTCCACCGGGACCTTCCAGATGTAAAGATAGCGGAAAGCCCCGTCTTCTTCCAGCCGCTCGCCGCCAGCATGGGTCAGCTCCTCACCGTTTTTCATCAGAAGATAAAGCTCCCCCAGGATATCATCCCGGCAGCGGAAGCTGACGCCCGCGGCAGTCAGGCGGATATCCCAGAGCTCCGTTGTGATGACCTTGCGGTTCCCTGTGTCATAGGACGTCACCTCCGCGCGCTCGCAGGTCAGCGCCTGGGCCTGCTCCGGCGCATCCACTGTGCAGGAAAACTCCCAGCAGCCCTCCTGCACCGTTTCCGTCCCCCGGCCCGGGCCTTTCACCAGATCCCGCAGCCGCAGCGTCAGCCGCAGCGACTCCTCCATGGGACTTAAAAAGCAAGCATCCACCAGGCAGCGCAGAGTGCCGTCCGCTGTGATATCCAGCATCCTAAAGCTATAGCTGTCGATCTCCGCGCCCCGGAGGAAAAGGTCCACATCATCGAAGCTATAGGCCTCTTTCTTTGAAAAGCAAATACCCTTTACTGTAATGAGCAGGTAGAGATTTTCCCCGTCTGTGGTCTGGGAATCCAGCGTCACGGTCACATCGTCGGCGGTCTGGCTCTGGCCCACAGGTGTGGTGAGCCGGCTGATGGTCTGGCGCTGCCCCTCGCTCATATCGCCGCCGGTGAGGGCGGCCCAATGGCCGGAAAACCAGCTTTCGATCTCCGTCCCGAACACCCCCGCCGCGGCGGAGACGGTGAGCAGCGTCAGAATGGCCGCCGCCACCAGGACCGCCGCCGCCCGTCCGCGCAGGCGGCGCTTCGGCGCGTCCAGCTCCGCTAGCCCCTGCCGCAGGGAAAGGGGCGCGCGGACATGGGAGAATGCCTCCCGGTATATGTTCCTCTCATCCATAGTCATTCCTCCCGCAAGCTCCGGCGGAGCTGCTCCCTGCCCCTGGCCAGCTGGGTCTGCACGGTGGAGGGGTTGCGCTCCAGCAGGCGGCCCACCTCCTCCACCGAGTAGCCCTCATAGTAATAGAGGTACATCGGCAGGCGGTATTTCGCCGGCAGGCGCAGCACCGCCTCCAGCAGGGCCCGCTGCTGCTCATCCGCCTCCGGCGCCGCCGCCTCGGCGCTGAGCTCCCCCCGGCACTTCCGCCAGGGCGAACCCTGCAGCCGGCGGCACTCGTTCACCGTCACGCGGATGAGCCAGCGCTTGGCATGCTCACCGTCCGTGAAGGCCGTGTCGCTTTTCAGCAGGCGCAGCAGCACCTCCTGGGTCACGTCCTCCGCGTCGGCGGGCTGGCGCAGGGCATTCAGCGCCACCCGGTAGACCGTGTCCATGTACTTCTCCGCCAGGGCTTCCCATTCGCTTCGCTCTCTCATATTGGGTTCCCTCCGAAATGCATTTCATCCCTAATACCCGGCAAAGTGAGCAAAAATCCCGCGGGAAAGAAAAATTTTTTAAAACGCGCCCTAAGAGCGCCGCGCCTCACGCCTGCATCCGGCGCAGCAGCTCCTCGGCGGAAACGCCGTACAGCTTCGCCAGAGCCAGCAGATTGGCGGTGCTTGGATCGGAGCTGCCATTTTCCCACTTGCTCACCGCCTGGCGGGAGACACCGAGGCTCTCCGCCACGAATTCCTGCGTCATGCCGCAGCGCTGGCGCTGGTCGCGCAGCACCGCCGCGAGAGAGCGCCGTACTTCCCTCGCCTCCTGCCGCGTCTCTTCGGAGCGGAGATACTTCCGCAGCGCTCGGACCGCCAGCACCAGGAGGGAGACAAGCAGAGCCGCCAAAGCGGCGAAAAGCACAGCCCCAGGCAAGATCATCCACATAGTCATATTCATACATCAGGACTCCTTTCGGTTTTTGTGTCTCCAGCTTAACAGAAGCGGGTACCGTTTCGCCACCAACTATCACGCAACAGGGAGTTGCACCGCGGTTGCGCGGAAAAAGGGCGGCCAAAGTGACCTTTGACCGCCCCGCGTTTCTTAGCCGCTCACTGCAGCGTGACCTTGTGGAACACCTTTTTGCCCTTCTTGATGATGAGCCCGTCCCGGAACGCCTCCCGGTCCCAGGCCGCGTCGATGGAGTCCACCTTCTGTTCGTTCACCGTGACGCCGCCCTGCTGCACCAGCCGTCTCGCCTCGCCCCGGGAGGCGCAGAGGCCGGTTTTGACCATCAGGCTCATAATGCCGATGACGCCGTCTTCAAAGTCCTCCTCCGCCAGGGCCGTGGCGGGCATGTTCTCGCTGTCGCCCCCGCCGCCGAAGAGGGCCCTCGCCGCGGCCTTGGCCTTTTCCGCCTCCTCCTGGCCGTGGACCATGGCGGTCAGCTCGTAGGCCAGGATCTCCTTGGCGGTGTTGAGCTGGCTGCCCTCCCAGGCATCCATCTCGTCGATCTGCTCCAGGGGCAGGAAGGTCAGCATGCGGATGCACTTCATCACGTCCGCGTCGTCCACGTTGCGCCAGTACTGGTAGAAGTCGAAGGGGCTGGTCTTGTTGGGGTCCAGCCACACGGCGTTGCCGGCGGTCTTGCCCATCTT
>JBJDYT010000015.1:0-33208 GCA_051867635.1 Oscillospiraceae bacterium
CGGGTCATGATGGCCTCCCGGCTGACGATCTCGCCCCGGTGCTCCAGCAAAAGCTGCAGGATCCGGCACTCGTTGCGGCTCAGCTCCACCCGCTGTTCCCCCACCGTCAGCGTCCCGTCGGACACGTTCAGCACCGCGCCGCCGCACTCCAGCAGCCGCGCGCCGCAGCCGAAGTCATAGGCCCGCCGCAGCAGCGCCTGCACCTTGGCGGAGAGCACCTGCAGGTGGAAGGGCTTGACCAGCAGGTCGTCCCCGCCCATCTCCATGGCCATCACCACGTTCATGTCGTCCGAGGCGGAGGTGAGGAACAAAATGGGGACCCGGGACAGCTTCCGGATCTCCCGGCACCAGTGGTAGCCGTTGAAAAAGGGCAGGGAGATGTCCAGCAGCACCAGCTGCGGGTCGAAGGCGGCGAACTCCGCCAGCACGTCGTCGAACCGCGCCGCGCAGGCCACCTGATAGCCCCAGCTCTCCAGATGCCGCTGCACCGCCCCCGCGATGACCGCGTCGTCCTCCACCACAAAGATCCGGTACATGCCGCCTTCCCCCTTTCCTGCCGCATCAGTCTGCTTGGAGCATAGCATCCGCACCGGGAAATGTCAAATCCCGCCCCGGCCGGGCGTTTCCCGGGAAAACCGAAACCGGGACCGCGCCGCTTCCCCGAAACGACGCCGCCCCGGCTCCCCGTGTTCTTGTATAAGGCCCTCCCGGCCGTTCATTCGCCCCCGGCGGTGATGCCGCTCTCCTGCCGCCGCTTCTGGTTGCGGAAGGCGGAGGGGTGCTTCGAGATGACCAGCACATAGGTCAGCAGGAAGGTGGGATAGATGAGCAGGACCAGGCAGAAGGTGGTGCGGTAGGAGAAATAGGTGAGCAGCACGCCCGAAAGCAGGCCGCCCAGGGCCGCGAAGACGTCCCAGCCGCAGGAATAGGTGGACGCGGCCGTGCCGCGCCGCTCCGCCGGGACGATGCGGACGGACATGATCTGGAAACCCGTGACCGTGAAGCCGTAGCCGACGCCCATGAGGACGGCGCCGGCGAAGACCAGCCCCGCGTATTGCGAGAAGACGAGCGCCGATATGCCGGAGATGAACAGCACCGTGCTGCTGTACACCAGCGGCGCCTCGCCGTACCGGTCGCTGATCTTCCCCACGAACAGCCGGGAGGCAAAGGTGCCGCAGGCCTGGAAGGTGTAGAAGAGGCCGGGGTTGGAGATGTCGCCGCGCTGCAGCAGAAACAGCGTCAGGTAGGGCGCGATGGCGCCGCTGCCCAGGGCGATGAAGCCCTCCAGGATGGAGGCGGGCAGGGCGTCCTTCTCATAGACCAGGTCGGCAAGCCTTTCGTCCCGCAGCCGGGTCCGTTTCTCCTCAGGGATCTTGTAAAAGCGGAACTTGCGGATCAGCAGCAGCGCCAGCAGCGTGGCGGCGGAGATGGCGCCGAAGAGGCCGGGCGCCTGATAGCGGTTCCAGATCCACAGGCCCATGCCCGGTCCCACCGCCGTGGCGATGGCGTTGCTGAAGCCGAAGTAGCCCACGCCCCGGTTGAAATCCTCCTGCGACAGGGTGTCGTAGGCGTTGGTGGTCATGCCCGTGCTGGTGGCCGCCGAGAGGAGGCCGTGGCAGAGGCGTATCGCCAGCAGCACGGCGATCTGGCTTACGAAGATATAGCCCCAGGGCACCAGCACGAGCCCCGCCAGTCCCACCAGGACGATGCTCTTACGGCTCCGGTGGTCCAAAAACCAGCCTGCCAGCGGCCGCATCAGCAAAGAAGCGAAGGCATACAGGTAGGAGGCAATGCCGATGTGCAGCTCCGTCCCGCCCCGGGAGACCATGAAGAGCGCAAACACGCTGGAAAGCAGATTCCCTGCGATGAGCAGCAGAAGGTTCGCCCCCAGGATGCGGCAAAAATCCGGCGTCCACAGTCCCCCTTTTTTCTGATTCACAACAAACAGGCCTCCTTCCTTCGGCCGCCATGCCGGGTCTTTTTTCCCTCAGAACTGGACCAGAAGGCCCACCAGCGCCCCCATGCCGATGTACACGATGGGGTGCTTCTTATACTTCCGTATCAGGAAAAGCGCCAGGACGAAAAACAGCAGCGCCTTCACATTGACCAGCACCGCCCAGCCGCCTCCGCCCAGGAAGGCGTCCCAGCGCAGCACGGAGAGCTTCAGCACCTCGAAGCACGCCACCGACACCAGCGCGGTGACCGTGGGACGGATGCCGTAAAACGCCGCGTTCACGATGCGGCTCTCCTGGAACTTGGTCAGCACCTTGGCGATGATCAGCACGATGATGATCTCCGGCAGGATGATGCCCAGCGTGGCGGTGATGCTCCCCAGCAGGCCCCCCGCGTTGTAGCCGGCGTAGGTGGCCATGTTGATGCCGATAGGTCCCGGCGTGGACTCGGAGATGGCGATCATGTCCGCCACATCCGCCGCGGTGAACCAGGGATATTTTTCCGCTATCTCATACAGGAAGGGCACGGTGGCCAGACCGCCGCCCACGGTGAAAAGGCCCACCTTGAAAAACTCAATGAAAAGCATCAGGTATGTCATCATGCCTTTTCACCGCCTCCCCGCATCTGGATCGCGATCCCCACCAGCACCGCGCCGAGAATGAGCAGGATCGTCGAGACGTTTGTAAAGATACAGAGCGCAAAAACGACGGCGTACAGGAGATAGCACCAGACGTCCTTCATGCTCTTCTTCCACATTTTCACGATGGCGTCCACCACCAGCGCCGCCACCACGATGCGGATGCCGGAAAACGCCCGCTGCACCGCCTCGACCTCGATGAAATTCTGAATAAAGGCGGCGATGATCACGATAACGATGAGGGACGGCAGCGACACGCCCAGGGCGGCCGCCACGCCGCCGCTCTTCCCCTTCACCTTGTGGCCGAGGAAGACCGCCGTGTTGACTGCGATGATGCCCGGCAGGCACTGGCCCACCGCGTAATAGTTCATGACCTCTTCTTCCGTTGCCCAATGCTTGCTCTCCACCACCTCTTTCTGGATGATCGGCAGCATCGCATACCCTCCGCCGAAGGTCAGAGCCCCCACTTTACAAAAGGTCAGGAAGATCGAAACCAATTCTTTCATGCAACTTATCCTTTATGACTCAGTAAGATCTTTTTGAAAACCGCCGCCTCACTGCGGCGTCCGTCCTCCGCCGCGGGCGCGGGCTCAGAACATCCCCAGCATTTTGAAGAGGAATATCCAGAGGAACATCGTCAGCGCCGAGAGCAGCGTCGTGACCGTCACGGCGTTGGCCGCCAGGTCCGCGTCGCCGCCCAGCTGGCAGGCCATATTGAACGAATTGATGGCCACCGGCGAGGAAAACAGGGCCAGGAGCGTGGCGAACTCCACGCCGGTGAAGCCCAGCAGGGCCGCGCCGGTCAGAGCCACTGCCGGGTACACGATCAGCCGGGCCACTGTGACGATGCCCAGCTGCCGCTTCTGATCCTTCAGGCTGCCCCACTCAAACTGCGCGCCCAGCAGCACCAGCGCCACGGGAGACGCCGCCGTACTGAGCTGGGACACCACCCGGTCCAGGAAGGAGGGGATGGGGATCTGCAGCAGCGCCACCACCACGCCCAGCGCCGAGGCGATGATGAGCGGGTTTTTCAAGATGCCGACGGCGATCTCCCTGGTGTTGACATGGCTGCCGTTGAAGTATTCCAGCGTGACAATGGCGAGAACGTTGAAGCAGGGCAGCATCACAGCCGTCAGCAGCGCCACCGAGCCCAGGTCCGCTCCCGGGCAAAGCTCCTGCACCATCGAAAGGCCCAGCAGGAGGAAATTTGCCCGGAAGCACGCCTGTATCATGACGCCGCGCCGGTCCTGTCTCGGCTCCACCCGCACGACGAACCACCAGCTGAGTATAAACAAAAGCAGCAGCACGCCCACCGAATAGGCGATCAGCGGCCCGTTCACCGTGCTGCGAAGATCCGACGTGCGGATGTTTTGAAACAGCATGACGGGCAGGAACGTGTAGAAGACCAGCGTGTTGAATCGCTTGACTTCCCGCTTTTCCAGCTTCAGTGCCTTCTTGACCAGGTATCCCACCACCATCACGCCGAACAGAGAGGCGATCACGTTGGCGGAGATCGCGAAGCTGCTTAAGATCATACTCCCACTTCCTTACTTGCCGCGGCGCGCTCGTATCCCTGCGGGCTAACGCGCCCCGTTTTTTCTTACAGTTCGATCAGATCATGCGTCACGGAGATCAGGTTCTCATTTCCGTTCTCGGTGATGATGACCTGGTCCTCGATGCGCACGCCGCCCCAGCCGGGGATGTACAGGCCCGGCTCGATGGTGGTGACGATATCGGGCTGATAGACGTCGCCGAGGCCGGGACGGATGAACGGCACCTCATGCACAAAGAGGCCGATGCCGTGACCCAGGCCGTTGTAGTGGTAGTTGAAGTAGGGGGTGTCCTGGATGGCGCGGAGGGAGGCGGTATAGACGTCGCCGGTCTTGGTGCCGGCCTTCATCACCGCCAGGGAATCCTCCAGCATCTGCTTTTCAAGCGCATAGACCTCCTTCTGCATGTCCGTGGCCTTTCCCACGACCACCGTCCGGGTCATGTCGCTCATATACCCCTCGACCTGGCAGCCGAAGTCCACCAGCACGAAGTCGCCGTACTGGATGGCGCGGTTGCCGGAGATGCCGTGGAGCATGCTGGTGTTGGGACCGGAGAGCAGGATGATACCGTAAGGATGCGTGTCCGCGCCCTCCATCACCATGTAGGCCGAAAGCTTCGCCGCCAGCTCCTTTTCCGTCACACCCACGCGGATGTCCTTCAGCAGCCGGTTGAACGCGCGGCAGGAGATGTCGCAGGCCGCACGCATGTAGCCGATCTCCTCCTTGGTCTTGATGCTGCGGAGATTCTCCACCACGTTCACCGTGGGGATCAGCTCCGCCTCCGTCTCCGCTCTCAGCTCGCTGTACTCGCCGAAGCTCACGGTGTCCGACTCAAAGGCCACGCTGTGGATGTTCTGCTCCTTGACGATGCGCGCCACCGTTTTCATGACGCTGCCGCCGTAGGTGCGCCAGTCGATCACGGTAAAATCGGGGCACTCAACGCCGGCCTGCTCCGTATAACGGGGGTCCGTGATGAGAAAACCGCCGTTCGGCGTGATGAGCGTGCAGGTGTCCGCGCCTCTGAAGCCGGTGGACCAGCGAACGTTGGGCTGTTTCTTCAAAAACAGGGCCTCCGCCGTGTTTGCAGCAAACCAGGGAAGTAGTCTTTCGTTCAGCATCTTTTTCATCCTTTCTCGTTTTTGGGCAAAAACCAGCTGGGCGATATCATCGCCCAGCTGGTTTTGTTGCGTCTACCTCAGCACAGGCAGAATCGTTTATCTTTTGTAGCTATGATCACGCAACCCAGTGGTACAGGCACATCATGTACTGAGTGGCGTCATCACAGGTCAGCTGAGAGGTGTGCGCAATGGCGATCTTGTTGGCATACATGGCGACGGAAGGAACGTCCTCCATGTACAGCTCCATCAGCTCGCGGTAAGCAGCCTTGCGGTCCTCTTCGTTCATGGCGGCGTTGCCCTTCGCGATCAGCTCATCCGCCACGGGGTTGTTGTAGCGGCCATAGTTGCCGGAGTAGCCGATGTTGGCGGAGTTCATGTACACGCCCACCGCGGCGCCGAAGTCATAGGAAGTGTTGCTCCAGGAGAAGGGGCAGATGGTGACTTCGCCGTTGAGCAGCTGGTCGAGGAAGGTGCTGCGCTCCATGGTCTCCACCTTGGCGTCCAGGCCGATGGCGTTCAGGGCGCCCTGCAGCCACACGCTCATGGTGGCGTAAGGCTCGGTGTTATAGGACTTGATGACGACTTCCGCGCCCGTGTTGCCGCACTCTTCCACCAGGGCCTTGGCCTTCTCCACATCGTAGTCATAGGTGTGGGAGGGGACGAAGTCGGGGTTGGCGGTCACGAGGTCGCCCAGGTCGCAGGGATAGATCAGGACCTTGCCCTGGCCGCTGCCGCAGACCTCAAGGGCTTCCTCCTTGTTGATGGCATAGGCCACCGCCTGGCGCATACGCACGTCGGTGAAAATGCCGGTCTCGCAGTTCATGTAGACGCTCTCGCAGCGGCAGGTGTACGCCTCGGAAATGGTGACGTTGTCAGCGCCGCGGAGGGTATCCAGGTTGACGCCGGTGACGGGGTTCATGTACTGGTCAAGCTCGCCGGTCTGCAGCGCCACCGCCGCGGCGTTGGCGTCCGCGATGGCCACATACTTCAGGTGCTTGATGTCGGGAGCGCCCATGAAATAGTCTTCTCTGGCTTCGAAGGTGACGGAGACGTTCTCTTCCCAATCAGTCACCACGTACGCGCCGGTACCGACGATCTTGTCGGGGGAGGTGCCGTACTCGTCGCCGTACTTCTCGTAGGCGTGCTTGGCGAAGATGCCGCCGTAGTTGCCGGAGCACATGGTGGACAGCAGGGAGGCGTCGGCCTGGGAGAAGTGATAGATGACGGTGTAGTCGTCAACGATCTCCACATCCTCCAGGTACTTATAGGCCCAGGACCACTGCGCGCATTCGTCACGGATGTACTCAGCGGAGAACTTCACGTCCTCAGCGGTGAAGGGCTCGCCGTCAGACCAGGTAACGCCCTCGCGGAGATGGAAGGTCCAATCCAGGCCGTCCTCGGAGATCTCCCAGTCCGTTGCCAGGTAGCCGACGATCTCGCCGTTGATCTTGCGGACCAGGCAGTCATACACCTGATCGGTGGCCGCGATGTCGTTGGCGGAGGTAACGTACTTCATGTCGAAGTTCGTCACCAGGGTAGCGGAGGCGTAGGTGACCAGTCTGTCGTGGTCGATCTCGCTGCCGCCGCCTTCGCCGCCCTCTTCGCCGCCGCCACCGCCGCCGCAGGCGACAAGGCTGAACATGGCGCAAAGAGCGAGGAGCAGTGCTAAGAGCTTCTTTGTCTTTTTCATCTTTTTTCCTCCTGTTGTTTTGTGTCTTCTGTCATTCGCAAATTGCCGGGGGAAGGGTTTGCTGCTATATCATCGGCATGGCGCCGACAACAACGGGATCAGCCGCCGTAAAGGACGCAGGCGACCTTGTGGCCGTCGCCCCGGTCCACCATGTTGATGTTCCGCTCGGTGCATTCGGGGCGGCAGTGCTCGCAGCGGCCGGCGAAGCGGCAGCCGGGCGCGGGGTTGATGGGGCTGTAGACCTCGCCGCGCAGGAGCTTTCTGTCCTTGTTGGCGCCGAGGACGGGCTTCAGGATCGCGTCCAGCAGCGCCTGGGTGTAGGGGTGCAGGGGGTTGTTGAACAGCTCGTCCGACGGGGCGATCTCCACGCACTGTCCCAGGTACATGACCATGATCGTGTCGGAGATGTGCTTCACCACCGCCAGGTTGTGGGTGATGAACATATAGGTCAGACCCAGGTCACGCTGCATGTCCATCAGCAGGTTCAGGATCTGCGCCTGGATGGAAACGTCCAGGGCGGAAACGGGCTCGTCGCAGACGATGAACTTCGGGTTCAGCGCCAGGGCGCGGGCCACGCCGATCCTCTGCCGGCGGCCGCCGTCCAGCTCGTGGGGATAGGAGTTGATGAAGCGCTCGGCCAGGCCCACGATCTCCATCAGCTCCTGCACGCGCTTGAGAACTTCGGTCTTGTTCTCGCAGGCGTGGTTCATGATCAGGGGCTCCGAGATCAGCTCATACACGGACATACGGGGGTCCAGGCTGGAATAGGGGTCCTGGAAGATCATCTGCACCTCCCGGCGGACCTCCTTGAACTCCTTCTTGCTGCAGGAGACGATGTCCTTCCCCTCGAAGAGGATCTGGCCGGAGGTGGCGGGGAGCAGGCCCATGACGACCCGTCCCAGGGTGGACTTGCCGCAGCCGGACTCGCCCACCACGCCCAGGGTCTTGCCCACGGGGATCTCCAGGCCGATGCCGTCCACGGCGTGCAGGTAGCGGCCGTTGCCGACTTTAAAGTATTTTTTCAGGTCAACAGTTTTGATCAAATTTTCCATCGTTACTCCCCTTCCTTAAACAGATTGCAGAAGATCCGATGTCCGTCCTTCTCATACAGGTAGGGAGTCCCGGACTGACACGCTTCGGAGCAGTGCGGGCAGCGCGGATGGAACTTGCAGCCGTCCGGCAGGTTCGCGGGATCGGGCATCAGGCCGTCGATGGGGCAGAGCCGGTCCGTCTTCTCGTCCAGATTCGGGATGGCGTTGAACAGGCCCACCGTATAGGGATGGTGCTGCTTTCCGTTGAAGATATCCTCCGCTGTGCCGTACTCCACGATCTCGCCGGCGTACATGATCGCCACCTTGTCGCAGGTCTCCGCCACCACGCCCAGGTCATGGGTGATCATGATCATGGACGTGCCCAGCTTTTCCTTCAGCTCTTCCATCAGCGTCAGCACCTGGGCCTGGATGGTCACATCCAGGGCCGTGGTGGGCTCGTCCGCGATGAGGAGCTGCGGCTCGCAGGCCAGGGCGATGGCGATGACGATACGCTGCTTCATACCGCCGGAGAACTGGTGCGGATACTCCGTCTTTCTCGAGGCGGGGATGCCCACCAGGTTGAACAGCTCGTCCACGCGCTTGTTCAGCTCGTCTTTGGATTTATTCGTGGTATTGTGGATCTCCAGGGACTCCAGCACCTGGTCGCCCACCGTCAGCGCCGGGTTCAGCGCCGTCATGGGGTCCTGGAAGATGATGGAGATCTCGGCGCCGCGCACCAGGCGCATCTCCGCGGGGTTCTTTTCCAACAGGTTTTCGCCGCGGAAGCAGACCTGTCCGCCGGTGATGCGGCCGGTACGCTCCGGGAGCAGCCGCAGGATGGCCAGCGCGGTAGTGGTCTTGCCGGCGCCGGTCTCGCCCACCAGGCCCACGGTCTCTTTTTCGCCCAGCGTAAAGCTGATGCCGTTCACCGCGCGCACTGTGGCTTCGTCCGTCTTATAAACCACCTGCAGGTCCTTCACTTCCAGCAGAGGCGCATTTTCCGCCGCGTCCACGGCAGTGACTTCCATTGTCGTTTCCTTTTCGTTCATGCTTCGCACCTCCTCAATCCTTCAGCTTGGGATCCAGCGCATCGCGCAGGCCGTCGCCCATCAGGTTCAGGCTCAGCGCCGTCAGGCCGATAGCCAAACCGGGGAACACCACCATGTAGGGATACATGGTCATATAGGCCTTCGCCTCGTTCAGCATGGCGCCCCACTCGGGAGAAGGCGGCTGAATGCCCATACCCACGAAGCTGATGCCGGCCGCGGAAATGATGGCCGAGCCCACCGCCATGGTGGCCTCGACGATGATCGGGCCGATGGCATTGGGAAGCACATGCTTGAGAATGATCTGATAGGCCGGCGTACCGCAGGACTTGGCCGCCTCGATATACGTCTGGCCCGCCACCGAAAGCACCGCGGACCGTGTGATACGGCAGTATCGCGGCACGTTGGAGATGGTCATGGCGATCAGCACGTTGGTCAGGCTGGTGCCCAGCGCCGCCACGATGGCCAGAGCCAGCATGGTGGTGGGGATGCACATGATGGAGTCCAGCACGCGCATGACGATGGCGTCGAACCTGCCGCCCACATAGCCGCAGACAGCGCCCAGCATGCCGCCGATGGTCATGCCGATGATGACCGCGCCGAAGCCCACCAGGAAGGAGTTGCGGGAGCCGTGGACGATACGGGCGAAGATATCACGGCCGTAGTTATCAGTACCGAACCAGTGACTGCCGGAAGGACCCTGCAGCCGGTCCGCCGCCACCTGTGTCACAGCCACGTCATAGGACACGATCACGTCCGCAAAGATGACGACCAGCAGGATAAGGATGAACAGTACCATGCCGAAAACAGCCAGCTTGTTCTTCAGAAAGCGGCGCCAGATCTCCTGCGCGCGGCTCTTCTTCTTGATCTTCGGCTGATTTGCCATTGCAATTTCCGTACTCATAGTCTTTCCCCCTTTCCCCGCCTCAGCGTTTCAGATAGCGTGCCTTGATCTGAGGATCGATGAAGGCATACAGAATATCCACTACCAGCATGACCAGCGTGTAGCAGGTCGCCAGGATAACGATGGCGCCGACCACCACGGGGATATCCTTCGAGCGGATGGCCGACAGCAGCAGCGTGCCCACGCCGTTGAGCGTGAACACCGTCTCCACGGTGACCGTACCGCCCAGCAGCACGCCGAAGTTCATGCCCATGATGGTGACCACCGGCATCAGCGCGTTGCGCAGCGCGTGCTTGTAGATGACGATGCTCTCCTTCTGGCCCTTGGCCCGGGCGGTCCGGATATAGTCCATGCGGATGGACTCCAGCATGGAGGTTCTCGTCATACGCAGCTGCGAGGCGATGAAGGAGCATGCTGTCGTGAACCACGGCAAAATGAAGTGTTTGAAGCTGTCTGCGCCGTAGGACGGCAGCCACCCCAGCTTCAGGGAGAACAGAATGATCAGCATCATGCCGATCCAGAAGGCCGGGAAGGAGGCCAGGGCCATGGCCAGCGTCGTACCTGCCATATCAAAGAGGCTGTACTGTTTGACTGCCGATAGAATTCCCAGCAGCACACCAAGTACGACGCCGATGAGGGTGGCGCCGGCAGACAGTGTGATCGTCACAGGGAAACGCTGCATGACCGTCTGGAACACGGACTTGCCGGTGGTCCAGCTGGTGCCCAGGTCGCCGTGGCAGAGATCCCATATGTAGCGCACATAGCGCACCAAAAACGGGTCGTTCCACCCCAGCTCTTCATTTTTCGCGGCAATGGCTTCCTCCGACGCGTTCTGACCGAGGATCAGATGTCCCGGATCGCTGGGCGTCAGGTCCATAATGAAATACACCACAAAGACGATGATCAAAATGGTGGGAATCAGTGCCAGCAAGCGCTTAACAATAAATTTTCCCATAGAGTCCCCTCCTCTTGACAGTTTCCTTTCTCTTTTGTGCGGATTCCTGGGAGCGAACCCGCACAAACAGAATCATACCGCCGCTTTGTATTTGATCTCACCCTCGCCGATGGTGCAGACCACATGGGCGCCCATGTCGGTGCCGGGGACACCCTTGAACACGGCGAAATTCGCATCCTTGCCGGCCTCGATGGTACCGACCCGCTCCTGCAGGCCCAGCACCTCCGCCGGATGGATGGTGACCATTCTCATAACGTGGAGGGGATCCGCTCCCTCACGGACGGCCTGCTCCATGTGGCTCAACAGCGCATCCAGGCCCTCCAGCGGGGAGTCCACGGTGAGGCAGCACTTCACGCCCCGCCGGTCAAGCTTTGCCACCGCGTCGATGTCGACAAAGCGGGATTCATAGAAGGATCTGCGTCCGCCCACGGGGCCGTAGACGATGGTGCAGCCGCTCTCGGCGATCTCGTCCAGATAGTTCCCGGCGCCCCAGGCGTGCTCGATGGTGAAGCGGAGGCCGAACTTGCTCAGGATCTGAATGGCGGCCGCCATGTCGTTGTGGGTGCAGTGGATCCTGGCGGGGATCTCCCGCTTCAGCACGGGGATGGCCACCTCGTACTTCTCGTTGTACGCCACCGGAACGCCGCTCTCCTTCTTCTCCATGTAGGCCTTGGCGTTGGTGAAGTACTCCTCCAGGATGAAGGTGACGCCCATGCGGGAGTCAGGCTCCTTGCCCTGGTTCTGGAAGCAGCCCTTGGGGTTCTCGCCCAGGGAGAGCTTGAGGCACATGTTCCGCTTGAGGCACATCTCAAAGATGTTCTCGCCCCAGGTCCTGGTCGCAAAGCCGGTGCCGTCGATGATGGCGCTGCTGCCGGGGATGACGCCCAGCGTGGTGACGCCGTTTTCCAGCGCGTAGCGGTAGCAGGGGTTCATCGGGTCGGCGCTGTACAGCGTGTCCATCTCAGGGCTCACCGGGTTGACGGTGTCCGTGCCGTAGGAAAGGGCGCCGACGGCGCCGCCCGGGGGGCAGAGCCCCGCGTGGGAGTGGCAGTCCACCAGGCCGGGAAGCAGGTTCAGGCCGGTCAGGTCCAGCACCTCCGCGCCGTCCGCGGAAAGGGCCTTGCCGACCTTCACGATCTTGCCGTCCTCACAGAGCACGTCGCCCACAAAGGGGGCTTCGTCCGTCTGGGGATAAATCGTCGCATTTTTCAACAGTAACATGGTTCCGCCTCCTCAGTTCTCCGCGCAATACACGGTCTCGCCGCCGATGACGGTCTCCAGCAGCCGGGCCCCCACCTGCGTGACGGGGTTGCCGTCGTAGATGAGATAGTCCGCGTCCATGCCGGGCTTCAGCAGGCCGATGCGGTCAGAAACGCCGAAGAGCTCGGCGGGGTTCCCGGTGAGCATACGGACCACCAACTCGCTGTCCTTGCAGGTACGCATGAGCTTCGACGCGGTCCAAAGGAGCATCTCCTTGCCCCAGGACATGTCGGGCCCCAGCACGGTCAGGCCGAAGGTCACGCCGTCCTCCGCCAGGCTGGTCAGCTTCGCGAAGTCCATGTTGTGGGCCAGCTGCAGGGAACCCCGGGAGGTGTCGCCCAGGACCACGGCGCAGCCGCGCTTCTTGATGGATTCCGCCGCACGGTCCGCCTCATAGGAGAGGGTGAAGATGATCTTCATGTCGGGATAGGCGCTGGTGATGTCCAGGAAGCGCTCTATCTCGCAGGCGTTCTCGCAGGCGACCAGGATGGGCATCTTGCCGCTCTTCACCGCTTCCATCACCTGACGGGTCCTGGCGCTGCGGAAGTCGTCGCCGTACTCCGTCTTCGCCAGCGCTTCCGCCAGCATCTGTGCCATGGACATGGGGGTCTTGGGGCCGCCCTTGCCCTTGAACACACGGATGACCTCTCCCGTGAAGGAGGCCTTCAGCGCCACGTCACGGCGCACGGTGATCTTGTTGATGTTCTTGCCCAGGGTCTTGATCACCGCGCAGGTGCCGCCCAACAGGCCCTCGTTGCCGGGGGTGACCACCATGCTGGTGATGCCCGCCTTGTACAGCTCCTGCAGGCTGACCTCATCCGGATCCACCGAATGCCAGATGTCCAGATAAGGCGTGATGGGGCTGGAGTTCTCGTTGTAGTCCTTTGCAAAATAAGCCATGTCCTGGGTGCCCAGGAAATTGCCCGCGTCAATGAAGCCGGGGAAAACGTCCTTGCCGCTCAAGTCGCGCACATCGCCGTCTCCCGCAAGAGAGGGACCGATCTCTGCGATCTTGCCATCAGCGATGCGAAGGTCTCCCTTGCATACTTCGCCATCGCCTACATGAATGGTTGCATTCTTCAGAATCATAGCTTTGTTGTCATCCACCGCCCCGCCGCCGGCAAAACGGGATGACATCTCCTTTCTTCCGTATGTTTTATCAATTTCCCTCCGGAGAGGTTTATCGAACGTAAAAGCGCTCTGTTTTGCAACTTTTTCAAGACAGTTTGTACGATCCGTCAATAAATGCCGGGAAATTTCGTCAAAATGCCCCTATTCACGACTGTAATTCTTACTTTTTTAATGATTATAGCAAATCTTCTCCATAAATAAAAATACATATTTGATTATCTCAAATATAAGTTGTAATATATAGCCAGAAGGAGGCGCATTTATGGACTTATTACAGTTGCGATATTTTTATACAGTCGCCAATACATTGAACATTTCCCAGGCCGCTGCCATCCACCGTATTTCCCAGCCCGCCATGTCCGCCACCATCTCCAAGCTGGAGTCCGATCTGGGGACCGTTCTGTTCTCCCGGGAGAAAAACCACCTGTCCCTCACCGGCGTCGGCCTGCAGTTTCTCCACGAGGTGGAGCAGGCGCTGAACCATCTGGATTCGGCCCTGCTGGCCATCGCGGACCCGCCCGCCGTCCTGCGGGGACATCTGCGCCTGCTGGTCACCATGCACCGTATCACCCTGATCGACTGCATCAGCGGCTTCCGCACGCTGCACCCGGAGGTCACCTTTTCCATTGTGAACACCCCCGACAGCAGCGAGCAGTTCGACCTCTGCATCTCCAACTTCCTGCAAAAGGGCCACTTCGACTGTCAGGCCCACCTGTTCCGGGAGGAGATCCGCATCGCGGTCCCCAAGCAGCACCCGCTGGCCAAGCGGAAATATCTGGACGTCCAGGACCTCCAGGGCGAGCCGCTCATCATCCTGAACACCTCCAACGAGATGTACAACACCTTCCTGAACATGGCGCGCAACGTGGGCTTCACGCCCAACGTCTCCATCGTCTGCAACGACCTGCACAGCATACGGCAGTACCTTATCCATAATTACGGCATCACCTTCGCCCCCACCATCGCGTGGAAGGACTTCTGCGTGGGCGAGTGGGAACTGCTGCCCCTCTCCCTGCCCTTTTACCGCGACGTTTACATGTACTGGAACCGCAGCGCCATAGCGGAGAACCCCGCGGCCTCCGTGTTCAAGGACTACACCGCCGAGGTCTTCCGGAACCTGGCCGAAGAATACGACGCATAGGGGGGACAGGCCCTATACCTATATAAAAATATCCTCTCCGCCCCCAGAACGGCCCGTCCCACATCAATAAATATCCCCGTCCGGCGTGGCGCCGCAAGGCCCCGGAGGCTGCCGCCTCCGGGGCCTGTTTTTCTCCCGGTCCGCCGCCGGTTCCGCCCGCCGCCGCGTTCTTATTTAACATTCCGATAACATAGATTTAATTTTGAATTGACATGCCCCCTCCTGCCCCGCTATAGTGTTTTCGGGACAAGATTTGTCCCATTCTGTCACTTTGGACGGAAATCATATGTTTTGGAGGTTATCATGAAGAAATTTCTTGCCACTTTGCTCTCCCTGGCCATGTGCCTTTCCCTGCTGATCTCCTGCGGCAGCAGCGACGCGCCCGCGGAGGGCGGCGACGACGCGGAAGGCGGCGAGGAGAGCTTCCAGTCTTCCGTCATGTTCTGCGGCTCCACTTCCCTGTACCCCATCATTTCCTCCCTGGCCTCCTCCTTCACCGAGGAGTATGTCACCTGGAACAATGTGGACCCCTCCATGCCTGAGGCCAACATCTCCATCTACGTGGCTCCCGGCGGCTCCGGCGTGGGCGCTTCCGCCGCCATCGACGGCACAGCCGACTTCGGCATGATCGCCCGCACCATCAAGGACAGCGAGAAGGAAGCCCTGGGCGAGGGCTATCAGGAGTTCATCGTGGCCCGCGACGCGCTGACCGTTTCCGTCAACGCCTCCAACCCCATCTGCGCCATCATGGATGACATGAGCAGCGACCTCATCCGCCAGATCTTCGCCGGCGAGCTGACCACCTGGGACCAGGTGGACGCCTCCCTCCCCGCCGAGCCCATCAACGTCTACATCCGTGACCTCTCCGGCGGCGCCTACGAGGTGTTCCAGAAGGCCATCATGGGTGACAGCGAGATCGCCGCTTCCGCCACCCAGTCCGCTTCCATGACGGAGCTGGCCACCAACATCGTCAACGATCCCTGGGGCATCGGCTACGCGGGCTTCGGCGCCTATAACAAGGCCAACGCCGACGCCGGCTCCCAGGTCCTCTTCGCCATGAAGGTGGACGGCGTGGAAGCCACTGAGGAGAACATCATCAGCGGCACCTACACCGTGCAGCGCCCCGTGATGTTCGTCACCGGCGACGCCATCTCCGCCTCCGAGCAGGCCTTCATCGACTACGTCTTCTCCTCCGTGGGCTACGCGGTGGTGGAAGCCAACGGCTATATCCCCGCTTTCACCGCCTGAGCTGACCTCTGTTTTCCGCTGAAATAATGCTGCCGCCGGAAACGGCGGCAGCATTTCCATCTTGTCAACGCAAGGCGTTTGCCGTATCATGGATTCCTGTGATCCCTCATGGAAAGGAGAGGCTGTATGGGCAGGAAATGGAACATCGTATTCACCGTGCTGGTACAGGCCCTGACGGCGCTGTCCGTGCTGGCCCTGGCCTTCGTCATCTATTTCATCGTGCGTGAGGCGCTGCCCACCTTTCAGGAGGTGAGCCTGACCGACTTCCTTTTCGGCAGCCGCTGGATGCCGGTGGACTACGTCAGCGAGACCTCCTTCGGCATCTTCAACTTCATTATGGCGACGCTCTACGTCTCCTTTGTGGCCATGGTGCTGGCGGTGGTTGTGAGTCTCGGCGCGGCGCTGTTTCTCTCCTGCGTGGCCTCTCCCCGGGCGAGAAGCCTGCTGTATCCCTTCGTGGACCTGCTGGCGGGCATCCCCTCGGTGGTCTACGGCTTCGTGGGGCTGACGGTGCTGGTGAAGCTGCTGCTGAAGGCGGGCGTCCGCACCGGCTCCTGCGTTCTCGCCGCCGCCATCGTCCTCGCGGTGATGCTGCTGCCCTACCTCGTCTCCTCCTGCAGCGAGACCATGCTGCGGGTGAAGGAGCGCTACTGCGGCGCGGCGGACGCGCTGGGGGTGGACCGGTGGCACTTTGCGGCGACGGTCATCCTCCCCGCCTCCTGGCGGAACATCCTGCTGGCCATGATCCTGGCCATTGGCCGGGCCATGGGCGAGACCATGGCGGTGATGATGGTCATGGGCAACGCCAACCTCTTCCCCCGCCTGCTCGGCAAGAGCGAGTCCATCGCCTCCGTCATCGCCCTGGAGATGGGCACGGCGGTGGTGGGCAGCACCCACTACCACGCGCTGTACGCCGCGGGACTGGTGCTGATGGTGCTGCTGTTCCTCATCCACGGCGTCATCGGGCTGCTGCGCAAGCGGCTTTTGAAGGAGGGAGGGATCTGATATGGGCTGGCGCGCCAAACTCACCAAATGCTGGGCCTACGGCGGCATCCTGCTGGTCGTGGGCGTGATCCTCTTTCTCTTCCTCTATGTCTTCAGCCAGGGCGCTTCCACCATCAGCTGGGAATTCCTGACCCAGCCTCCCCGGGGCGCCGTGCTGGGCGAGGAGGGCGGCATCTGGCCCGCCATCACGGGCAGCTTCGCCTTCACCCTCACCGCCGTGGTGCTGGGCGGCGTCCCCGCCATCGCCACGGCCCTGTTCACCGTGTTTTACTGCCGCAGCCGGCGGCTGGAGCGGCTCATCCGCACGGTGGTGCAGTCCATCTCCGGCATCCCTTCCATCGTGCTGGGCCTGTTTTCTTACAGCTTCCTGGTGCGGGGGCTGGGCCTCGGGCGCTGCGTCCTCTCCGCGGGCATCGCCCTCGCGATCATGATCCTGCCCTTCATTGAAGTGCGGGCGGAAAAGGCCTTTCGGGAGCTGCCCCGGCAGACGCTGCAGGCGTCCTACGCCCTCGGCTGCTCCAAGTGCCACACCATCTGGCGCATCGTCCTGCCCGCCTGCCGGGCGGAGCTGGTCAGCGGCGTGATCCTCGGCGGCTGCTACGCCATGGGCGCCACCGCCCCCATGATCTTCACCGGCGCGGTGGCCTACGCCTCCTCCCCCACCAGCCTGCTGGAGCCGGCTATGGCGCTGCCGCTGCACCTGTATCTGCTGGTGGCCCAGGGCGCCACCTCCCTGGACACCGCCTACGGCACGGCCTTCGTCATGATGGCCATTATCCTCGTCAGCAACCTGCTGGCAACGCTTTACGCAGGAAGGAGCCGAAAACGATGAATCCTGTCATGACGCTGCGCGGCGTCTCCGCGGCCTATGAGGGAAAGAGCGCGCTGCAGGACGTTTCCCTGGACATCCCCGAAAAGCAGATCACCGCCGTGGTGGGCCCCTCCGGCTGCGGCAAAAGCACCCTGCTGCGCTGCATGAACGGCCTGCTCCACGAGGAGCCGGGGGCCTCCGTCTCCGGGTCCATCTGCCTGGACGGCGCGGACATCTCCCTCCTGCCGAAGGACGCCCTGCGCCGCCGGGTGGGTCTGGTGTTCCAGACCCCCACCCCCTTTCCTTTCTCCATCTACAAGAACATGACCTATGCCGCCCAGTACCACGGGCTGCGGGACAAGGCCGCGCTGGAGACGCTGGTGCGGGAAAAGCTGCAGCTCGCGGGCCTCTACGACGAGGTGAAGGACGAGCTGAACAAGAACGCCCTGAAGCTCTCCGGCGGGCAGCAGCAGCGGCTGTGCATCGCCCGGGCGCTGACGGTGGAGCCGGAGATCCTGCTGCTGGACGAGCCCTGTTCGGCGCTGGACGTGAAAAGCACCCAGACCATCGAGGAGACGTTGCTGCAGCTCA
The DNA here is from genome assembly GCA_051867635.1 of Oscillospiraceae bacterium. Classification (GTDB taxonomy): domain Bacteria; phylum Bacillota; class Clostridia; order Oscillospirales; family Oscillospiraceae; genus RGIG5472. The sequence goes on from JBJDYT010000015.1 coordinate 18,072, forward strand.
AGGAGCGCTACACCGTGGTCATCGTGACCCACAATCTGGCCCAGGCCCGCCGCATCGCCGACCGGACGGCCTTTCTCATGAGCGGCCGGCTGGTGGAGGAGGGCCCCACGGAGCAGCTGTTTACCCAGCCCCAGAATGAGGAGACCCGGCGTTTCCTCTCCGGGGCCATCGGCTGAGAAAGGAGACACACATGATCGAGATCGAGATCCCCGGCCGGGAAGAAACGCTCCGCATCACCTCGGTGGTGCTGGACTACAACGGCACCATCGCCCGGGACGGGCTGCTGCTGGAGGGCGCGGCGGAGCGCATCCGCGCTCTCGCGGGCAAGGCGGCGGTCTACGTCCTCACCGCCGACACCTACGGCACGGTGGAGCGCCAGTGCGAGGGTCTGGGCGTTACGGTCAAAACCTTCCCCCGGGCCGGCGCCGCCCGCTGCAAGGAGGAGATCGTCCGCGGCCTCGGCGGCGGGGTCTTCGCCGTGGGCAACGGGCTGAACGACATCGAAATGTTCGACGCGGCGGAGCTGGCCGTGGCGGTGCTGGAGCGGGAGGGGCTTTGCGCCGCGCTGCTGCCCCACGCCGACGTGCTGGTCACGTCGCCCGAGGACGCGCTGGACCTGCTGCTGCGGCCGGGCCGCCTGCGGGCCACCCTGCGGAGCTGACGCGCCGCCCAGGCGAAACAGCGGCTTGACATTCCTTGCCGGTGAGTGCACAATTATCCCGCGGGTAATTTCAACAACCAGCGGTTTTTCTGCCGATGCCATCACCATGGCACAGGAAAACAATGTCCGCCTGATCACAGGAACAGCATTTCCCCGGCTGCTGTTTGATGCGGGCATCACAGACATAAACAAAGCATTTGGGTAGTGTGCATATTTTCAGGAGACAGAATGATGAAACATAAGATAGCTGCTTTTCTCGCAATTGTGATGCTTTTTGCGCTTACGGCGTGTTCTGCGCAACAAACAAATGTGGCCGGGAATTCCCCTTCCGACGAAATTACAGATCATGATACCGGCACCAATACCACTGGCGAAATCACGAGTTCTGAACTGTCCGGAGATGCTGCTATACGCACCGCCGGATATGAATTGATCTCTGCCGGAGAAGAATTTGGTTCCGCTGACTTTGCCCAATACTATCTCTATGACATGGATGATGACGGTGCCGCAGAAATTATTATCTTGGGCGGAACTTGCGAAGCAGATGCCGTATTACTGGTATATACATATGTGAACGGAGTTTACGAGCAGGCAGGCAGCACAGACGGGAGTCATTGCAGTCTTTGCGGTAATAGTAAAGATGGCGGGCTGACCGTTCATCATGGAACCCAGGGCGTAGAAAGCGTTGATTGGCTCATTCTCGAAAACAAGGAACTGGTTGAAGAGGAAATCATGGCTCCGCATGAGGTGCAGGATTATACCGAATTTGATTATTGCATCCCTCTTACACCCTATTCTATAAACGATTACAGCATTTTTGGCGAGACAAACGGAAATGGCGAAACAAGAAGTTGATGATGAAAGTCCGAATACCTGTATGGATGTTCGGTAATCGGTCGCTCCACAGATGACTTCTTGGAAGGATATTCCTGTCAGGGCGGCGCTGGAGGTGCTGCGGCCCGACCGCCTGCGGGCCACTTTGCGGAGCTGAAGGCGCACCGCCCAAACAGGCAAAACGGCGGCTTGACATTCCTTTCCCGCGACAGTATAATAAGCCCAAAATTTTTAAAGGGGTGAGTTCCATGATGCCGATGATGTGCAATTTTTTTGGAATTGTGGAAGTCTTGCTCCCTGGGACGGCCCTACCCGATAATGTAGGGAAATGTCACTTTTATGGTGCAGGCTTCTTGCCTGCGCCATTTTATTTTCGTTATTTTCGGGAGGGATATGTATGAGCCTGTTCGACACCTTTGACCCCGCTTCGGAGGAGATCATCAAAGTAAAGCTGCAGCGTTCCTTTCAGGAGGCGGAGGATTTCCCGGAGGTCGTCATTGCGGCCTTCAAGGAGGAGACCTTCCGCCTGCTCCCGCAGGTCTGTCCGGCGGAGCAGACTGCCGTTCTGCGCGCAGGCCGCGCCATTCCCGTATACCGGGTGCATTGGCAGGGACGGGACCTCGGTATATTCCACACCCTCCTCGGCGGAGCGGGAACCGCCTGCCTGATGGAGCAGCTCCTTGCCAGAGGGGCGAAGAAGATACTGCTGTACGGCAACTGCGGCGTGCTGGACAGGGCCATCACCGCGGGCCATTTGATCCTGCCCACCGCGGCGTACCGGGACGAGGGCGTGAGCTACCACTACCTGCCGCTCAGCGACTATGTGGATATTCCCACGCACAAGTGTCTTGCGGAGATCTTTGACGCGCTGCACCTGCCCTATGTGACCGGCAGGGTCTGGACCACGGACGCTTTTTACCGGGAAACCCGCAGCAACTTGGAAAAGCGGAAAGCGGAGGGCTGTATCGCGGTGGATATGGAATGCGCCTCCGCCATGGCGGTGGGGCAGTTCCGGGGCGCTTCGGTGTACCAGTTCTTCTACGCAGACGACTGTCTGGACGGCGAGACCTGGGACCCCAGAACCATGGGGGCCATGCCCGCTACCGGCCACGAGAAATATCTCAGGGTGGCGCTGGAGGTGGCGGCAAGGCTGTAAAAAAAGACACGCCCTTGCGGACGTGTCTTTTTCTCTTTTCTCTTTTTACACCGGCAGCTCGTAAAAGCCGTCGGTGGCGAGGCCCTCGCTTTGCACCAGCGCTTCAATCTCCGGCCGGTTTTCCGTGGGCGCGCACCAGGAAAGGCCGCAGCCCGCGGTGATGGCCCGGGGCACGGGGATGAGCCGCCCCGGCACGCCGCGCTCCTTGCAGAGCGTCTCCATGGCCATGGCGGCGGTGGTGGTGTGAAAAGTCACGATGAGTTTTACCGTCTTTTCCCGCATACGTCAGTCCTCCGCGATCTCCCGGATGGCGGCGATGGCCGCGTCCGTCTCCTCCGCCGTGTTGTACCAGCCGAAGCTGAAGCGCACAAGCCCGCGCTCCGCGGTGCCCATGGCCTGGTGGAGCCGCGGGGCGCAGTGGCCGCCGGGCCGGGTGGCGATGCCGTAGACGCTGGAAAGCTCGTCGCTGACCTCGCCGGAGTCGTAGTCCCGGACGCTGAGGGAGACGATGGGGGCGCGCTTTTCCGCGGCGAAGTCGCCGTATGCCGTGACGCCAGGGAGGTCTTTGACCCCCTCGTAAAAGCGGCGGGCCAGCTCCGCCTCGTGGGCGTGGATGGTCTCCACCCCCACCTCGGCGATATAGCCGAGGGAGGCCGCGAGGCCCGCAAGACCGTGGCCGTTCATGGTGCCGGCCTCGAGCCGGGTGGGATACTCCTCCGGCTGCGTCTCGCTATAGGTCTGCACGCCGGTGCCGCCCACCTTCCAGGGGCGGATCTCCACCCCCTCCCGGATGCAGAGCCCGCCGGTGCCCTGGGGGCCCATGAGGCTCTTATGCCCCGTGAAGCAAAGCACGTCGATCCCCATCCGCTCCATGTCGATGGGAAAGGCCCCGGCGGTCTGGGAGGCGTCCACCACCAGCAGCGCGCCGGCGGCGTGAGCCAGCCGTCCCACCCGGGCGATATCCACCATATCGCCCGTCAGGTTGGAGGCGTGGGTGCAGACCACCAGCTTGGTCTCCGGCGTGATGAGCCGCTCAAAGTCCCTATAGTCGATGCGGCCCTGCCGGTCCGCCGGGACGAAGGCCAGCTCCGCGCCGCGCTCGTCCCGCAGGCGGTACAGCGGACGCAGCACGCTGTTGTGCTCCAGATCCGTGGAGACCACCCGGTCCCCTGCGTCCACGAGACCCATGAGGGCGATGTTCAGCGCCTCGGTGCTGTTGGCGGTGAAGACCACATGGTCGGGCCGCTTGCAGCCAAACAGAGCCGCCGCCTGGCTCCGGGCCTCGTAAATGGTGCGGGAGGTCTGCAGCGTCCCCTCGTGAGCGCCGCGGCCGCTGTTGCCCATGGACTGCAAGGCGGTCACCATGGCCTGGGTGACCGCCTCGGGTTTATATAGCGTTGTGGCAGCGTTGTCGAGATAGATCATGTCCTTACGGCTTGATGACCTTGCTGGCGCCGGCCAGCTTCTCCACGATGGTGTACATGTTGGTGACGCTGCCCACGGCCAGCTTGTCCGTCAACTCGTAGAAGTTCAGGCAGGTGCCGCAGGTCAGGATCTCCACGCCCTTGGCCTCCAGACCTTTCAGGTCCTCCAGGGAATCGGAGCCCTCGCAGGTCAGGCGGGCGCCGCCGTTGTAAAACAGCATGGTCTTGGGCAGCTCCTCCAGCTGGGAGATGGCGAAGATGCAGCCCTTCATCAGGGCGCGGCCCAGCTTGTCGTCGCCGTGGCCCATGGCGTCGGTGGAGCAGACCACCACGAGGTTCTCGTTGGGGTCGCCCGCGCAGCAGGCCGTCTCCTCGCTTCCCTCCGCGCCCACGGTCACGTCCATGGTGACGGTATAGAGCTTTTCTTCCTTCTTCTCGCTCCGCACGGCGAAGCCCTTCTGGTTCGCCAGGCGGGTCAGGTTCTGCACGGCGGTCTCATTGTCCACACGGACCTCCAGCTGGCCGTTTTCCTTCATCTCGCGAATGGCCTGGGTGGCCTTCACCACGGGCAGGGGGCAAGCGTCCCCCACAGCGTTCACAACAACATGAGCCATGTTTATCCTCCTGCTTTCGCCGCGAAGCGGCTGTTTTTCTGTCCCTATTATACGTCCGCCCCCGCCGCCCTTGCAAGGGCGGCGGGGGCGGTTATGAACGATTTTCGCAGACGGTTTTATCGGTCAGGGCGATTTCGGGACCCGCTTCTGCGTGAAAGCCGGGCCGGCTGTTCCGGCCCCTGCCTCAGTCCTCCAGAACGGGCAGGATCACGCGGCTGCGGTAACGTCCGCCGTGATAGACGGTCTGCTCCGCCACCACCGAGCCCGTGTCGTCCGCTATGGGGAGACCGGTATTGGTGTTGCAGAAAAGCGAGTTGTCCGCCCCCGAGGTGACTTCCACGCGGATGCGGTGCCCCGGGGCAAAGCGGTTGGCGATCCAGGTCAGGGGGATCTCGTAGCGAACGATCTCGCCGGGCAGAAGCAGCTTCGGTTCGATGAAGGATCTGCGGAATTTTGCCCGGACGATGCCGTCGCACAGGCGGATGGAGTTGCCCTCCCCGTCCACGTCGGTGACGCGCACCACCCAGTCTGTGTCCTTGGCGCTGGAGGAGGCGTAGAGCACCGCCACCGGCTCCCCCGCAACGGTAAGGGGCTTTTCCAGCGGCTCCGAGGTGTAGACCAGCACATCCCCGCGGCGCTCCACCTCCCGGTAGTTTTCCGGCACCAGGCACTCGTTTTCGCTGATATCGATGAGAAACGGCGTAGGGTCGGCAGGGTCATAGGTATAGCGGTCCTCCCCCTGCCGCGCGGGCGCGGCGAAGCCGAGACTGCCGTCTCCTTCGCTGGTGTTGGCGTGCCCGCCGGAGGAGAGGAACAGCTCCGTCTCCACCGCCTCCGCCGGGGGCCAGGCGGACGCGCTGTGCCAGCGGTCCTCGCCGATGACGAAGTATTCCACGGGCGCTTCCTTTTCCACGCCGTTGTCCACGCCCTTGAGAAAACGGTCGTACCAGCGGAGATAGCGGTAGAACATGTCGTAGCGGACGGAGGCGGGACCGTAGCAGTTGCCGTGGATATCCCGGGAAATATTCATTTTGTGCTTCCAGGCGCCGCAGATGAGCTTTTGATTGGCACGGCCGTTGCGTTTGTTCATGTCCCATACCTGCATGCTCCCGGGGCCCACGTCATCGTACCAGCCGGTGACGTACATGGCGGGCACGTCGATCTTGTCCTGATGGACAAGGAAGTTGCCTTTGTGCCAGTAGCCGTCATAATACTCATGCTCCATCCACTCGTTCCAAAAGGAGATCTCCTCGCCGATGCCGGCGCGGGGGATCTCCCGGATGGGGCGGTGCTTCAGGATGCGGTCCCAGTCATCGCGCTCCATGTCCTCCGGCGCAAAATGCTTTTTGCGCATGGAGACGATCCAGGCTATCGTGCCGGGGGAAAGCACGCCGCAGCGGTGGGGAAAATCGAAAAAGGGGACGCCGCCGGTCACCATGCTGATAGCCGCCTTGAAGTGCGGATTGCCGCTGGCGGCGGCCTGCCACTGGACGATGGCGAGATAGGACGCGCCGATCATTCCCACGCCTCCGTCGCTCCAGTCCTGCGCGGCGATCCAGTTCAGAGTATCGTCGCCGTCGTCCTTTTCGTTGATGATAGGCTGCCACACGCCCTCGGACAGCTCGCGGCCCCGGGTGTCCTGGGCCACAACGGCATAGCCGTAATGGACGAAGGCGAAGAACTGGCTCGCGCTGAACTTGTTATAGCAGGTGCGGATGAGGACGGTGGGAAACCGCTGCCCCTGCCTGCGCTGCGCGGGAAGGTAAACGTCCGTGGCAAGGCGGACGCCGTCGCGCATGGGCACCATTTCCGTGCCCACGAACTCGATGCCGTATTCCGCCCGGGACAGAGACGCCTCTCCCATGTCCGCCTGGGGCGTGGCGGCCTCCCAGCCCTCCTCCACCAGAAGGCCCACGTAGTTGCGCTCATTGTCGATGGCGGCAACGATCCGTCCCTCGGAGACCAGCAGGTCCAGCGGGTTCTTGCCCTGGGGCTGGATATGGTTTTCCACAGTTTTTTCCTGTCCCCTGACCACCGCCGTGTAAGGCGGCGTCTTCTCATAGCCCCCGGGGACGGTATTGGCCTGCACGCAGCAGACCGCCTCCGCCAGGCGCTTATCCAGCTCCGCGTCGAAGGGCTCCATGGGCCAGCGGAAGGGCCGCTCCTCTTCATAGGCCAGGGTGCGGAGATCACGGGGCGCGCAGAGCGCCCCGCCGAAGGAGATGCGGAAACGGGCGATGGCCACGCCCGCGCGGTAGTACACAAATTTTCTGAACTCCATGGCGCTGTCCCTCACTCCTGCACTTTGAAGCATGCCACGAAGTGGCCGGGCTTCACTTCCCGCAGCTCCGGCGTGCCGCACCGGCACGCCTCTCCTGCATATTTGCAGCGGCCGGCGAAGCGGCATTCGTTTTTCGGATTGATGGGCGACTTGATCTCTCCCTGCAGGATCTCCCGCTCCCTTCCCCTGCTGCTGAGCTTGGGGATGGGGATGGCCTCCAGCAGCGCCCGGGTATAGGGGTGCAGCGGATTCTTGAACAGCTCCGCCTTGGGCGCCTTTTCCACCATCTGGCCGAGATACATCACCAGGATATCGTCGGAGATGTGCTTCACGACGCTCAGGTTGTGGGAGATGAACATGTAGGTGAAGCCCCGCTCCTTCTGCAGGTCCTGCATCAGATTCAGGATCTGGGCCTGGATGGACACATCCAGCGCGGAGACCGGCTCGTCGCAGACGATGAACTTGGGCGACACGGACAGGGCCCGGGCGATGCCGATACGCTGGCGGCGGCCGCCGTCCAGCTCATGGGGATAGGCGTTGATGAGCCGCTGCGCCAGGCCCACGGTATCCATCAGCTCCCGGATCTTCCGATCCATCTCCGCGCCCTTGCAGATATTGTTGACGATGAGGGGCTCGGCGATGAGCTCGCCGATGCTCATGCGGGGATTGATGGATTCATACGGGTCCTGGAAGATGATCTGCATGCTTTTGCGCATAGCGCGCATCCCGGACTTGGAATACTTCAGGATATCCTCGCCCTCAAAGAAGACCTCTCCCTCCGTGGCGCTGATAAGCCGGAGGATCACCCGGCCCAGCGTGGACTTGCCGCAGCCGGACTCGCCCACCACGCCCAGGGTCTTGCCCGCCTCGATGGAAAAGGACACGTTGTCCACCGCGTGAAGCAGGCCGTGCGGGGTCTTAAAATATTTTTTTAAGGCCTTGACCTCAAGAATCTTCTCTGCCATAGGTCTCACTCCTCCTTCGCGGCGGTTTCCGCCAGATGGCACTGCACGAAATGGCCGGGCTTCACTTCCACATTCGCCGGCTGCACCTCGCGGCACCGGTCGGTGGCGTAGGGGCAGCGCGGATGGAACTTGCAGCCTCCGGGCAGGTTCACGGGGTCCGGCATGAGGCCGTTGATAGGCGTCAACCGCTCCTGCTCATCCTCCAGATTGGGCACGGAGTTGAACAGGCCGATGGTGTAGGGGTGGCGGCGGTCCTCATAGATGTCCTCCACGGTGCCGGCCTCCACGATCTCCCCCGCGTACATGATGGCCACCTTGTTGCACATCTCCACCACGATGCCCAGGTCGTGGGTGATAAGGATCATGGAGGTGTTGCGCTCCTTTTTCAGCGTCTCGATCATATGCAGGATCTGGGCCTGGATGGTCACGTCCAGGGCGGTGGTGGGCTCGTCGGCGATGAGCAGCGACGGGTTGCAGGCCAGGGCGATGGCGATAACGATGCGCTGCTTCATGCCGCCGGAGAACTGGTGCGGGTACTCATCCTTGCGGGCGGCGGGGAGCCCCACGCTCTCCATGATCTCGTCCACCTTCTTCGCCGTCTCCTCCCGGCTCAGGTTCCAGTGCAGGTTTATGACCTCGGCGATCTGCTGGCCCACCCGCTGCAGGGGGTTCAGGGCCGTCATGGGGTCCTGGAAGATCATGGCGATCTGGCTGCCGCGGATCTCAAACATCTCTTTCTCCGGCAGCTCCAGCAGGTTCTGCCCGCGGAAGACGATCTCGCCGGAGAGGATCTCGCTGGTGCGCTTCGGCAGGAGCCGCATGATGCCGAGGGCCGTGGTGGTCTTGCCCGCGCCGGTCTCCCCCACCAGGCCCAGGGTCTCCCCCTCCTCCAGGGAAAAGCTGACATGGTTCACCGCGCTCACCACGTCGTCATAAGCGTGGTAGCAGACGGAAAGGTCCTTCACGCTGAGAAGCTCTTTTTTGCTTTCCATGCTTCCGCCTCCTTACTTCAGTCTCGGATCCAGCGCGTCGCGCAGGCCGTCGCCCAGCAGGTTCAGCGACAGCACCGTGATCATGATGCACAGGCCCGGATAAATGACCTGGGAGGGCATGGTGCGGATGACCTCCCTGCCCTCGGACAGCATCTGGCCCCATTCGGGCAGCGGCGGCTCGATGCCCAGGCCCAAAAAGCTGAAGCCCGCGGCGGCGATGATGATCTCGCCCACGCCGAGGGTCGCCTGTACGATCAGCGGACCGATGGCGTTGGGGATGATGTGCTTGCAGATGATGCGGAAATCCCTGGTCCCCACCGCCCTGGCGGACTCGATATACTCCTTGCTCCGGATGGACAGCACGGAAGAGCGTATCACGCGGGCATAGATCGGGACATAGGAAACGGCCACCGCGATCATCAGGTTCGTAATGCTGGAGCCCAGGGCCGCGATGACGGCGATGGCCAGCAGCACCGACGGCAGGCCCAGGAACACGTCCATGATCCGCATGATGATATTGTCGAGCCGCCCGCCGTAGAAGCCCGCCACCGCGCCGATGAGGCCGCCCACCGCAAGGGCGGAAAGGGCCGTTATCACGCCGATGGTGATGGAGATGCGGCCGCCGTAGATGAGGCGGGCCATGGTGTCACGGCCGTAGCCGTCTGTGCCGAGCGGGTGCCCCTCGCCGGGGCCCTGCAGCTTTATGGAGATATTCTGCTGGATCGCCTGCGCGTCATAGTCCATATACAGCGGCGCCGTGACCACCACAAGAACGATCACGCAGAACACGGCAAGGCCCACCATGGCCTGCTTGTTTTTTCTCAGGCGCATCCACACTTCCTGCGCCTGGCTTCTTTTTTTGGTGCCGTCCGCAGCCTTGATTTTCTTCGCCATAAATCTCCCCCCTTATGTGCGGATCCGCGGGTCAACGTAGGTATATAGGATGTCCACGACCAGATTGACCAGGCTGAACGCCACGGCGATAACGATGACAGAGGCGAGGACCACAGGGTTATCCTTCTGCCGGATGGAGGTGATGATCTGGGTGCCCATGCCCGGGAGGCCGAAGACCGTCTCCGTCACCACGGCGCCGCCCAGGCTGGAGCCAAAGGCGTTTCCCACCACGGTGATGACGGGGATGATGGCGTTTTTCAGGGCGTGTCCGAAAATGACCCGCTTTTCCGCGGCGCCCTTTGCCCTGGCGGTCCGGATGAAGTCCTGGCGGATCACCTCCAGCATGCTGGAGCGCGTCATGCGCATAATGGTGGCGCAGTTGATGCACCCCAGCGTGATGGCCGGCAGGATCAGCCATTTGATCCCCTCATAGCCGCTGGAGGGGAACCAGCCCAGTTTCAGGGAAAACAGCAGCATCAGCAGCATGCCCAGCCAGAACGCGGGGATAGAGGCCATCAGCAGCGCAAAAACCACGGAGCAGGCGTCGATGGCGGAGTACTGCTTCACCGCGGAGAGGATGCCCACGGGCATGCCGATGACCACCGCAAGGAGCATGGTGAGCGTGGTGAGCTGCAGCGTCAGCGGGAAACGGAGCTTGATGATGTCCCACACCGGCATACGCAGCTGATAGGAATCTCCGAAATCCCCCCGGACCGCATCCTTGATGTAGTTGAAAAGCTGCTGCAAATACGGCAGGTCCAGGCCCAGCTCATGCCGCAGGGCCTCTACTTGCTCCGCCGGCGCGCGGTCGCCCAGAATAAGTCTCGCGGGGTCGCCGGGAGAAAAGTACATAATGGTAAATACGACGAACACGATGCCGATGAGTACCGGGATCAGGTACAGCAGGCGTTTGGCGATATACTTCAGCAAGTATAGCCCCCCTTTGCGAAATAGTATGACCGCTCCCGCCGTTTACGCCGGAGAGAAGCGCTTTCGTGGAGTTTTGAAAATTCTTTTGTACATCTGCTGCAATTCATTTTGCAGGCTCTTATGTGCGCGCTTTTCGGCTTCTTTAGATTCTTTTGTAAAAAGGCAGGAAGGAGCGCCGGCATATAGCGCTCCTTCCCGCCGATTGATATTACTGCTGCAGTGTCCAGGTCGCCACAGGGAAGTAGCAGTTGTCAACGATTTTGATGCCGTCGATATTCTTGTTCGCGCCCACGATCTCGTTGGGGAACAGCAGGCAGATAATGGGCAGGTCCTCATGGCCCAGCTCCACGATGCTGTTGTAGAGCTCGACGCGCTCCTCCGTATCCAGGATCCTGCTGGCCGTCTCGATCATCTCATCCATCTCGGGGCTGCTGTACAGGTGGTCCCAGTTGAAGGTGCCTTCCGAATGGTAGAGATAGGTCACCATGTTGTTGGTGTCGGCCCAGTTCAGCGTACCCAGCGCCATTTCGAAGTTCACCTTGCTCAGGTTATCGCTCCAGGTGGCCTTTTCCAGCTGCTCCACAGACACCTCGATGCCGATCTGCCCCAGCTGGTTCTGCATGATCTGGGCGATCTTCAGGGAGATGGCGTTGTTGCTGTTGACCATGAGCGTGCAGGAGAAGCCGTCGGGGTAGCCGGCCTCCGCCAGCTTGGCCTTGGCGGCATCCACATCATATTCGTTGAAGGGGATGCTGTCGTCATAGCCCAGATGCAGGCTGTTGAGGGGAGAGTTGGCGATGGAGCCGATGCCGTTCAGGGCGCCGTCCAGCAGGTCCTGCTTGTTGATGGCGTAATTGACGGCCTCTCTCACCTCTTTCTTGGAGAAGGGCTCGCTGCCCTTATTGAAGCAGACATAGTGGATGGTGTAGCTGGGCGCCTGGTACAGCGCCAGATTCTCGTCGCCCTCCACGGTGGCGATGTCGTTTACGGTCAGCGCGGGGATGAAGTCCACCTCTCCGTTCTGCAGGGAGATAACGGCGGTGTTGGTGTCCGGCTGGATCTTGAAGGCGATCTTCTTGATATCGGGCTCGGCGCCGTAATACGCGTCGTTATAGACGAAGGTGAAGGCCTGGCCGGGGACATAGTCGCCTTCCAGCTTGTACGGGCCAGTGCCGACGGGCTTATACATAAAGTCGTCGCCGGAGGTGATGGCCTCCTCGCAGCAGATGCCGAAATAGATGCCGCCCACCATGGTCAGGAAGTCCGCGAAGGGATACTTCAAATGCGCCACAAAGGTCGTGTCGTCGACGGCTTCCACAGAGTCGATCATAACGGCCAAATAGGAGGTGTAGGGCTCCACCATGACCCTTTCGAAGGTGTAGGCCACGTCGGAAGCGGTCAAAAGCTTGCCGTTGTGGAAGTACACATCGTCGCGCAGGTGGAAGGTATAGGTCAGGCCGTCCTCGCTGATGTCCCAGCTCTCGGCGATGTCAGGCTTGATCTCGGAGGAATTGCCGCCGCAGCTGTCCACCAGCATACTGAACAGCTGTGTTTCCACCATCAGGGAATGCCCGTCCACCGTGGTAGCGGGGTCAAGGCTGGCGGGAGCAGACAGCAGCGAGAAGGTGACGGTCTTCACGCCGTCTTCGGTCGAAGTCTCCCCGCCTCCGCCGCAGCCGACAAGCATCGCTGTGGTCAGGACCAGGGACAATACAAGGGCAATTACTTTTTTCATTTCCATTCTCCTTTTTCTTAGATTTATTTGTCGTAACGCACGTTCTGATAACAGGGCTGCCCTGTCAGCCCGAAATCAACCCAATACCTCCCGGAATACTCGCAGGAAGTTCCCCGCGCAGATCTTGCAAAGCGCCTCCTCGGTGTACCCGCGCCTGCTCAGCAGCTCCAAAAACTGCGGGACCGCCCGGTGCCCCGGGACCATGTCCTTCACCCTCTGGTCAAACCCGTTCACCGTGATATAGGCCTCCGGCAGGATCATCTCCGCGATGTCCAGCCCAAAGCCCACATGCTCCACGCCCGCCACCTGCACCAGATGGTCCAGATGGTCCGCCAGCCGCTCCGCCGTGGCGTCCTCGGCCCGATCCCCCACAATGGCGCTGCAGCCGTTGAGCCCGATGACGCCGCCCCGGTCCGCAATGCGGCGGATGAGCGTGTCGCTGAGGTTCCGAAGCGTGGGGTTCAGCGCCCGGCAGTCGGAATGGCTGGCGATCACAGGGCCGGTGGTAAGCGACAGGACGTCCTCCGCTCCCGCGTCGTTGAGATGGGATACGTCGATGAGCATATGCAGCTCCTGCGCCCGCTCAATAAACGCCACCCCCAGGTCTGTCAGGCCGCAGCCCAAATTGTGGGGGCCGGAGGTGTAGCGCGCGCCGTCACAGGCCTGGTTGCGGCGGCTGTGGGCCAGGCCCAGCGCCCGCACGCCCACGCCGTAGAAAAAGTCCAGCAGCTCCACGTTCTGTCCCAGAGGCTCCGCCCCCTCGAAAGACAGGAGGATAGCCAGCTTGCCCTCCGCCGCAGCCCTTTGCAGCTCCGCATAGGAGGTGCAGACCGCAAACAGCCCCGGCGACTCCCGCAGCTCCGCCTGCAGCGCCGCAAGCTGCTCACAGGCCTGCTGCAGCGCCGTTCCGTTCACGGACTGTTCGTCCACATAGATGGCGGACATCAGGACCTGAACGCCGCCCTGCCGCATCCCCTCGAGGAGGTCCGTTTCGATCACCCTGCGGCGTCCCTTCTGTCTCTCCTGCCGCACATACATCCCCAGATCATAGTGCGCGTCCACCATCGGCAGCCTCGGAAGCCGGCAGACACCGTTATCCTTTTCCATCTCGCCCTTCTCCTAACGATACTGAAATTAAATGCAGACGCCGGATTAACCCGTGGTTAATATTAACTGTTAGTTAAATTATAGCCTGTGCATATGAATTGTCAAGGCCTCCGTGCCATTTAATCATCTAAAAATAGCAGAGAGCTCCGCTTTTGTCCCGGCTGTTCAGGCGGAGCCTCTCAATTTCCCTTTCCGGGAAAGGGAATTATTGCATAGTCAGGAAGAATACGGTATAATTGAATATTATGATAGTCGATGATCGCTTTTGAGAAGGCTGCTTCTACGCAGGCAGAAATCAGAGAAGGGGTTATAGGCGCTTATGATTAACGGTTCGTATATAAGACAACTGCGAAAGAGCAACCACTACACCTTGGCACAGTTGAGCGAGGAAACCGGCTACACCGCCAGCTTTCTGTCACAGATCGAGCGGGGCCTCAAGGAGCCGTCCCTGACGGCGCTGCGAAAGCTCTCCGCTTCTCTCGGGGTCCCTGTCCCCTCCTTCTTTTCCTCGGAGGAGGATACCAACTCCGAGGAGATCCAAAGCGGCGAGGGCTATTCCGCCGTCGTGCGCTGGAAAAACCGCAAGCCGGTATACTTCCCGGGCAGCTCCACCCTGTGCGAGGCCATCACGCCCACGTCAGTGCAGGGAAAGGAGCTTTCACTGCACGGGCTGATCTATACCATACAGCCCGGCCAATTCTGCTCGGAGGGGATGATCAACCACTCCTTTGACGAATGCACCTATGTCCTCCAGGGGGAAATGCAGGCGTTCCTTGCCGATCAGGAGACGTGTCTGCAGGCCGGAGACTGTCTTTACGTGCAGGCCGGCACCAGGCACAATTTCCGCAACTGCGGAGAGGTCGACTGTGTCCTGCTCTCCTTCAGCGGCTGACCGCCGCCATCCGCTTTCCGGACAAAAAAACAGCGGGAGCCTGTGCTCCCGCTGTTTTTTGCCGCGAAAAGGGGGCGTCCCTGCCGGGACGCCCCCTTTTCAGAATCATTTCAAAAACAAGGCCCGCAAATTACTCGCCGATGGGCAGCTCGATGTGGATCCCCTTGCCTTCTTGGATGTTGATGCGCAGGATGCCGCCGGAGATGCTGACGGAAGCGCCGGACACGGAGCCGGCGGACACGGGGACGACCTCCGCCTCCACGGCAGGAGCCGCAGCCGGGGCCTCCTCGGCCACGGCGGCGCCGCCGCCCTCCACCTTGTCCGCTGTCAGCGGGGTCAGGGAATCGAAGGTGCCGGTGAGCTTGGCGCCCAGGGCCTGGCCGATGGTGATGGCGCCGTCCAGGTTCAGCAGCTTGGAATCCACCAGATCGTCGAAGATGGCGGGGTCTTCCAGGTTGTGCTCGCTGAGGACGGTGCCGGCTTCGGCGCGGCAGCAGAGAACGGCAGGCTCATTCTTGTTTTCCAGAGCGTATTCCAGAGAGATAGACATAGTAAGTTCCTCCTAAAAATATACTTGAAAGATACGAGCGTTTTGCGGATCAGACGTCCTGCTCGACCTTCTTGGAGACGCGCAGCTCACGATACAGCTCGT
>JBJDYT010000016.1:0-7721 GCA_051867635.1 Oscillospiraceae bacterium
GGCAATCTGGTGGATCCTCCCGCCACCATGGTCAACGCCGCCGGCGACTATGTGGTGTCCTTCATCGTCTCCCGCTTCGTGGACGGCAAGGACTGGCTGCAGAAGCAGCTCCACGGCAAGACCGGCGAGGCGGCTGAAGCCGCTGAGACGGCGGAATAAGCCCTTTGCAAGACCGGCGGCGTCCGGTCCCCCCCGAACGCCGCCGTTTTCCTCTATCCCTCTTACAACAATTCCCCCTGCGGAAAAGCCGTCCCCTCCCCGGGGACGGCTTTTCGTTCGCCGGGAAGCCGCTGCGAAAAAAAGCCCCGCCATTTGGCGGGGCTTTCCGTATATCCCTTACAGTACGCCCAGCAGGCGCAGGGCGTACAGCGCGGCGTAGACCACCGGCTGGTGCAGCAGATAGATGGGCAGGGAGTGCCGCCCCATGGCGGTGACGAGGGGCAGGCGCAGCTGCCGCCGGGGCCCTTCGGGAAAGAGGCGGTAGAGGTAATATCCCGTCCAGAAGAGGAACAGCCAGGGCAGCAGCGGGAAATAGTCCGCGGAGTAAAAGCCCTTGGGCGGGAAGCCCAGGCAGGCGGTGAGCAGGCTGCGGTACCACTCCGCCGGCAGGGCGAGGCGGCCGAAGCAGACCGTTCCTCCGCTCACGCCCCGCAGCAGGCAGAAAAGGGCGAAGCTCAAAACGCAGCCCAGCCACGCCGGAACGCGGCGGAGCCAGCGGCTGAGCGGCACCGTCAGCAGCATGGCGGAGCCGAGCAGCGACAGCACGCCGAAGAAGATACGGGAATCAGGCATGAACAGATAGGTCACGGCGGAGATCAGCACGCCGCCGAGAAACACCGTGCAGCCCCGTCTGAGCTGCCGGCGGCCCAGGGCCCAGCAGTAGCCGGAGAGGAGGATGAAGGTCCAGCAGATGCTCTGCTGCCAGAGCCACGCCCCCCGGGAGCCGTACCAGCTCCAGTCCATGCCAAAGAGGTACACCAGGTCCCAGCAGGCGTGGTAGACGATCATGCTTATGAGCGTCACGCCCCGCAGGGTGTCCAGCTCCGCCCGGCGGCTTCCCTCAATCCTTGTGTTCGTCATATAAAAGCGTCCTTACCAGCTGTCCGTACACCTTGGCCGGGTCCTTTTTGAAGCGGCGGCAGAGCGCCTCCGCCTGCTCCTTCTGCGTGACCATAAGCTCCAGCGTCAGCAGGTTCGCCACGTCGTCGCTGAAGGACAGGCTCACGGTGTAGGTGCCGTTGTCCCGGGGCGTCACCTCGCTGCGCACGAGGCTCCGCCGGCGGAGCCGCTCGTTAAACTCCCTGAGCTTCCGGTCCGCCTTCAGGCGCACGGAGTAGGCCAGGCTGCTCTCGCAGATACCGCTGTTGCGCCGCCCCTTCTCCGTGATGGCATACAGCCCGTCCTGCAGGGACAGGTGCTCTGTCGCCACCAGCTCCGCCAGACAGTCGGAAAAGTCAAAGTAGCCGAAGCCGTCGTCACACATGGAAAGCTCCAGCATATCCTCAAAGGGGACCGGCTCGGCGACCCGGCTCGCCACATACAGGATGAGAAATTTGATATCCAGCTTTTCATGCACAAAGCCCCAGCCGGCCATGGCGCTCCCTCCCTTGTTCGCAGAGTCGATTTTGCTTTATTATAAGCCACGGCGGGAATTTTGTATAGGGCCGAAGCGAAATTTTTGCCCCGCGAGCCGCCTGACGCACCCCGCCGCGCCGCCGTCATACACTGGAATGAAAGAGTTCCATCTTTCAAAAGGTCAATCAAGGAGGTACCATACATGGCCTGTAATGTGGTTCCCGGTCCCATCACGGAAGAGACCGAAGGAGTACGGGAGGCTGTTTGCATCCATACGAGAAAGGTGATGGATTCCTGCCGGGACAAGGACTGCCTGGAGGATCTGCGCTTCTACCCCACCCAGGCGTCGGCCGAGGTGCTGGCCAACGCCCTGACGCTGAAGGGCGGCTGCTGCGAGCTGCTGCGCGTGTACGTCAACGTGGAGCCGGTGTGCTACAACCGCGGCTACTATACCATCGATATGCGCTATTTTTACCGTGTGACGCTCCAGGCGTATCAGAGTACATCCGCACGCGGCACGGAGGTGGAAGGCCTCTGCGTCTTCGATAAGCGCTGCGTCCTCTTCGGCAGCGGAGGCGGCAGCAAGGTCTTCACCTCCCACGACGGCTGCTGCGACCCCAGCGAGGGAGCCTCCGGCGCGGCGGCGCCGCTGGCCGTGGTGGAGGCGGTGGACCCCATCGTGCTGGCCGCGCGCCTGGTGGACATCTGCCCCGCCCCCGGCTCCGCCAGCCCCGTGCTGGAGATCCCCCCCTGCATCGCCGCCGCCTTCTGTTCTCCCCTGCAGTTCTGCCCCGCCTCCCGGCAGGTGCTGGTGACGCTGGGCCAGTTCTCCATCGTGCGCCTGGAGCGGGAGACGGAGCTGCTCATCCCCGTCTACGATTACTGCATCCCCCAGAAGGAGTGCAGCTGCGGCGCCGAGCCCTCCCCCTGTGACCCCTGCGAGGTGTTCCGCGGCGTGAGCTTCCCCGTCAGCGAGTTCTTTCCCCCCAGCTCCCTGGACCGCCAGTCGGATATGCAGGAGGTCAAAAACCTCTGCCACTGCGGCGAATGAGCGGAGCGCGTCCCCGGCCTCGCGCCGGGGGCGTTTTTTCGCCGGAGGGGGGACAGGCCGTGGCGCGGAGGGCGGCGGACTGGTATAATGAAAAAAAGGCCGGCGGCTGTAACGAAAGCCCACCGCCGGGGCACTTACGGACAGAAAGGGGGGAGATGAGATGGACTTTGACGAGATCTACCGCACCCACGCGGCGCTTGTCTACCGCTATCTTTTCTCCCTCTCTCAGGACCCGGACCTTTCCGAGGAGCTGACCCAGCAGACCTTCTACGAGGCCATCCGCCATCCCGGCCGCTATCGGGGCGAAGCCGCCCTCTCCACCTATCTCTGCGGCATCGCGAAAAACCTGCTGCGGCATGAGCGGCAGACCCAGGCCCGGCGGCGGGAGCGGCCGCTGGAGGAGGCGGAGGAGCTGCCCTCCCCCGGCGGGGGCGAGGAGGAGGCCGTGGAGCGGCTGCAGCGCCAGGCGCTGTTCCAGCGCATCCACGAGCTGCCGGAGCAGCAGCGGGAGGTGGTGTACCTGCGCCTCTCCGGGGAGCTGTCCTTCGCGGAGATCGGCGCCATCCTCGGCCGCAGCGAGACCTGGGCCCGGGTCACATTTTACCGCGCGAAATGCGCACTGAAAGGAGACGATGCCTGATGCTGCCCTGTCATGTGGTACAGGACCTGCTGCCGCTGTATCTGGACGACCTCGCCTCGGCGGAGACGAAGGCGCTGCTGGAGGAACACCTGGCCGGCTGCGAAAGCTGCCGCGCGGTGAAGGAACAGATGGAGAAAACGCCGCCCTTGCCGAAGGCGGAGCCGTGGGACTTCCGCTTTCTGAAGGACGCCCTCTTCCTCCGCATCGCCGCCGCGGCCCTGGCGCTGCTGCTGACGTTCTGCGTGATGGACCTGATCTATCACAACACCGACCTGGGCTACGGCGCCTACTCCCCGGAGCAGGTGCTGTATGACCAGCTCTACGCCGCGGACCCGGCGGACCCGGACTACCGCTTCACCATCCTGACCAAGGAGAAAAACGAAGAGACCGGGGTGATCCTGCTCTGCAGCCGCTGGGAGGACGGATCGACGAATGGCATCTTCTGGCACCGCTTTCAAGAAGGCATCTTCGGCGGCTACTCTATCACCGGCATGGGCTTTGTAGAGGGACCGTTCCGGGAGGACGATCTGGACGAAGCGGTCTTCTACTCCGACCGGAATTACATCTACAGCCATGAACAGCTTCTGCGGGGGGACTTCGTGGAGGGCTACCTGTGGTACCGGACCGCCCTCATCCTCATGGCGGTGACGCTCGTCGCGGGGCTGGCCCTCACCTGGCACATCGCCCGGCCGCTGTTTCCCCGGCGGAAACGGCGCGGCGCCTGAATGAACGCAAACGCAAAGGGCTCCGGCATGCGCCGGAGCCCTTCCCGCTTTTTTGGAGGAGGGGGAGGACGGCTTGCCCTCCGTCATCCCCTTCCGCGTCAGTTCTGCGGATGACACTGCCCGCAGGCAGCACAGCCCTCGCATCCGCAGCCGCAGCTGCAGGAGCAGCCGCCCTTTCCGCGCTTCCAGTTGTAAATGCCCCGTCCCACGATGGCCACGAAAACGGCCAGGATAATAAGGCTCCCGATAAGAGTCGGCAGATTCATGAGCGTTCCGCTCCTTTCTGTGTGTTGAGAGGTATATAAGAGGAATAGATAGAAACCGTATGAAGCTTTACCGCGCGCCGGCGGCCACGTCCACGGCGCTGACGGTCTGCCTGCCGCCGTCATACTTGTTCTTTCTGAACAGCATATACAGCAGGAAGGCCAGGGCGATGACCGCGGCCACAGTGCCGAGGCCGAAGCCGCCGCCGGTGAAGAGGGAGCCGAACTGGTAGATCATCAGGGAGATGAGATAGGCGAAGGCGCACATGTAGCCGATGGCGGCCATGGTCCACTTGGCGCTGTTCATCTCCCGCTTGATGGCGCCCATGGCGGCGAAGCAGGGAGCGCAGAGAAGGTTAAAGACCATGAAGCTGTAGGCGGAGACGCCGCTGTAATGCAGCGCCACGGCGGCCTGGAGGGCCGCGTCGTCCTCGGCCACTTCCTCGCCGATCTGGAAGAGGATGCCGAAGGTGGAGACCACGTTCTCCTTGGCGATGAGGCCGGTGAAGGTGGCCACGGTGGACTGCCAGTCGCCGAAGCCCAGGGGCGCGAAGATGAAGCAGATGGCGCCGCCGATAGCCGCCAGCAGGGAGTTGTTGTTGTCCTCCACCATGCCGAAGGAGCCGTCCGTGAAGCCGAAGCCCTGGAGGAACCACAACACGATGGAAGAGGCCACGATGACGGTGCCGGCCCGCTTGATGAAGCTCCAACCCCGCTCCCAGGTGGCCCGCAGCACGTTGTTGGCGCTGGGGACATGGTAGGCGGGCAGCTCCATGACGAAGGGAGCCGGGTCCCCGGAGAAGCCCTTGGTCTTCTTCAGGATGACGCCGGAGATCACGATGGCCGCCACGCCGATGAAGTAGGCGGAGACCGCCACCAGGCCGCTGCCGCCGAAGATAGCCCCGGCGAAGAGGCCGATGATGGGCATTTTCGCGCCGCAGGGGATGAAGCAGGTGGTCATGATGGTCATGCGGCGGTCGCGCTCGTTTTCAATGGTGCGGGAGGCCATGACGCCGGGGACGCCGCAGCCGGAACCGATGAGCATGGGGATGAAGCTCTTGCCCGAAAGGCCGAACTTCCGGAAAAGGCGGTCCATGATGAAGGCGACACGGGCCATGTAGCCCACGTCCTCCAGCAGGGACAGCATCAAAAACAGCACCAGCATCTGGGGCACGAAGCCCAGCACCGCGCCCACGCCGGCGATGATACCGTCGGACACCAGGCCGGTGAGCCACTCAGCGCAGCCCCAGCCCTCCAGCAGGGCGCGGGAGCCGGCCTGCAGCCATTCGCCGCCCAGCACGTCGTTGGTCCAGTCCGTCAGGAAGGTGCCGAAGGGACCCATGGCCACCCAGTACACCAGGAACATGACCACCGCGAAGATGGGCAGGGCCAGGATGCGGTTGGTGACGATACGGTCCACCTGGTCGGAGACGGTCATCTGCCCCGCCCGCTTTTTTCTGTAGCTGCCCTTCAGGATGGAGGCGATGCAGACGTAGCGCTCGTTGGTGATGATGCTCTCGGCGTCGTCGTCCAGCTCCTCCTCCGCGGCGCGGATATCCTCCTCGATATGGGCCAGGGTCTCCGGCGCGATATTCATCTGCGCCAGCACCTTCTCGTCCCGCTCGAAGATCTTGATGGCGTACCAGCGCTGCTGCTCGGCGGGGAGCTGGTGCACCGCCGCCTCCTCGATGTGGGCCAGCGCATGCTCCACCACGCCGGAGAAGGTGTGCTGGGGGACGGCCTTTTTGCCGCTGCGCGCCGCGTCCACGGCCTTCTGGGCCGCCTCCATGACGCCCTCGCCCTTCAGCGCGGAGATCTCCACCACCTCGCAGCCCAGGGCCCGGGAAAGCTCCGGGATGTTGATGACGTCGCCGCTCTTGCGCACGATGTCCATCATGTTCACCGCCACCACCACGGGAATGCCCATCTCCAGCAGCTGGGTGGTTAGATAGAGGTTGCGCTCCAGGTTGGAGCCGTCCACGATGTTCAAAATCGCGTCGGGCCGCTCGCCCACGAGATAGTTGCGGGCCACCACTTCCTCCAGCGTGTAGGGGGACAGGGAATAAATGCCCGGCAGGTCCATGACGGTGACGTCCTTCTGCCCCTTCAGGCCGCCCTCCTTCTTCTCCACCGTCACGCCGGGCCAGTTGCCCACGTACTGGTTGGAGCCGGTCAGCGCGTTGAACAGCGTCGTCTTTCCGCAGTTGGGGTTGCCCGCCAGGGCGATCTTGATCGGTCGTTCCATACTTCCACTCCTTTTTAAGTTAGATATGTCTAACTCTCGTTCCGAAAAATCGGGAGGCACTCCTCCCGGATCCTATGTATGCTGGGCGCAGCTCACTCCACCTCGATCATTTCCGCGTCGGCCCGGCGCAGCGACAGCTCATAGCCCCGCACGTTGACCTCCACCGGATCGCCCAGAGGAGCCACCTTGCGCACATACACCTCCACGCCGCGGGTGATGCCCATGTCCATGATGCGGCGCTTCACCGCGCCCTCGCCGTGGAGCTTTACCACCTTGACGGTCTCCCCCACCTTGACTTCCTTCAGCGTCCTCATACTCTCCTCCTTAAATCATGATCTTACCGGCCATTTCACGGCTGATGGCCACCCGGGACTCCTTCACGTTCACGATCAGGTTCCCTGCGATGGCGGAGACCACCGTCACGCGGCCCCCGGCCACGAAGCCCAGATGCTCCAGGTGCTTCTTCGTCTCCGGGCCGCCGCCCACCTTTCGGATCGTATTCTCTTCTCCCACCGTAGCATACGTCAGCGGCATCATGCTCTCCTCCTCCGTTCAGCGTTCCAGCCAGTTAAATATCTCTAACCCATTTGGAAAAAAGACGGTTAGCTTTCTCTAACCGTCGCTTAGTTTAATATATCTAACTTCCTTTGTCAAGCCCATTTTCACGCTTTTGCGCAAATTTTGGGAAAGGCTCCATAATATGCCTCTTCCCGGGGCGGGGATTTCTTGCAAAATCCCGGAAGCTGTGGTAATCTATATAGAAATGTGAGCAGAAGGAGGCGGAGCGCCTTGAAGATACAGAAAGCGGCGGAGGATTACCTGGAGGCCATGCTGATGATGCAGGAAAAGCGCGGCTACATCCGCTCGGTGGACGTGGCGGAGCAGCTGCATGTGACAAAGCCCAGCGTCAGCTACGCCACCAAGCGCCTGCGGGAAAACGGCTATATCACCATGGACAAATCCGGACTCATCCAGCTGACGGCGGACGGGCTGGCCATCGCCCAGCGGATGTACACCCGGCACAAGACGCTGTCGGAGTTCCTCATCCACCTCGGCGTCAGCGAAGAGGTGGCCCGGGAGGACGCCTGCAAGCTGGAGCACGACCTCAGCGACGAGAGCTTTGCCGCCATCCGCCGGCACACCGGCGCCATGCGGTGAGCGGAAATGGGCAGTCAAGACCACGCGTGAAACGCGTGGCTTGAACAAGCCCTGAAAGGGCATA
>JBJDYT010000017.1:0-7715 GCA_051867635.1 Oscillospiraceae bacterium
GCCTGCTCGCCGGTGTCCGGCTGGGAGATGAGCATCTCCTCGATGTTCACGCCCAGCGCCCGAGCGTAGGCCGGCTCCAGCGCGTGCTCCGCGTCCACGAAGGCCACCTCGCCCCCGCGCTTCTGGGCCTGCGCCAGGATATGCAGCGCCAGCGTGGTCTTGCCGGAGGACTCCGGCCCGTAGATCTCCACGATGCGGCCCTTGGGCACGCCGCCGATGCCCAGCGCCAGGTCCAGCGACAGCGAGCCTGTGGGGATGGCGTCCACGTTGACCTCCATCCCGTCGCCCAGGCGCATGATGGAGCCCTTGCCGTAGGCCTTCTCGATCTGCTGCATGGCGGCCTCGATGGCTTTCTTCTTGTCGGCGCTGCTGATTTCCTTTGCCATAGCCTCTTCCTCCTGTCCGCGCGGCGATTACGCCGCGGATTCTTTTTATCGAATTATACGAAATGTATACCGTTTTCCGGGCAAAAGCGGCTCAGTCCAGCGAATCGCAGACCGTTCCGTAGACCACCCGGGAGATGTTGCCCGTGTCCTTGACGATCTGCAGATCCCCGAAGCCGGCGCGGCGCATGATGCGCAGCACCTCCTCCGCCTGGCCGATCCCCACCTCAAAATAGAGCCGGCCGCGCTTCGCCAGGGCGGCGCGCCACTTCTCCGACACGGCGCGGTAAAAGACCAGCCCGTCCTCGCCCCCGTCCAGGGCCAGGTGGGGCTCATAGTCCCGCACGGAGGCGTCCAGCCCCGGGATGTCGGCGGAGGGGATATAGGGGGGATTGCAGACGATGCAGTCGAACTCCCCCAGGCTCCGCTCCGGCTTCTCCAGCGCGTCCGCCAGCAGCGGCACCACCCGGCCGGAAAGGCCGCTGCGGCGGATGTTCTGCCGGCAGACCCGCAGCGCCCCGGCGGAGAGCTCCCCCAGCGTCACGTGGGCGTTTTCGCAGCGCCTGGCGATGGCGAGGCCCACGCAGCCGCTGCCGGCGCAGAGGTCCAGCACCCGGCAGGGACCAAGGCCCTTCACATAGTCCATGGCCTCCCCCGCCAGCACCTCCGTGTCCACCCGGGGGATCAGCACCTCCTCGGAGATATCGAGGGGCAGGCCGTAAAACTCCCACTCCCCGATGAGGTAGGCCACCGGCTCCCCCGCGAGGTGCCGCGCCTTCAGTTCGGCCACCTCCCGCACCACGTTCTCCGGCGCGTAAAGGCGGCCGTCCCGCACCAGCTCCTCCGCGGTCTTCCCCGCGGCGAAGCAGACCAGCTCCCTCGCCTCCAGCGTGGCGGCGGAGACGCCGGCGCGGCGCAGCTCCTGCCGCAGGTCCAGATACAGGTCGTTATAGGTCACCGCCATGGCTCACCACGCGTCCTTCCCTTTTTCCTCCGGGATCACCGGCAGCATGGAGGCGATGGCCACCTCCAGCATCTCCAGGTCCGGCTCGTTGGTGGTGAAGTTCTGCAGCCACATGCCGGGCTTGGAGAGCAGGCGGGTCACGGCGTTGTCGTGCCGGCCCACATAGCGGTTGAATTCATAGGTCACGCCCACGATAAAGGGCAGCAGCAGCAGATGCAGGCCCATGCGCACCCACATGTTGCGCCACTCCACATAGGAGAACACCACGCTGGAGACCAGGATGGACACCACGATGACCACGAAGAGGAAGCTGGTGCCGCAGCGGGGATGGTGCTTGGGCATCTGCGCGGCGTTCTCCGGCGTCAGCGGCAGGCCCCGCTCGTAGCAGAAAATGGTCTTATGCTCCGCCCCGTGATAGGCGAAGACCCGCTTGATGTCCTTCTGCTTGGAGCAGAGGATGAGATACGCCAGGAAAATGAGGATGCGCACCGCGCCCTCGATCAGGTTATGTACCGCGGCGCTGCTGATATAGGGGTCCGCCAGGCCCGCCAGGAAGGTGGGCAGCAGGAAGAACAGCCCCACCGTCAGCAGCACGCTCAGCAGCACGGAGAAGCTCACCACGGCCTTCTCCAGCTTTTCGCTGCCGAGCTTTTTCTCCAGCCATTTTTCGAAAGCGGAGGGCTCCCCCTCCTCCTCCGGGAAGAAGTCCGCGGAGTACATCAGGGCCTTCACCCCCTGGACGAGGGAGCTGAGGAAGTTCACCGCGCCGCGGATCAGCGGCCAGCCCAGAATGGGATAGCGGTCCTTGATCAGCCGCAGCTCCTCCACCTTCACCACGATCTCGCCCTGCTGGTTGCGCACGGCGATGGCCTGCTTTTCCGGGCCGCGCATCAGCACGCCCTCGATGAGGGCCTGTCCGCCGATGCTGGTGCGGAATGCGCAGGATTGCTTGTTTTCTGCCATGAGTCGTTCCTTTCCCGGCCGTGAAAAGGGGCGAAGGGCCCGTTGCCTTTCACAGCCACAGTATAGCATGCTTTTTTGGAAAATGCAACAAAAGTTCGATTTATGCTCAGAGCTGTCCCCCGTCCACGGGGAAGCGGAGGGTACAGACGGCGCCGCCGCCCTCGGCGTTGGCGATCTCAAACGCGCCGCCCTGCAGCCGCATGATCTCGTCGCAGACCGCAAGGCCGATGCCGCTGCCCCGGGCCTTGGAGGAGCCCTTGTAGAATTTCTGCTTCACATAGGGCAGCTCCGCCTCCGGGATGCCCGGGCCGTAGTCCCGGATGCGGATCACCAGCTCCCCCTCCTCTTTCGCGAAGGAGGCGGCGATGCGGCGGCCGCTGCCGCCGTGCTTGGCGGCGTTGTCCAGGACGTTGCAGAACACCTGGCGCAGCCGCTCCGGGTCGCCCTCGATGACGGGGCATTCCTCCACGCCGCCGTCGTCGTAGCAAAGCTCGATGCCGTCCTGGCGGAAGAGGCTGCGGTAGGTGTAGACCGTGTCCTCAAATTCCGCCTGCAGGTCGATGGGCTGCAGGCGCAGGGTGAAGCGGCCGTCCTGCATCTTGGAAAAGTCCAGCAGCTCCTCCACCATGTTGGTCAGGCGGCTGGTCTCCTTCTGGATGATGCCCAGGCCCCGGCGCAGCTCCTCCGCGTCGATGCCGTTTTTCGCGTCCTCCTCCATGGTCTCCACCCAGCCGTTGATGGCGGTGAGGGGGGTGCGCAGCTCGTGGGAGACGGAGGAGATGAACTCCTGCTCCATCTTTTCCGTCTGGCTGATCTTCAGCGACATCTCGTTGACGTTCTGCACCAGCTGGCCCAGCTCGCCCTCATAGCGGTTCTCCACCTGGATGCCGTAGCTGCCGGCGGCGATGCGCTTGGCGGCCTCCGACACGCTGACCACGGGCTTGACCACGCTGTTGACGAAAAGGAGGCTGGCCACCAGCACCAGTCCCATGGCCGCCAGGGCCACCAGCACCGCGGCGCCCATGTCCACCATGACCAGCCGGTTCACCTGCCTGAGGGAGGTCACATAGCGCATGACCCCCACCACGCGGCCGTTGAAGGTCAGCGGGGCGGAGACGGCGATGATGCTCTCCCCCGTCACAGGGTCGCTGCCCTGAAAGACGCCCGGTTCCCCGTTTTCGCTCTCCAGCGCGTCGGTGATGTCGCTGGTGCGGGGGGAGGTGCCGGTGGTAATGCCGTAGCTGGAGGCCTGGATGCGGCCGCTGGCGTTGATGAACTGCAGCTCCAGCCGGTCCTTGTCCTCGTCCGTCTTGGTCAGGTCCGCCGCCACGCGGTAATACTCGCCGTAGCTGCTCACCACGCTGCTGTTCATCCAGTCCGCCGCCGCCTGGGCCTTCTCCGTCAGGCTGGTGATGATGCTCTGGTAATAATAGTTGACGATGCCGGCGGAAAACAGCGTCAGCGCCATCAGCAGCAGGAAGAAGATGGGCATGATGATGCTCACCATCCACCGCTGCCGCAGACTTTCCGCCCCCAGCTTTTTCGGCACGGCACGCCTCCTTTCTCACGGCAGCCTCTCAGCTGCCCCACTTATAGCCATAGCCCCAGACCGTGGTGATATAGGCGGGGTTGTTGGGGTTGTCCTCGATCTTCAGCCGCAGGCGCCGGATATTCACGTCCACGATCTTCAGCTCGCCGAGATAGTCCCGGCCCCACACCACGTCCAGGATCTCCTCCCGGGAGAGGGCCTTCCCCGGATTTTCCATGAACAGCTTCATGATGGAATACTCCACCTGGGTCAGCTTGATGCGGCCGCCGTTTTTCTCCAGCGTCCGGTTGCGGGTGTTGAGCAAAAAGGGCGGCAGCTGGATCTCGCCGTTGTCCGCCTCCGCGCCGCCGATGCGGCGGAACAGCGCGTCCACCCGGGCGGTCAGCTCCGCCGGGGAGAAGGGCTTGGTCACATAGTCGTCCGCCCCGGTCATCAGGCCCGTCACCTTGTCCATCTCCTGGGTGCGGGCAGTGAGCATGATGATGCCGATCTGGGTGTTGGAGGCCCGGATGCGCCGGCAGACCTCGAAGCCGTCGATGCCGGGCAGCATGATGTCCAGCAGCGCCACCCGGGTGTCCGGGTTCGCCTTCAGCTTTTCCAGCGCCTCCTCCCCGCTCTCCGCCTCCACCACCTCGTAGCCCGCGCGGCGGAGGTTGATGACGATAAAGCTTCGGATGCTGGACTCATCCTCCAGCACCAATACACGTTTGATCATGGGCACATCCTTTCTCCTCTCAGTTCTCTCCGCTGACCCATTCCGTGACGACGAGGCTGAACAGGGAGCGGACCGTCTCCTCGTCCAGCTCCAGCTCCGCCGGGGCCGTCTCCGGCAGCTCGCCGGCATAGACCGTGTGCTGCTGGGTGTTGAGGCGGAAGCGGCTGCCGCGGCTGGCGCTCAGCTCCCGGTTTTCGCCGCTGAAGGTGTAGATCCGGAGGAACTCCGTCCGCTCGCCGCCGTCCACCCAGAAGAACATCACGCTGGTCTCATAGGCGCTCAGGTCCGCGCGGTAGGCCTCCACCCGGCCCCACCACTCCTCCGGCAGCAGGAGGTACCAGCCGTCCTGCCGGTCGTGGTAGGTCTGCGCCACGGTCTGGGGCAGGCCCGTGTCGTCTACCTGCTTCCACTGCACCACCACGCCGGCCCCATCCTCCGGCGGGGCCGCCTCCTGCGGGGCGGGCAGCTCCGTCACGCCGTCGTTGTTGATATCCGTGGGGAACAGCTCCCGCCAGGGATAGTTCTCCGTGGTGTAGCCCGTGGCGGCGTTCATGGTCAGGTTCACCAGGTCCCCATCGTCCTCCCAGCGCAGCACATCCGTCATGGCGGTGCTGCCGTCGGCGGAAACGCCCACCACGAACAGGGCGGGGACGCCGCCCTTCAGATAGCCGGAGATCACGCGGCCCCCCGCCAGCTCCGCCACGGTGGAGGAGAGCTGGACAGAGGAGCGGACCTCCAGCGTACCGCTCTGGGCCGCCTGGTAGTATTCCGCCACGCAGCGCTCCTCAGGCCCGCTGCGCAGCAGCACGATCCCACGCTGCGCCTCGTTCAGCACATAGCGGGAATAGGTGGTGCTGAGCAGCAGCTCCGGCCTGTCGCCCCGCAGGGCGTAAACTGCCAGCGCCTGGCTCTCGGCGCTGGCCTTCCAGCCCACCAGCAGCTCCTGGTTGCCGTCGCCGTCCAGGTCCGCATAGGAGATGCTGTAAATGGCAGTACCGCTGCCCTCCAGCACCGCCGCCTGCTGGTAGCCGCTGCCCCGCATACGGAAAATATAGATCTTCAGCGGCTTTTCCTCCGCGCTCTTGCGCATGAAGATCAGCGCCTCCTCCGTGCCGTCGCCGTCCAGGTCCACCATCTGCACCGGCTGCAGGTTGCTGCCGGAGAGGGGGGCGGCGTACTCCGCGCCGCTGGCGAGGAAGTCGTTGATCTGCTCCTCCAGGTCCTGGTACTGCTCCGGCATCTGGGGCAGGGCGTACAGCTCGCTGACCTGGTTTGTGAAGAGGCAGCCCGTGGCCGTGAGCAGGAGCGTCAGGACCATCGCCGCCAGCGCCAGGCTCCGCGCCGTTTTTCTCATCCGTGACCCCCTCCTTCGTTCTCCGCCGCAGCGCATACTCTGTTATCATAGTATTATAACACGCTCTTTGCGGTTTGTGTAGACGAAATTCGCGTTTCCCGCCGCCATTTCTCACCATCGCCCCGGGCGGCGCCCGGCAAATTTCTCCTTCGCTACCGCTTGCATTCCGGCGCGGCGCATGGTATGCTTAATAAGCATTCGCCGGTGTGTTGGAATTGGTAGACGAGGCGGACTCAAAATCCGTTGGTGGCGACACCGTGTGGGTTCGAGTCCCACCACCGGCACCATAATGAATGAGTCCTGCTTTTCGAACAGTTTTATCGAAAAGCAGGACTTGTCATATCGGGAAAGCCTTGTAATGCGGGGCTTTCTATTTTTTCATCTTGGGATACCGTTTTTCCAAAACGCACTAAATGCAAAACTAATATTTTTACGCAGGGTTGGAATTTAGACACCACTTTCCGAAAAAACAGAGTTGTAAGCATCCTCAAATGCCTGCGGCGTCTTGTAGTTCAGTGTCTGGTGAGGTCGTACCTCATTGTAGAACTGAATATACTCCTCCGCACTTCTGCGAAAGTGCTGTTCGGAGGTGTAGTCTTTTCGGTAAGCCTCCTCCCGTTTGAATGAGGAAAAGAAGGTCTCGGCCACGGCATTATCCAGCGGTCTGGCCGTTGCAGAGAAGGACTGTTTTACACCGTACTGTTGAAATAACCCGGTCAGAGTTTTTGAAATATATTGACTGCCCCGGTCACTGTGAAAGGTCAGGTTTTGTGGTCGTCCCCGTTCCTGAAAAGTTGTCTTAAAGGTTGCGGTGACCAGATGTGTACTCATATGTTTTGATACCCGCCAGCCGATGATCTTGCGGGAGTATAGATCCAGAATGATGCAAAGATAGACCCAGTAGCTTTTGACCTTGAAGTATGTAATATCACTGACCCATATCTGATTGGGATGCTCTGCTGAAAACTTCCGTTTCAGCAGATTTTGCTTTTCATATTGCTGCTTGCGCTTGAACTGCTTTTTCGCGTCTACTCGGACACTGTATAACCCAAGCTCCTGCATGATGGCAGAAATGCGCTTTTTGCCCACGCGAATGCCGCTTTCGGCCAAGACGATACGGATCTTTTCCGCGCCAAAACGCTGGTCACTGTCATCAAATACCTGCTTGACCTTCAGCATGAGTTGAGCTTGCTCCTCTTGATATTTGCTTCTATCTGCCTTACGGAAGATATGGTTGTAGAAGGTCCCCCTTGCCACCTCAAGAGCATCGCATAGCTCATGTACACTGTAGGGATTCCCTGGTCGATTATAGAGCTCCTCAAGGGTGGTGAGTTTTTTCTGCAATGGTACACTGGAGAGATGTCCGGATTGATGGATGATTTCCACATAATGCTCCAACTTTTTCAACCTTCGAGCCATTGCATCAAATTCCGCAGGCGTGTAGGTGCGATTGGGCAGTTCAATCGAGCAGTATTCTTTGCGCCACTGATATAAAGTACTTTGCGAAATATGCAGTTCTTGGCTTAACGCTTTAATAGATTCGCCGTTCTCATAACGACGGATAGTCTTGACTTTGAGTTCGGTGGGATAGGTGGTTGGCACAGTATCAGCTCCTTATAGATGATATAAATATTGTAGCGCCTCACCACTTATACAGAAATAATTCGACAAGCAAATGAGAGTGCGATACCTACACTATCTACCGGATGACACGTTGTAAAAAGTCGAGAATGCACACAGTACAAACAGGACAACAGATGTGATATAATATAAATTAACTGGGGCTT
>JBJDYT010000018.1:0-32234 GCA_051867635.1 Oscillospiraceae bacterium
TGGGTGGAGCCGGAGTCGAACCAGCCGTCCAGGGTGTCGGTCTCCTTGTCGAAGCTCCTGCCGCCGCAGTGGGGGCAGGAAAGGCCCTGGGGGACCAGCTCCATGGCGTCCTTTTCAAACCAGATGTTGCTGCCGTGCTCCGCAAAGAGGGCGGAGACGCGCTCGATGGTCTCGTCGGTGCAGACGGGCTTGCCGCAATCCTTGCAGTAGAACACGGGGATGGGCAGGCCCCAGCGGCGCTGGCGGGAGATGCACCAGTCGCTGCGCTCCCGGATCATGGCGATCATGCGCTCCTTGCCCCAGGCGGGGTACCAGCGCACGTCGTCGCAGGCCTTCACGGCCTCGTCCTTGAAGGCCTCCACGGAGCAGAACCACTGGGGCGTGGCGCGGAAGATGATGGGATGCTTGCAGCGCCAGCAGTGGGGATAGCTGTGGACGATATCTTCACTGGCAAAGAGCGCGCCGCTCTCCTTCATGTCCGCGAGGATGACGGGATTGCTTTCGTCGGTCTTCATGCCGGCGTACTTCCCGGCGTATTCGGTGTGGCGGCCCCGGTCGTCCACGGGCACCACCATGTCCATGCCGTAGCGCAGGCACGTCAGATAGTCGTCCGCGCCGAAGCCGGGGGCGGTGTGGACGCAGCCGGTACCGCTGTCCATGGTGACGTAGTCCGCGAGGACCAGGCGGGAGGTCTTGTCGAGGAACGGATGCTTTGCCAGCATGTTCTCGAAGAAGGCGCCCTCGTGGCGCTCCACGATCTCCCAGCTCTCAAAGCCGCCGATCTTCATGACCTTCTCCGTGAGGGCCTCGGCCATGATATACAGCTCGCCGTTTTCGGCCTTCACCACCACATAGCTCTCCACCGGGTTCAGCGCGATGGCGAGGTTGCCGGGCAGCGTCCAGATGGTGGTGGTCCAGATGACGAAGGAGAGCTTCGAAAGGTCCAGATGGCCCAGCTTCCCCAAGTCGTCCGCCATGGGGAACTTCACATACACGGTGGTGCAGGGGTCGTCCTGATACTCGATCTCCGCCTCGGCGAGCGCGGTCTCGTCGTGGGGGCACCAGTACACGGGCTTCAGGCCCTTGTAGATATAGCCCTTCTTGAACATCTGGCCGAAGACCTTGACCTCTTCCCCCTCAAAGCCCTTGTCCATGGTCTTGTAGGGGTGCTCCCAGTCGCCCACCACGCCCATGCGCTTGAAGCCCTCCATCTGCCGGTCGATGTACTTCTGGGCGAAGTCGTGGCAGGCGGAGCGGAACTCGGGAATGGGCATGTGCTTGTGGTCCAGCTTGTTCTTCTTGATGATGGCGCTTTCGATGGGCATGCCGTGGTTGTCCCAGCCGGGGATATAGGGGGTGTAGTAGCCCCGCATGGCGTAGCTGCGGACGATGAAGTCCTTCAGGGCCTTGTTCAGGGCGTGGCCCATGTGGATGTCGCCGTTAGAGAACGGCGGGCCGTCGTGCAGGGAGAAGCGGGGCTTGCCCTCGTTCTTCTTCAGCAGCTCGTTGTACAGGTCCTGCTCCTGCCAGCGTTTGAGCATCTCCGGCTCCCGGGCGGGCAGGCCTGCCCGCATGGGAAAGCCGCTTTTCGGCATGTTCAGCGTCTGTTTGTATTCCATCTGACTCTCTCCTCCGGTTTTATATAAATAGATGATCTCTCCGTTTCGTCCCTGTGGGGACGGTATCAGTATGCCACGATCACACGGCGGCAGTCCTCGCAGAGCCAGGCCTCCGGGTCGTCATAGTCCAGTATGCCGCTGACCGTCACGTCGCCCTTGCCCTTGAATATGGTCATTTTTCCGGGGTTCTCCGTAAAATGTATGGGCTTTTTGGCGGAGAGGAAGCCTTTCCGCATCTCTTTTCCGCATTTCGGGCAGTTCATGTGCAAACCCCTTCCTCCGCAGCAAAAAACGCGCCCCCGTCTCCTTTTCAAGAGACAAAGGCGCGTCAAAGTCCTCTGCGGTACCACTCTCGTTGCCGGATCTCTCCGGCCGCTCGCTTCCTGCGTTTCCCGCAGGCGGGGAGAAGGTAACGGCTCCCGTGCCGGACCGGCTTACTTACGCTGCAGCGTTTCAGCCGTCTGCTCCGAGGTGATCTCGCCCGCCGCCGCGGCGCCGCCTCGCACCATCCGGCGGCTCTCTTACGACGCAAAACGGGGGCTACCTGTCCTCATCCCAGCAATTCGCATATTCTGAAGTATTATACCGTCCCCTTCGGGCTTTGTCAAGCGTTCAGCAGATTCACGGCCCCCGTGATGCCGGAGACCAGGTACAGCGTCCCGATGACGGCCAGCAGCCACATGAGCACCGCGGCGGTCTTGCTGCCGGTCTCCTGCTTCACCCGGCGCTGGCCCGCGGCCAGCACCAGTGCCGGAATGCCGGTGAGGAAGTAGGTGCCCACCACGCTCCAGCCCATGCCGCTGCCCTGGGTATAGAGAACGAGGGCCGCCACCAGCACCGCGAAGCAGACGGCCACGGCCCAGCCCGGTATGCCGTAGCGGGAGGGCTCCTGCTTCTCCGGCTCCTGCTTCGGCGGCTGCCAGCCGCCGTAATTGCTGTTCTTCTTTTTCGTCTTTGCCATAAAGGTCTCCGCCTTTCTGAAGATTTTCTTTCGTTTAGCGGGCGGTCAGGCCCGCGAGGCGCCGCCGCAGCAGGTCCAGCGCGTGGTTGGCCGCGGCGGTGCGGATGCGCTCCCGCCGGCCGCCCAGCTGCAGGCGCGTCACCTGCGTCTCTCCCTCCGCGGCCAGACCGATGAACACCGTGCCCACCTCGTTGCCCCGGTCGTCCTTATCCGGTCCCGCCACGCCGGTGACGGAAACGGCGAGGTCGCTGCCGCAGAGGGCGCGGACGCCCTCCGCCATGGCCTTGGCCGTCTCGGCGGACACCGCGCCGTACGTATCCAGCGTCTCCTGCGGCACGCCCAGGGCCGCCGCCTTCACTTCGTTCACATAGCTCACAACGCCCCCGCGGAACACCCGGGACGCCCCGGCGAGGTCGGTCATGCGCTTGGCGATGAGGCCGCCGGTGCAGCTCTCCGCCGCGGCCAGGGTCAGTCCCTTTTCCCGCAGCAGGGAGGAGACCACCTCCTCCAGGCTCGCCACGTCCTGGCCGTACACCGCGTCGCCCAGCACGCCCCTGACCTCCGCCAGGACCGGCCGCAGCATCTCCTCCGCCTCCGCCTCGGTTTTCGCCTTGGCGGTGACCCGGACCATGCACTCCCCCAGCTTGGCGTAGGGGGCCAAGGTGGGGTTCGTCAGGCGGGTCATCTGCTCGTGGAGCAGCGCCTCCACATGGCTCTCGCCGATGCCGAAGATGCGCAGGTCGTGGGACACGATGACCTCCTCCGACAGGCTCTTGAGGTACGGCACGGCGTAGTGCTCCAGCATGTACCGGCACTCATAGGGCGGGCCGGGGAGCATCAGCACCTGCACGCCTTCGCTTTCAAAGGCGCAGCCGGGGGCGGTGCCCACGGGGTTGTCAAAGACGGTGCAGCCGTCGGGGAACATGGCCTGCTGGGCGTTGTTCGGCGGCATGTCCCTGTGGAGCTGGTTCGTGAACACGTCCCGGATGGTCTCCAGGATATCCTCCCGCAGGTGCAGCTCCTTGCCGAAGGTCTCGCAGACGGTCTGCTTCGTCAGATCGTCGTAGGTGGGGCCGAGGCCCCCGGTGGTGATGATGAGGTCCGCCCGCGTCCGGGCGATCTCCAGCGCCTGGCGCAGGCGGCCGGGGTTGTCCCCCACCACGGTGTGCCAGTACACGTTGACGCCCAGGGCGGAGAGGGTCTCGGACAGGATCTGCGCGTCCAGGTTCGCGATGCTGCCCAGCAGCAGTTCCGTCCCCACGGCGATGAGCTCCGCGGTGTGTACCATGTCTTACGCCTCCTTTTCCTTCCGCCGCACGGTGACGGTCTCGATGCCCGCCACCGCCTTTTCCACCAGCCCCGCCACGTCCAGC
This sequence comes from Oscillospiraceae bacterium, assembly GCA_051867635.1. Classification (GTDB taxonomy): domain Bacteria; phylum Bacillota; class Clostridia; order Oscillospirales; family Oscillospiraceae; genus RGIG5472. The sequence continues at coordinate 3,954 of JBJDYT010000018.1, forward strand.
TTCTCCTCCAGCGCCCGCACGTCGTCGACGCGGGGATGGGTCCGGGGATGGCGGGGAGTGAAGACGGTGCAGCAGTCCTCATAGGGGAGGATGGAGGTATCGAAGGTGCCGATGCGCCGGGACAGGGCCACGATGTCCGTCTTGTCCATGCCGATCAGCGGCCGCAGGACGGGATAGGAGGTGGCGTCAGAGCTGACGGCGATGGCCTCGATGGTCTGGCTCGCCACCTGACCCAGGCTCTCGCCGGTGACGAGGGCGCTGGCCCCGGTCTTCCGGGCCACCGCCTCCGCGATGCGCATCATAAAGCGCCGCATGACGAGGGTGAAATACTCCTCCGGCACGCTGCGGCGGATCTCCTCCTGCACCTCGGTGAAGGGGACGATATGGACCCGCAGCCGGCCGCACCAGTCGGTGAGCTCCCGGGCAAGCGTCAGCACCTTCTCCCTCGCCTGGGGGGAGGTGTAGGGCGGGGAGAAGAAGTGGACCATCTCCAGACTCACGCCGCGCTTGGCGATCATCCAGGAGGACACGGGGCTGTCGATGCCGCCGGAGAGGAGGGACACCGCGATGCCGCCCATGCCGATGGGAAGGCCGCCCGCGCCAGCCTCGGCGGGGCGGTGAACGAAGGCTTCCCGCTCCCGCACCTCCACATGGACTGTCAGCTCCGGACGGTGTACGTCCACGGTCAGGTTCGGGAAGGCCTCGTGCAGCTCGCCGCCCACCCACTGGGACAGCTGGATGGAGGACAGGGGGAAGGTCTTGTCCGCCCGCTTGCTCTCCACCTTGAAGCTTTTCGCCTGGGCCAGTTCCTCCCGGAGATAGGTCTTGGCCGTCTCCAAAATGGCCTCCTTGCTCTTTTCGCAGGGCATGGCCCGGCTCACCGCCGCAAGGCCGAAGACCTGCTTTGCCGCCGCGTAGGCGGCGTCCATGTCGCAGCTTTCGTCCATCGGCTCGATATAGATGGTGCTTTGCCGGGACGTGATGCGGAACGCCCCGTCGTGCTGCAGGCGGCGGCGGAGGTTCGTCATGAGCTTTTCCTCAAACAGATGGCGGTTCAGGCCCTTCAGGGCCACCTCGCCCAGCTTTCCCAGAATGATCTCCTGCATGGTGCTTTATTATCGTTCCTTTCGTAAGCGCCGCAAGCGGCGCGCATTTTTCGGTTTATTCCGCCGGCGCGTCCGCCGGCAAAAAGGGCTCATAGAGCATATGGACGTGGTTCTCCGTCACATATTCTTCCCGCAGCAGTTCGCCGTTTTCGTCCAGCACCCGCCGCCAGAGCTCGTTGTGCCGGGTGAAGCCGCCCCAGTACTCCCCCTGCATCCGGTGGCCCTTCTCCACGATCTCATAGCGCTCCCGGGGCGGCTCCGCCGCGCGCCATTCGCCGTGCAGGTGCGTCTCGCCCACCCACACGCGGAGCTGAAAGGGCCTGTCCGTGTCGTTGCGGACCATCAGGTCGCCGTAGGGATAAAAGCAGGTGGCGCCGCTGCCGAAGGGCTGGGTGCGGTTGGAGTCGGGAAACACGTCGTAGCCGTGGTGGTGCCGCTCGGTGACGGTGAGGGGCGTATGGAGGGTCATCCAGTAGATGAGGTTGGAAAGCTGGCAGAGCCCGCCGCCCGTAGCGGCCTCCACTTTGCCGTTTCGCAGCACCATGCCGGGGAGATAGCCCTTGCGCGCCGTGGGCGCGCCGATGCAGCGCCAGTAGCTGAAGGTCTCGCCCGGCCGCAGCACCAGGCCGTCGATACGCGCCGCCGCCAGGCGGAGGTTGGTGATCTTGTTATACTGCAGCTCCATCTCAAGGCCCCTGAGCTGCCGCAGCAGCGGCGTTTCATGGCGGAACTGCACGCAGGGCAGGTCCTCCTGTCGCCGCTCCTTCGCAAAGTCCCGCCGCGTCAGCCACAGCAGCCGCCGTCCCAGGGAAAACCAGGCCTTCCCCAGGGCCAGATGCAGCGCCGTGCGCCGCTTCGGCTCGGTCATCAGCTCCGCCATGCCGCTCACCCCTTCAGAATGTCCGTGTTGCGGTACTGGATGGCCTCGGCGAGATGCCCCGCCTGGATGCTTTCGCACCCCTCCAGGTCCGCGATGGTGCGGGCCACCCGCAGGATGCGGTCATGGCTCCGGGCGGTGAGGCCCAGCTTTTCAAAGGAGTCCCGCATGAGCTTCTCGCCGGCCTCGTCCAGCTTACAGAAGCGGCCCACCATCTCCGGCGTCATGTCCGCGTTGCAGGCGACGTTCGTTCCCCGGAAGCGCTCCGCCTGTATCTTCCGGGCGGCGTTTACCCGCTCGCGGATAGCGGCGCTGCTCTCGGGCTTGCTTCTGCGGCGCATGGCGTCGTACTCCACGCTCGGGACCTGGATGTGGAGGTCGATGCGGTCCAGCAGCGGGCCGGAGATCTTCGCCACATATTTTTCCACATCCCGGCGGCTGCAGGTGCAGCGCCCGGAGGGGTGCCCGTACCAGCCGCAGCGGCAGGGATTCATGGCGCAGACCAGCATGAAGCGGCTGGGCAGGTGCAGCGAGCCCCCGGCCCGCACCACCGTCACCTCGCCCTCCTCCATGGGCTGGCGCAATATCTCCAGCGCGTCCCGGTGGAACTCCGGCAGCTCGTCGAGAAACAGCACGCCGTGGTGGGCCAGGGAGATCTCTCCCGGCCGCAGCAGCGGCCCGCCTCCCGCGAGGGACGCGGCGGAGGCGGAGTGATGGGGCGCGCGGAAGGGCCGCCGGGTGAGCAGCGGGTGCTTCGGGTCCGTCAGCCCCGCCACGGACCAGACCTCCGTGGCCTCCAGGGCCTCCCGCTCCGTCATATCGGGCAAAATGGAGGGCAGGCGCTTGGCCAGCATGGACTTGCCGCTGCCCGGCGCGCCGATGAGGAGGATGTTGTGCCCGCCCGCGGCGGCCACCTCCAGGGCGCATTTCACGTTCTCCTGGCCCATGACCTCGTCAAAGTCCGGCTCCCGGACCGTCTCCTCCTCCGGGACCCACTTGTCCGCCGGAGCCATGATCTCCTCCCGCCGCAGGTGGCGCAGCAGCTGCGCCGCGCTCTCCACGCCGTAGACCGTCAGGCCTGCCGCGAGGGTCGCCTCCGCCGCGTTCTCCCGGGGGACATACAGCGTCTCGATCCCCGCGCGCTTCGCCGCGAGAGCCGCCGGCAGCACGCCGCTGACCCGCCGCAGCTCTCCCGACAGGCTCAGCTCCCCGAGAAAGGCCGCCTTCTCCGGCAGGGGAGGGATCTCCTCCGCCGCGGCGAGAATGGCCAGCAGCATGGGCAGGTCGTACAGCGAGCCGGCCTTCTTCTGCGAGGCGGGCGCCAGGTTCACGGTGATGCGGCTGACGGGAAATTTCACGCCGCAGTTCTTCGCCGCGGCCCGCACCCGTTCCTTGGCCTCCTTCACCGCCGTGTCTCCCAGACCCACCACGTCGAAGGCGGGCAGGCCCCCGGAAAGGAAGCACTCCACCCGCACCTCATACCCGGCGACGCCGGAGACGCCCAGGGAACGAACGTTTGCCACCACGGCGGACCCCTCCTTACCCCCGCGCGGCCGGCGGCGGCCGCGGCGATACTTGCGTCTATTATACCATATTCCCCTGTTTTTGGAAGCCGCCGCCGGAAATTTTCCCTTTTTCCGTCCCATATCCGCCCCTCCTGCAGAAAAGCGCCCGGTTTTGTCATTTTCTTGTCAGAATCACTAAAAAAAGTTGAAAAGAATGGTTGGCTTTCGCATTTACATAAGGGAAAATGAGTGTTACAATAATGCTGTATGCATAGCTGTAGTTCCTGGAAAGGGAAGCATACGAACAGCCCTGCCTCTCTCAGGGCTACAGTGAAAAATAGGAGGTATATCGAATGGCAAGAAAAATGAAGTCCATGGATGGCAACAACGCCGCCGCGCATGTATCCTATGCGTTCAGCGAAGTCGCGGCCATCTACCCCATTACCCCGTCCAGCCCCATGGCTGACTTCGTCGACCAGTGGTCTGCCAACGGCCTGAAGAACATCTTCGGCACGCAGGTCAAGGTCGTGGAGATGCAGTCCGAGGCCGGCGCGGCCGGCGCGGTGCATGGTTCTCTCGGCGCAGGCGCCCTGACCACCACCTACACCGCCTCCCAGGGCCTGCTGCTGATGATCCCCAACATGTACAAGATCGCGGCTGAGCAGCTCCCCTGCGTGTTCCATGTCTCCGCCCGTACCATCTCCACCCACGCGCTGAACATCTTCGGCGACCACAGCGACGTCATGGCCTGCCGCCAGACCGGTTTCGCCATGCTGTGCGAGGGCAACGTCCAGGAGGTCATGGACCTGAGCCCCGTGGCCCATTTGGCCGCCATCAGCGGCAAGGTGCCCTTCATCAACTTCTTCGACGGCTTCCGTACCTCCCATGAGATCCAGAAGATCGCCATCTGGGACTACGATGACCTGAAGGAAATGGTCAACATGGACGCTGTGGATGCTTTCCGGAAGCACTCCCTGAACCCCGAGCGTCCCGCCATGCGCGGCTCCCACGAGAACGACGACATCTTCTTCCAGCACCGTGAGGCCTGCAACAAGTACTACGACGCCCTGCCCGCAGTGGTGGAGAAGTACATGGCCAAGGTCAACGAGAAGCTGGGCACCAACTATCAGCTGTTCAACTACTACGGCGCCGAGGACGCTGACCGCGTCATCATCGCCATGGGCTCCATCTGCGACGTGGCCGAGGAAGTCATCGACTACCTGAACGCCCACGGCGAGAAGGTCGGCCTGGTGAAGGTCCGCCTGTTCCGGCCCTTCTGCGCTGACAAGCTGCTGGCCGCTATCCCCGCTACCGCCAAGAAGATCGCTGTTCTGGACCGCACCAAGGAGCCCGGCTCCCAGGGCGAGCCCCTGTACCAGGATGTGGTCATGGCTCTGGCCAAGGCCGGCTGCAACAACGTGACCGTCATCGGCGGCCGTTACGGTCTGGGCTCCAAGGACACCCATCCCGCCTCCGTCTTCGCCGTGTACGAAGAGCTGGCCAAGGAGAACCCCAAGCACGAGTTCACCATCGGCATCGTTGACGATGTGACGAACCTGTCCCTGGAGGAGCATGTCTCCCCCAACACCGCCGCGGAAGGCACCATCGAGTGCAAGTTCTGGGGTCTGGGCGGCGACGGTACCGTGGGCGCCAACAAGAACTCCATCAAGATCATCGGCGACCACACCGACAAGTACGTCCAGGCGTACTTCCAGTATGACTCCAAGAAGACCGGCGGCGTGACCATCAGCCACCTGCGCTTCGGCGACAAGCCCATCAAGTCCCCCTACTACATCAACAAGGCGGACTTCGTGGCCTGCCACAACCCCTCCTATATCACCAAGGGCTTCAAGATGGTCAACGACGTCAAGCCCGGCGGCGTGTTCATGATCAACTGCCAGTGGACGCCCGAGGAGCTGGCCCACCACATGAACGCCGAGACCAAGCAGTACATCGCCAAGAACAACATCCAGCTCTACACCATCAACGCTATCGACCTGGCCGCCAGCATCGGCATGGGCAAGCGTACCAACACCATCCTGCAGAGCGCCTTCTTCACCCTGGCCAAGGTCATGCCCCAGGAGGAGGCCATCCAGTACATGAAGGACGCCGCCACCAAGTCCTACTCCAAGAAGGGCATGGACGTGGTGGAGATGAACCACAAGGCCATCGACGCCGGCGCCACCGCTTTCGTGAAGATCGACGTGCCCGCCGACTGGGCTGACGCCGTGGACGAGACTGTGGACACCGTGCTGGAGGGCAAGCCGGAGCTGGTCAAGCAGGTCAAGGATCTGCTCTTCCCCATCGACCGCATGGACGGCGACAGCCTGCCTGTTTCCGCCTTCACCGCGCATGTGGACGGCCAGTTCGAGCTGGGCGCCGCTGCGTATGAGAAGCGCGGCGTGGCCGTCACCGTGCCCGAGTGGGACCAGAACAAGTGCATCCAGTGCAACAACTGCGCTTACGTCTGCCCGCACGCCACCATCCGTCCCTTCGCTCTGACCGAGGAAGAGGCCGCCAACGCGCCCGCCGCCGCCAAGATCGTGGACATCAAGGCCGGCAAGGGCAAGGGCGTGTACAAGTACACCATGGCCGTGTCTCCTCTGGACTGCATGGGCTGCGGCGTCTGCGTGGGTGTCTGCCCCGTTAACGCTCTGACCATGGTGGCTCAGGAGCAGGAAGCCGCTCAGCAGGATGTGTTCAACTACTGCGTGGCTGACGTTGCCGAGAAGAAGGACATGCAGGACAACACCGTCAAGGGCAGCCAGTTCAAGCAGCCCATGCTGGAGTTCTCCGGCTCCTGCGCCGGCTGCGCCGAGACCAGCTATGCCCGTCTCGTCACCCAGCTCTTCGGCGACCGTATGTACGTCTCCAACGCCACCGGTTGCTCCTCCATCTGGGGCGGCCCGGGCGCCACTTCTCCCTACTGCACCAACGCCGAGGGTCACGGTCCCGCGTGGTGCAACAGCCTGTTCGAGGATAACGCTGAGCACGGTCTCGGTATGTTCGTCGGCCAGGATGCCATCCGTCAGAACCTGATCGCCAAGGTCCGCGAGGTCGCGGAGAAGACCACCTGCGACGAGCGCAAGGCCGTCTGCCAGGCTTACCTCGACACCGTGGAGGACGGCGCCGCCAACGCGGAAGCCACCAAGGCGCTGGTTGCCAACCTGGAGAAGAACGTCTGCTGCGACACCGTCAAGGAGATCCTCTCCAAGAAGGAATATCTCGCCAAGAAGTCCATCTGGATCTTCGGCGGCGACGGCTGGGCCTACGATATCGGTTACGGCGGCCTGGACCACGTCATCGCCCAGAACAAGGACGTGAACATCTTCGTCTTCGACACCGAGGTGTACTCCAACACCGGCGGCCAGGCCTCCAAGGCCTCCAACATCGGCCAGGTGGCGCAGTTCGCCGCGGCCGGCAAGGAAGTCGCCAAGAAGAGCCTCGCCGAGATCGCCATGCAGTACGGCTACGTCTATGTGGCCCAGGTGGCCATGGGCGCCAACCCCGCGCAGACCATCAAGGCCATCACCGAGGCCGAGGCCTATCACGGTCCCTCCCTCATCATCGGCTACGCTCCCTGTGAGATGCACTCCATCAAGGGCGGCATGACCAACTGCCAGGCCGAGATGAAGAAGGCTGTCGAGTGCGGCTACTGGAACCTGTTCCGCTTCGATCCCTCCAAGGAGACCGGCAAGTTCCAGCTGGACAGCAAGGAGCCCAAGGGCGGCTATCAGGAGTTCCTGATGAACGAGGCCCGTTACAGCCGCCTGACCCGCGAGTTCCCCGACCGCGCCGGCGATCTGTTCCAGCGCAACGAGGAAGCCGCCAAGGCCCGTTACGAGCACCTGCTGAAGCTGAAGGACCTGTATCAGGGCTAAACAGCGCACAGCACCGTGTACAAAATGACCGGGAGGCCCCTTTGGGGGCCTCCCGGTTTTTCCCCGGAAAAGAGAACAGGAGCGCGGCCCTTTCGGACCGCGCTCCTGTTTTTTCTATCACGCATGGGGTTCTTTATTCCTCTTCCCGGCCCTGCCGTTCTTTCCTCCCGGCAGGGGGATGCGCTGCACCAGGCCGATGAGCTGGCCGGAGAGGATCACCGTCAGCAGGGAGTAGCCCAGCCGCCGCCAGGGGATATAGGTGGCGGAGAGCAGCAGCACCGTCAGGTCGCTGCAGAGATACACCGCCTGGATGGGCAGGTGCGTCAGGCGGGAGAGGGCCATAGCCAGGGCGTCGTCCCCGCTGGGCGCGCCGCCGATGCGGACGCAGAAGCCCGCGCCGAGGCCCACGAACACCGCCCCCAGCAGCGCCGCCGCCAGCGGCATGTCGTACAGGCCGGGCCAGAGGGGCGGGAACTGCTCGCAGACCCAGTAGGCCAGGGAAAAGCCTCCCGTGGAGACGGCGGAGTACACCACGAACTCCCGTCCCAGCATCCGCCAGCCGAAGAGATAGCACGCGGCGTTCAGCACCGCGTTGGTGACGGCGGGGGAGATACGGAACCAATGCTGCAGCAGCAGCGTCATGCCGAGCACGCCGCCCTCCGTCACGCCGGAGACGGCGTGGACGTTGTACACCCCGAAGGCCAGGAAAGCGCTGCTCAGGACGGCCACGGCGCAGGCGCCGGGCTTGATGTTGCGGAGCAAAATAAAACCTCACTTTTCAACCGATTCAGGCCCGTCCGGGCCTTGTGATGATTCTAACATGCGCCCCCTGTACTGTCAACCGGGGCGGCCGGACGCCCCTTTTCCATCATCCGCCGGGCGAAGGCCGCGCTCCGGCCCTCCACGCCCTCCAGCCGCAGGAGGCTGCCCTTGTCGTTGGCGGTCTCCAGCAGGACGAAGCGGGGCGGAAGGAAGAAGCTCTTGTTCATGTTCAGCGCCGAGATGAGCTGCTGGGCCAGCAGGTCGCCCCCGGAGTAGCCGGAGACCACCAGGCCGTACAGGCGCTTATCGTACAGGCGGGTCTGGCGGAACAGGGCCGTCAGGCGGTTGATGAAGGCGGTCAGGTTGGCGCTGAGGGCGTCGTTGTAGTTCGCGCAGAGCATCATGAGCGTGTCGCAGCGGCGCACCGCCGGGAACACCTGCTCCACCATGGGGCCGCCGTAGAAGCAGCCGCCCTGCTCGCCGAAGTGCAGGCAGGTGGTGTAGCTGCAGCCGCTGCAGTCGGCGATGGTGCCGTTGCGGAGGTTCAGCTCCTCGATCTCCACGTCCGGCGGCAGGCCCCGCTTCACCAGCTCCCAGAGGGCCAGGGTGTTGGAGGTGCTGCGCACGGAGGCGTGGAGCGCCAGGACGCGCCGGGGCGGCGGCAGGGGAGACCAGCCCTCCAGCCGCTCAAGCAGCTCCGCCGCGGCCCGGCGGAAAGCCTCGTAAAGGCCGGTGCCCTGGATGGCGGCCTGGGTGTGGAAATTCCGGAGCGAGCCGGTGGCCTCCACCAGGGGACGGCCCAGAAAGGCGCAGCCCGCGAGATTCGCCGCCAGCACCAGCTCCCGGGCCAGGTCCTTGGTGTACAGCTCCCCCGTCCCGGTGACGATGATCCCCGCCACGCAGCCCTCCAGCAGTTCAGGCTGCCGCCGCAGCTGCCCCAGCATCCGGTAGCAGCCCTCGTTGCAGCCGCCCTCGTCCAGCGGCACGGCAAAGAGGAGCCGCTTGCCCGCGAGGTTCTCCAGCCGGTCGGTCAGCGTCCAGTCCTTTTCTTTCAAAAGTCCCTCCAGCAGCCCCAGCAGGGGCGGGGCGTATTCGTTTTGCGGCATCACGACGGTCAGGGACATGCCAAATCACCTCGCCTCTTTCGTGAAATAGGGAAGCGCTCAGACCTCCACGGCCCGCAGCCGGTCCGCGGTCCCGCAGATACGGTCCATCAGCGCCTCCGGCAGGGCCAGCCGCTCGATCTCCGGGCCGTTTTCGGCGCGGCGGTTCTTGCAGCCCATGAAAACGCCGCCGAGATAGACCGAGGAGCAGTGCCACTCGCCCCGCAGGGCCAGCAGCACGCTGAGGGCCCCGGAGCTGAGGGCCGGGGCCACGTAGGGCTTGAAGCCCAGCTCCCGCATCTCCAGGTTCGCATGGGTGACCCTCGCCGTCAGCTCCCGGCTCAGGGCGTCGTCATAGCGAGAGACGGAGTTGGCCACCACCAGGTCCTCCCCGTGGGGGCCGAAGGTGCGGCCGTCCACCAGGAAGTCGGCGAAGCGGGGGTCCTTTTTCGCATAGTATGCCGCCCGGGCGTTCATGACCCCCAGGCCGAAGCCCCGGATCTGGCTGGGCAAAAGCCCTTTGCCGTCCACTTCTCCCTGTTCGTTCCGGTTGCTCGCCAGCAGCGCGGCTTTGCACAGGGGGTCCACCGGGTCGCTCACCACCCAGAATTCGCCCCGATAGCCCTTCTCCCGGGCCATCCGGGCGTAGGAGGCCACCAGCGGGGCGTTCAGCGCCAGCTGGGCCATGCGCACGTCGCCGGTCTTGACGGACACGTCCGGCACCCGCCGGGAGGCGCAGAAGAGGAACACGTCGCAGTCAAACAGCCGCTCCTGCTCCACGATCTCCACCGGCGGCAGCGCGTCGTAGTCCCAGGGGAGACTGATCTGGTTCAGCTCGAACTCCCAGCGCTTTGCCGCCTCCGGCCGCACGTCGCAGATACCGATGGCGGAGAGCACGCCGCCCCCCAGAAGCCGCAGGCCCTGCAGCAGCGTGCTGCCCACATCGCCGAGAGCCAGCAGGTGCAGCCGGTATTTCTCCGGACGCCGGGGCGGCGCCAGCAGCTCCCGCCAGCGGGGGTGGGCCATGTCGAGGCCCCGGACCCGCCCCGCCGCCACGGCGGCGCCGAGCGCCGGCGGCAGCTCCCGCGCCGGGGTCCGGCGGGTGCTGAGCAGGCGCTCGTCCTGCCGGGGAATCATGACGCCGCTGTCCGAGACGGCAAAGGTCTCCCGTCCCCCCGGGGCGGCGGCGGAAAAGAGGTAGAGGATCTCCCCCTCCTCCGGCAGGGAGGCCAGGGGCCGGAAGGGCAGCGCCTCCCGGGCGCAGAAGGTATGGGTCCCGTCGGTAAAATAGTTCATAGCGATCTCCTGTTCTTCGGGGCGCGTCAGCCGTTGGAGATGACGGACGCGCCGGCCGCCATGCGGGTCAGCCTCTGCAGGTCGCTCTCCAGATAGTCGGAGGCGGCCCGGCTCAGGTCATAGGTCATGCAGCCGCCCCTGTCGGGGCAGAGGGGCAGGATGACGGCTTCGCCCAGCCGGCCCAGGGTCAGGTTCCGGGCAAAGAGGGCGCGGTACTCCGTCTCCAGGGTCAGGAGGATGTCCCGGGCGTTTTCCAGACAGCAGCGGCTCAGCGTATAGGCCGCGGGGCCAAAGGCCCCCTCGGGAAGCTCCGGCGCGGCGTAGGGGTAGATGCGGTTCACCGAGGGCTGCAGCCCGCCGCTGAGCGGCTCCTGCCGGCGGACCGTGTCGCCGCCGATGAAGGGATAGAGGGTGCTCTCCACAAAGCGCAGGCGGAGGTTCGGCAGGTAGTAGATGCCCTCCACCGGGTAGCCCAGCTGGGTCATGACGTCCCGGCCCATGCCGGTGAGGTAGCCCACCAGCACCTGGGCGATCTCCGCGCCCTCCCGCTCCAGCAGCGGCACCACGCAGCGGGCCCGCTTGCCGTCGTGCAGCAGGTCGTCCACCAGGATGACCGGCCGGTCAAAGGCGCGGATGGTCCTGGCCTGGTTGGCCAGGGGGGAGTAGCCGGGGTAGGCCTCGATGCGGAAGGAGGAGAGGTCCGGCTCATAGACCTTGTCGGTGTGCAGGGTCTTGGTGACGGTGTTGGGCACCGCCACGCCCCGGAGGATCTTGCCGAAGGGGACGCAGATATGCTCGCCCAGCACCCGGGGCGTGGTGGGGGCGGCGGGGACGCGGTTATAATGGGTGATCCGCTGCAGCAGGCGGTGGTGGATGGTGGCGGCGGAGAGAGACAGCACCAGCGAGCCGGGATAAAGCTCCGCCAGGGTCCGCTGCAGCCGCCGGTGGGCGGCGGTGATGGCGCTCCGCACCCGGGGGGCGTGGGCCAGGGGCTCCTTGATGGTGGTCTCCAGGTTCCTGGTCAGGACGATGGGACTGCCCATGTCCACCATGCGCCAGCCGGCCCCCTCGAAGGGCGCGGGGATGAAGCCCTGCAGCCGCAGCGTCTCCTCCACCACAGGCGAGGCGCTCTCCAGCGGGCAGAAGAGGGCGAAGGTATACTCCCGGTGCAGCGCGCGGGTCAAGACCTCCGTCAAAAGCTGCTGGGCAAGCTCCTGGGCGTCGGCGTCCCGGGCGGTCCAGATGCCGCTGATGAGCAGTGTGCGGCCCCCCGCCCGCTCCCGGATGTGGGAGGAGAGCCGGGTGCTGCCCAGGCGGGCGAACAGTGCGTGGGAGTCCAGATAGCTCCCGGCGGCGAAGCCCAGCACCGTCTCCTGCTCCCGGCCGTGGAGGAGCAGGACCATGTCCCCGCTGCGGCGGATGAGGGCGCAGAGCTCCGGCGTGGCGAGACGGGCGCGGCAGAGCCGCTCCGCCGTCTCGTCCGTCAGCGTCTCAAGCCGCGTGAAGCCCAGCGCGTCCATCTGCAGCACGGGCTTGTCCAGCGGCTCGCGGAGGTACAGGCCCCGGAGGTAGATATACTCCTGGGCCACGGGGTCGATGAGGTTGGAGATGTCCCGGTTGGCGTCGATAGCCTCCCGGATGCGGGTGGAGGAGATATCCTCCAGATGGGGCGGCAGGCTCAGCTCCACCACCTTGCCGGTGATGCGGCTGTAGTCCCGCGCCGCGCTCTGCAGCTCCCGGCGGAAGACGATGTGGTGGAAGCTGTGGATGGAGAAGGGGGCCGGCTCGGCCCGGTAGGCGGAGGCGCCGCTGACCACGTCGCTGCCCACCACCATATAGACCTCCCGGCCCGGGAAGGCCTCCCGGAGCCTGCGGAGGTTGTCGGGGTTGGCGATGTTCACGGGGAAATCCTCGGGGAAGATGTGCACATGGAACTCATCCGCCACGGAGATGGAGGCCAGCTGCCGGCGGATGCGGTGGGGCTGGGTCTTTTTCGACCAGCTGAACTCGTCGATGGCCAGCATCACCTCGAAGCCCATGTCCCGGATGTGCTGCGCGATGCCCTTGTGGCTCAGGGTGAAGGGGTCGAAGGTGCCGGGGAAGAAGGCCACCTTCCTGCGCTCCTCAAAGTCGAAGCCGCCCCGGGTGATGACCTGGTCGGTGATGAAGCGGTAGATGCGGATGAGCGTGGCGCTGCGGTAGAAGAAGGTCAGGTCTCCGCCCTGGTCCTCGTGGATGAGGAACAGCAGCTTTTTCGCCGCCAGGGCGAAGGCCCGGCGCTTTTCATGGGTGCTGAGGACAGGGGAGCCGAAGAGGCTCTCGCCGATGACCAGCAGCGCCTCCTGCCGCACGCCGCTGCGGAAGCCCGCGAGGCCCTTCAGCAGCATGCCCAGCAGCCGCTCCCGGCGGCCGCGGTAGCTCTCGTCGCTCTCGGGGAAGCGGCTGCGGTAGCTCTCATAGTTCTCGTACATGACGCCCACGGTGCTGACGGCGGCGGAGACCACCCGGTCGTTGGAGCTGCCCAGGGACTCCTGCAGCTCCCGGATGCTCTCCTCCAGCTGGGCCGGGGGCAGCCAGAGGAAGAACTGGCCCAGATAGGTGGGGATATACTTGGAGAACTCCTGCTGGTCCATCTCCAGGCCCCTCGTCAGCTCCACGGAGACCTCGTTGCGCTGGTCGTCCGTCAGGATGGGGGCGATGCGCAGCAGCGCCGCGCCCGCGGCGTGGCGGACGGTGATCTGCTCGCTGACCATGACGAGGTTCGACAGGTGCGTGGCGATGTGCAGCAGGTGGTGGCCGCCGTGCGCGGCGGCGAAATCCGTCAGCAGGCGGATGTTGATCTCCTTGATGATCCAGGGCGTGGCGGTCTTCAGGTTTTCCAGGAAGATCTCGGACAGGCTCCCGTCCGTGAGCTGGGGGATCTTCTCCTCCTCCATACCGCACCAGCGGTCCAGCGTCTGGCGGCGCAGCAGCGCCAGGGAAGCGCTGCCGCCGGTCTCCAGCCGCTGCGCCGCCCGCAGCAGGGCCGCCTTGTCCTCCGCCAGGGGATAGAGCCGGCGCAGCAGCAACAGCGCCGCCGCCCGGACGGTCAGGGGCTCCCGCCCGCAGAGGGCGGAGGCAAAGCGCAGCAGGCCCTCCCGCTGCGCGGGGCAGCAGCTCTCCAGCGGCAGGGCGGCCGCCGTCTCCGTCAGGGTGAAGGCAGTCACGTCGTCCAGGGCCTCCGGGTCGCTGTAATAGCGCAGCAGGGCGTCCCAGAAGGCCTCCCGGTCCTGGTCCCGGCACTTTTCCAGCAGCGAGCCCGCCACCAGCTTCAGCATATAGTGGCCCCAGCGCTTGTGCTGGGGCATGAGCTTGTGGTCCGGGTGGAGGATGCGCTCCAGCAGGCTCTCCCACTGCTTCAGGGCGGTGCACTCGTCCGCCGCCGGGACATAGTCCGCCGGCACCTCCTTGGCGTAGCCCGCGTGGAAGCGGGCCAGGATATCGCCCATGAGGGTGGCGGCCTGACGGCGGATGTCGCCCTCCTTGTGCATCAGCAGCTCATAGAGGAAGTTCAGGGTCTGGACCTTCTGCTCCTGGCGCAGGTACACGGAGTAGGAGGCGAAGATGTTGAGATAGGCCCGCAGCCGCTTCCAGTCGGTCTCGCCCCGGGCCTGCTCCAGAATGGCGGCGAACTGCCGCTGGTCGCTGAGCCGGTGCATGAGCCGCAGGTTGTGCTCCACGCCCATCAGCCGCAGGGCGTCCACCACCTCCCGGCTGTCCATCAGGGCGATGTCCTTCCGCGGCCGGGGAGACAGGGCCTTGCCCGAGAGGGTCACGTCCACCCCCAGGGAGATCATATACTCCTCAAAGTCCCGGAGCTTGGTGTAGACATAGGTGTAGCGGGTGCGCTTGGCCTCGTCCACGTTGTCCAGCTTTCGCAGTATCACGTCGAAGGAGTCCTGCAGGGAGTAGAGGGTGGTGACCTCCCGGCCCTGGGCGTCCCGCTCCTGCTTGACCCGGAAGTCGGCGTAGATGAGCAGCAGGCTCTCCACGGACAGGTTCTCCAGCTCCATGTCCCAGACGGAATGGTTCGTGGCGATGTAGCCGATGTCAGAGAGGTCGTGGCGGCTGAACCACAGGTCCGTGTAATAGTAGTGCAGGTACGGCACCCGCTCGCCGGTGCGGCAGCCGAACTTGCCGATGTCGTGGCCGCAGGCGGCGGCGGAGACCAGGGACAGGTCCACCGGGAAGCCCGCCCGCTTCATGTCCCGGGCCGCGCACATGGCCACATGGTGGACCCCGGCGATATGCTCCATGGACTTGAAGGGGGTGGCCTCCAGCCCCAGGCGCATCATCTCATAGACGTACTCCCGGCGGTAGGCCCGGAGGAAGCGGGCGTAGCTGGCGCCGTGGTCCTCCCCGGCGTACTCCTCCTCCGTCAGCAGGCGGATATCCCGCAGAAAATCGAAGGGCAGGCGGCGGCGCTCGTCGTCAAAGAGGACCTGCAGCAGCGCCAGCAGCAGGGAGCTCGCGGCGCCGTACCGGCGGCGCTCCTGCCGCTGCTCGGGCCGGGGGAACAGCGTCCCGCAGGCAAAGCGGTAGGTATAGCTGAGCCAGCCCTCCGCGGGCGCGGGGGAGAGCCCGTCCATCACGTCCTCCCACTGTGCCGCCACCCGCGCGCAGGTGAGAGGCTTTTCCTCCGCCAGCAGCTCCTCCAGCCGCCGGGAAGCGTCGCTGCGCTGCAGCAGCTCCGTCAGCTCCCCGCGGCTCATCTTCAGGTATCCGGAGGCAGGCCTGGCGCAGAGCTGCCTCGTCAGCTCCGCCAGCATCTGCCGCACCCGTTTTTTATACATCCTTTTCCCTCCCCGCTGAAAAATATTCTTCCATGTTAATTATGCACCATACGCCGCTGTTTCGCAAGGGCCTTGCGCCGCGCGGGCCCTCCATAGGCTGCCCCGGAGCGCAAAAAAGTCCCCGCCCGATGGGGCGGGGCCGCAGAGGAAGCGAAAAGACCGCCACTCTTAAAAGAGACGGCAGTCTTTCCGCTGGACAGATTCTTCAAGCTACCAAAACAGCAGAGATGTCAAAGCGCCGACACTCAGGCGGACTGCTCTTCCTTGGTCTTGGAAAACGCCTGGCACAGCATAGAAATGCCTGTATAGACCGCTACGATGATTACCAGCCACTGCAAGGCACTCAGCGGCATGGACTTCACCACAAAGGCTGCCAGCAGCACACCGGGAATACCAGCCACAGCAAAGGCAAATGCTGCCTGCTTATTGAATCGACCAGTCTCAAAATAGGGGAAGGAGCCGCCGGCCACGCCCAGGGTGCCCAGGCCCATCATAATGGGGAAGGCCACCGAGGGATTCATGCCCAGCATGTACACCATGACCATGGTAGGAGCATAGTTGCCGATGCCAACGGTAAGAAGCGCCGCCAGAATAAAGGCGCCAACACAGCCAATGACCAGCTTGATCCCGTGCAGGCCCAGCGCATCGCCACCAAGGGGCATCAGGCCGAACTTGCTCATAAGCATCAGCGCTGCAGCGATCAGAAGACCGCAGCCCATCGTCACACGCAGCACCTTAATGGGAAGACGGGTAGCGACCTTGCCTCCCAGGAAGGCGCCCAGGATGCCTGCGCCGTACATGGCGAACAGGGTCAGTGTTTCCACTTCAATGATAGACAGCGCTACCAGCGCTTCCACCGCCACGGGTACCACGCAGCCCGTTACCAGCGTGCCGGGGATCAGAATATCATCGACGGTTTTCGTCAGCTTATAGACCGCCAGAGTGGGTGCCAGGCTGCCGATGCCAAGATAGTCAAAGAAATTCGCAATGAAACCCACACCCCAGAACACTGCGTACTGCTTGCCGGTCACATCTTTTTCGCGGTGCTGAACATACTGCTTGCTGAGCAGGAAACCCTGTACTGCGCCGAATGCCAAAATAACGGCCTGAATAATTCGAAGAACCATAGTCTCTCTCCCTTGTAATTTTATTGGAACGGTACACAACAATACCTCGCAAGATGATGCGGAGGGAATTCGGAAGGCGCCTCGTCTGGGGCTCAAGGCGCCTTCCGACAGCGCGCCGGATCAGATCTTCGCATGATAGGTATAAGGAAGCGCTTTGATGATGCCGGGCATGTCCGCTTCGACGACCTGCTGCAGAGCAGCCTTGCAGATGGCGGTCTGCATCTCGACGTTATGGGGCTCGCCGGCATTGGCGCCCATGGGAACAGTAGGCGCTACGACGCGAGGGGATCCCTGCTGCCTGCAAACGGGGGGAAGTGCCGCAATGATACAAGTGGGAATACCAGCACTTTCAATAGCTCTCTGCACCAAAACTGTGCTTCGGTGGCAGGTGCCTCACCCAGCCGTCAGCAAAACGATATCGGCTCCCTGTTCTTTGAACAACTGCGCGACCTCCGGCCCGATCACATGGGTAAAGGTGTCGATGTCGCCGCCCCCGCCCATGAAGCCAGCGTTTACCTCACAAAACGCCTTGATAAAACCGGCCTCCGCCAGTTCCATCATACGCTGATACGGCCACATGGAGTTGATATCTCGGTTCACGTCGGTGTGGTCGTAGCCGCCGTGGGTAATCATAAGCTCATCCGGCTGTACGTCCCTGGGGATTTTTCTCCAGGTCCGGTCTCCTGCCAGTTTGTAAGGCGTCTGCGTCTTCAGATGCACACCGCAGGCACTGGCAAAACCGACCTTGCATTCACGCAAAGGCTTTGTCAGAGGTGCCCACACCGGAGGCGGTGTGATCGGCGTAAATATTTCAGAAGTCATATTCGGCACTGTCGTAATTTTCATAAGGTATCACTCTCCTCCCTCTCATAGTCGTTTTCCACCAATTCTATAAAGCTCATCAGGAACTTTACCTTGTCGCCGACTTTGGGCTGCTTTTCACAGATCAAAGACCTGCTGGGCAGCTTCAGGATCCCCATGCGGGAAGAAATCTGCACGACAAACTCCCCATCACTGACCGCCGTAATGACCCCGGTGTAGGGAACGGCCGTGTTGTTAACATGGATCCCCCGGATCAGCATCGATAGACCTCCTTTGCCAGATTCGCGTTTTCCTCAATGACGTCAGGATTAAAATGCTTGGGAGCCGAATTGATCTTTTCACCGCCCATCTTGGTTTTCAGCATGGCCACAGCGCGAAATGCCGCCTCGGGTGAAAGGGAGTTTTTGGCCAGAATATCCTCCACGTTGCCATCCTCGGAAACGCACAGATCCACCATAGCATCCATATACTTGTTGCCGACCACCAGAGCTCCCTGCACACCGCAGTAGGAAACTCCCACCACAGGTATGCCGAGAGAGCCGATCTGTTCGATATGGGAAGCGAAATCAATGTGGTTGTTGCCAAAACCCTCTGTGGTCACAATGCAGCCGTCCACTTTCATGGCTTCCACCGTAGCGCCCACGCGTCTCGAGACGTAAAACTTTTCGGTGTTGGCCTGGGGGCTGCCCACAAACAGGACGCCGACAAAATTGATCTCCTCATCCTCTGCAAGGAGCTTGATATTAGGCTCGCGCCAGTAAAGGAGCGAAGCTTCTTTTGTATCGGGGGTGATGCAGGTGAGGGCATGGATGCCGCCGTCGCGGACTTCGTTGACCCGCAGAAACACGGGAACGTTTCCCAGATCCACGTTTGGCCGGCCACCGAAGAAACCGCAGGGCTCATCCGGAAGGATCAGGTTGTCGTGCATGGCGCCCTGTCCCATGATCTCCTTCACCAGAAGCACCCGGGGCTTGCCGGGGCGCTCCATTTCGGTATAGGTCCGTTCTTCCGCGGCGTCCGCAATCTCTTTCTTTCTCAAGACTTCGCGGATTTCTTGGGTAATGACGTCCATGGCCTGATGGCTGGCCAGCGGTCCGGGCCGCTCCATGCCGGTGCCTTCCTTGATGGTAACGTTAACATGGATAATGAAAGCATCCTTGTCCGGCGCACCCGGGCGGCCCCAATAGACGTTCTTCTCGTAGATACCATTGCTCACGTTGGCTTCCGCCGTCTGCAGCCCCACCTCGTCCGTGCCGGTCAGAAGCATCTGCACACCAGTCAGCTCGAAGGTGACGCCGGTTCCCAGCTCGCCTTCCTTCTTCACCGCGATCGGCTGCACGTCCATCATGGTATTGACGTAGACATCCTGTTTTTCGGGGCGGATAATATCCATGGTCACTGCGGTAACCAGCGGATTGACCTCAAGCGCCTCTTGCAGCAGGCTCTCTCGGACTGTCAGGATGCCGTTTTCAAACGAAGTCTCTGCGCCGATCCGCACGTCCTTCACCGGGAAAGCATAGTTTTTCAGCTCACGGCGTACATAGCTTTTTTCCTCCGGGGCGGAAGCCTCTTCAGCGGCGGGGACAGCAGGAGCTGCCACAGGTGCTTGGACCGGCGCAGCCGCGCCGTCTGCGCCGCCGATGCCCATAGGCAGCTCCAGATCGATCCCCTTGCCCTCGTCGATATGGATCCTGAGAACGCCTCTGTATGCTGTGGACGGAACCGCAGCAGCGGGGCCGGCCTCTTCATTGAGAGACGCCTCTCCGGACGAAGCGCCTTCCTCTGGGGCAACCGCAGCGACAAGCCTTTCTGTAATGGGGGTAAGCGAGTCCGCTGTTTCTGTCAGCGTGGCTCCCAGCACCTGCCCGATGGTCAGCGCCCCTTCCAGTTTCAACAGTCCGGATTCCATCAGATCATCAAAAATCGCCGGATCTTCCAGATTGTGTTCGCTTAGCGTCGTGCCGGCTTCTGTTCGGCAACACAGTACAGCTGCGTCATTTCTGTGCTCCTGCGCATATTCCGCAGAAATTGACATTTCATTTCCTCCTTGCTTTGTTTTATTGCTATCTGGGATGACAGTCACCCCGATATACAACCTCCACTTTGTCCGTACAAAGAAACCGTGAGACAGGAGTCATCGATCCCATGGGGTCCCGGCAGAGCCAGCCGCCCTCTCTGCCGGGCAGGGCTTGCACCGTTTTATTTGAAGTTTGATGTCTTGACTTCCTATCGAAGTTCATTATAATCATTGGTAAATAGTCAAAAAATCAATAAATAATTTGAACGCTGTCCGAAAAAATTTCATATCAGGGTGAAAACCCGGCCTATGGCGCGATTTCTTAGTTTTTTTAATGGGCTCTATGAAAAAGTTTACGAAATAAGGAGCGGCAAAAGATGGTCTTGGACAAGTATGAGGTCTTCGTCCGGGTAGCGGAGACGCAAAATCTTACCAAGGTAGCAAGCGAATTGAACTACACCCAGTCTGCCATTAGCCATGTGATCCAAAACCTGGAAAAAGAGTTGGGCCTGCCGTTGGTAACGCGCAGTAAATCCGGGATCCGGCTCACCTCCTATGGCGAGCATTTGTTGGAGGAGGCCCGACAGATTGTGCAGCATGAAAACGCATTCCAGCAGCAGGCTGGTCTGCTGCGCGGGACAGAGGTCGGCACCATTCGCGTAGGAGCCTTTTCCAGCGTCTCCATGCAGTGGATGCCTTACATCCTGGAGAAGATGCAGAAGCAGCACCCAAACGTCACGGTCATACAGTCACACGACAACTATCAGGGTGTCGAGACTCTTCTGACCAACGGGCAGGTGGACTGTGGCTTTCTGTCCTCTCTTTACAAAGGTAAATTCGATTTTCTCCCATTAGTACAGGATGAGTATTACGTCCTTTTGCCGCCCGACCATCCTCTTTGCTGCTACGAGCGCATACCATTGGAGGCTCTGGCCAATGAAAACTTTATCCTTATGGACGAGGGAGGCGGTATTGAGTACGATACGGGCCACATTTTAAAAAACATTCCCTTCCGGGTGTCTCATTGGGTCAACGAGGACTTTTTGGCCATCCCTCTGGTGGAGCGGGGGCTTGGCCTGTCCATACTGCCGAAGCTCATCATGGACTGCGTGGACAGCAGCGTGGTAGTCAAACGATTTGCCGTTCCCCGCTACCGGACCATCGGTTTGGCGGCCGCCTCTTTCAAAGAAGCGCCGCCCCTCGTCTCTCTCTTTACAAAGATGGTGCAGGACTTCATTTCCACCTCCCAACTCTCCCCGCTGCCTGAGGCGGGACAGGCTTCTTTCAGCTTCTGCTCCACGTCCCCGCGGGAATAGCAGCGCTCTTTTTCGCGCTGTTCTCCGCATACTATGCCCTGCTGGGACTCTTAGAGAGCGGCAACACGGAAGCCCTCAGAACAATTAAAAAACACCGCCAGGGATGTTCTCTCTGGCGGCGTTTCTTCGGTCTGTCATCTCGGCAAAGCAGCTCTCCGTCCACGTATGGCAACACCCCCTTGCGGGACTGCTGTCCCACGCAAGGGGGTGTTTTCGTCTGCTATCCGTTCTGTCTTCCTACATGGCTCGCAAAGACACAGCCGGGATTGACGCTTCTTTTTCAGTTCACCTTCCACTTGGCGTAGAGGTAGGTGTCCTCCGTGATGGGCGCGGAGGGGTCGAAGGGCTCGTCCGTCCCCTCGTGATACCAGCCCTCCAGGGTATAGCCCTCCTTGTAGAGCGTGGGGAAGTCGTCAAACGTATCCCCCGTCTCCACAGCGTACTCATAGTAGCGGGTGTAGACGTTGCCCATGAGCCGCACGCGGTGATAGCTGACGCCCTCCACCCAGAGGCTCGTGAGGAAATCCTGCCGCTGGGTGAGATAGTCCCGCAGGTAGGCCCCCCGGGTCAGCGTCGTCTCATAGTCCTTGCCCCAGCGCGCGGCGTCCATGTGGGCGGAATCCGCGACGGCGGCCACATAGTCCTCCGCCCGTTCCGCCAGCGCCGTCAGCGCGTCGCCCCAGCCATCCGCGTACAGCTCTGCCACACGGGCGCGGAAGCTCTCCTGCCGGTACAGCTCCGGCAGGAAATAGGAGGTGTACTGCTCCGTCCGCTCCGGCCAGGCGGCGTAGAGCGTCCGGGGATTGGTCACGGCGTAGGACGCGCCCATGGTCAGGTCGAAGTCCCAGAGCGGCCCGGCATAGAGCTTGCCGTCCTGTATGTAGAAATAGATGCTGGACAGGCCGCAGTCCACGTCCTCGAAGATCTCCTCGATGAGGTACAGCCGCACCCAGGAATCCAGGTCGATGCAATCGAGATAGCTCCCGTCCTCCGCAAGAAGGGCGTCCTCAAAGGTCTGCACCAGCGTCTGGGCGTACGCCACCTGCTCCTCCGAGGCGTTTTCCGGGCTTTTCAGCACCACGTGCTGGCCCTGGGCCGTCACAAAGCCGCTGACCTCCTCCGCCCAGCGCTCCGGGAAGTCCAGCTCCATCAAAAAACCGTCCTTCTCCGCGGGGGTGGCGGGGAGGGAGACGCCCTTGGCGTCGCCGTGGTCAAAGGCGGGGAACTCGCTCAGCCCCTTCTGGGGATTTTTCAGCTCGTTCAGCTCCTCCAGATCCGGCAGCTCCAGGCGGTTTTCCCCGATCTCCACCTTTTCCGTCATCTGGTACAGGCCCTGATACTCGCCGTTGACGTAGAGGTCGAAGGACTGGGTCTCCGTGGTGTTGGCCACGCCCATCTCCCGGGCGTAGTCAAAGACCATGGCGTTTCGGACATAGCTGTCGTCCCGGTAGTTTGCCAGCAGGCACCAGTCCTTGCTTGCGCCCATGCCGAAAAGGTCCGCCTTTTCCGCGAGCTTGATGTTATAGGGTTTTTTCTCATAGTCCCAGGTGGTGTTGCCCCGGCCCTTGATGTACTTCAGCTGCCCCGCGTATTCCACCGTGCCGTCGGCGTTCACCACCCGGATGCCGCCGCTCTCCTTATGGCTCTTGTCCGCCTGGACGGCCTCCAGCGAGCCGGACTCCGTGGTGATATACACCGCGGGCAGGCCCTGGGCGCAGAGGAACGTCAGCGTGGTCTCCCTGTCTCCGTCCGTGACGGGGAGGGCCTCCCCCGGCGTGACGGCGGAAAGGTCCAGCTCCGTCTCCGCCGCCGCTTCGCCGCTTACCAGCAGCTCCGCCGTTTCAAGGGAGGCGTGGGAGGGGAGGAAGAAAAAGCCCTCGCCGTTTTCGTTCTGCCAGCAGGAAAGCTCCTGCGTCTGTCCCGTGCCGTCCGCGACGCGCAGGGACAGGGCGGCCAGCTCCCCGGGCAGGGCCTGGGGGGCGCGCTCCTCCTGCACGCGGAAAAACCACAGCAGCAGCGCCGCCAGGACCAGAGCGGACAGCAGAAACAGCCAGCCTTTTCTCTTCATGCCGCCCTCCTTATCATTCGTCCAGCTTCAGCACTGCCAAAAACGCCTCGGTGGGCACCTGCACCGTGCCAAGGCTGCGCATCTTCTTCTTGCCCTCCTTCTGCTTTTCCAGCAGCTTCTTTTTCCGGCTGATGTCGCCGCCGTAGCACTTCGCCAGCACGTCCTTGCGCATGGCCTTCACCGTCTCCCGGGCGATGACCCGGCCGCCGATGGCGGCCTGGATGGGCACCTCGAAGAGCTGCCGGGGGATGTTCTCCTTCAGCTTTTCGCAGAGCCGCCGCGCCCGCTTGTAGGCCTTGTCCCGGTGGGCGATGAAGCTCAGCGCGTCCACCTGGTCGCCGTTGAGCAGGATGTCCACCTTCACCAGGTCGCTCTCCCGGTAGCCCGACAGCTCATAGTCCAGCGACGCGTAGCCCTTGGTGTTGGCCTTCAGCGCGTCGAAGAAATCGTAGATGATCTCGTTGAGAGGCATCTGGTAGTGCAGCTCCACCAGGTGGGTATCCAGATACTGCATATCCTTGAACTCGCCCCGGCGGTCCTGGCACATGGGCATGATGTTGCCCACATAGTCGTTGGGGGCGATGATGCTGACCTTCACATAGGGCTCCTCGGCCTTGGCGATGTGGTTGGGGTCGGGGTAGTTGTGGGGATTGTCCACATAGACCACCGTGCCGTCGTTCTTCGTCACCTCGTAGATGACGGAGGGGAGGGTGGTCACCAGGTCCAGATTGAACTCCCGCTCCAGCCGCTCCTGGATGACCTCCATGTGGAGCATGCCGAGAAAGCCGCAGCGAAAACCGAAGCCGAGGGCCACGGAAGACTCCGGCTCAAAGGTCAGGGAGGCGTCGTTCAGCTGCAGCTTCTCCAGCGCGTCCCGCAGATCGGGGTACTTGCTGCCGTCCTCGGTATAGATGCCGCAGTAGACCATGGACTGCACCTGCCGGTAGCCGGGAAGCGGCTCCGCACAGGGGTTTTCCACGCCGGTGACGGTATCACCCACCTTGGTGTCCCGCACGTTTTTGATGCTGGCGGTGAAGTAGCCCACCTCGCCGGCGGAGAGGGAATCGGTCTTTTCCATGCCGAGGGCGCGGAACACGCCGCATTCCAGCACGGTGAAGACCGCGCCGGTGGCCATCATTCTGATCTCCATGCCGGGGCGGATGGTGCCCTCCTTCACCCGGATGTGGACGATGACGCCGCGGTAGGCGTCGTAGAGGCTGTCGAACACCAGCGCCCGGAGGGGGGCCTTGGGGTCGCCCTGGGGGGCGGGCACGCCGTGGACGATCTCCTCCAGCACCGCGTCGATGTTGATGCCCAGCTTCGCGGAGATCTCCGGCGCGTCCTGGGCCGGGATGCCGATGATGTTCTCGATCTCCTCCTTGACCCGCGCCGGGTCCGCCGCGGGCAGGTCGATCTTGTTCACCACCGGCAGAATCTCCAGATCGTGCTCGATGGCGAGATAGGCGTTGGCCAGCGTCTGGGCCTCGATGCCCTGGGAGGCGTCCACGATGAGGATGGCGCCCTCGCAGGCGGCAAGGGAGCGGGAGACCTCGTAGTTAAAGTCCACATGGCCCGGGGTGTCGATGAGGTTCAGGGTATAGGTCTCTCCGTCCTGCGCCGTGTAATCAAAGGAGACGGCCCGGGCCTTGATGGTGATGCCCCGTTCCCGTTCCAGGTCCATGTTGTCCAGCAGCTGGTCCTCCATCTCCCGGGCGGAGACGGCGCCGCAGCGCTCCAGCAGGCGGTCCGCCAGCGTGGACTTGCCGTGGTCAATATGCGCCACGATGCTGAAATTTCGGATGTTTTCCTGTTTCATGTGCGGTACCTCATTTCTTCGTCGGCAAGTCCGCGCTGCTCCGCGCCCTCACGGCGCGGCACAAGCGTTTTGCCGTATGACCGCCGCCTGCGGCGGCTCAGTCCTCCGCGTCCTTCGCGTACTCCGCCCGCTTGGCGAGCAGCGCCTCATAGTCATAGTCCGCCTGGAGGGCGCGGACGGCCTCCAGCGTCTCCGCCATATTCTCCGCCGTCACGTCGTATTCCCCGCTTTCCATGGCCTCCAGCACCCGCTGGGCCCCGAGGCCGCTGAAGTGGATGTAATCGTTGAAATAGCTGCAGTCCGTGACGATGTCCAGGTCCAAAAACTGGCAGAGGCGGATGTTCTCCACGGCGGTCAGCGTCTCAAAGCACTGCTCCAGCGCGCCGAAGACCGCCTCCGTCTCCCCGTTCCGGGCGGTCTTGTCCCAGTAGAGGATGTTGTAGGGCGGGATATAGACGATGAACTCCGTCTCCGGGTGGGCCTCCGCCCAGGAGACCACATAGGAGAGGTTCTTCTCCACGTTCTTCCGGTACGCCCCGTAGGCCAGGGGCTTGGCGGACTGGGGCGGGCGGGTGTAGCTCGCCAGGACGAAGTTGGTGGAAAAGCCGGCGGATTTGTCCCAGGCGAAGGCCTCGTCGCAGGGGACGGCCTCCCCGGCGGCACGGCAGTAGAGGACATAGGCGCTGTAAAACAGCGCGTCCTTGTTCAGCAGATAATTGACGTTGTTGAAGGGGTTTTCGTCATAGAGGTACAGCGGCAGCTCGCTGGCAAGCCCGCTCTCGTCCCGCACCAGGATGTTCAGGTCCAGGGAGAACAGCACCCGCTCCGGCGTGCCGTGGCGGAAGACCGTCTGCAGCGCCTGGTCGAACTCCGAAAAGCGGCCGTCGGGATAGGTGAGCTTTGCCGCGGTGCCGCCGAAGGCGTCCTCCAGGTAGCTGGCGCGGAAATTCGCCACCATGGAGGTGCCCAGCAGCACCGTGTCCGCGCCGCTGTTGCGGGCGATGCCCGCGTTTTGATAGCGCTCGTTGAAAAAGACGCCGTCGCCGCCGCTGTCCCAGCGGTAGTAGTAGAAGGGGTCTGCCCCGAAGACCAGCCCCACGCAGAGCAGCAGCAGGGCCAGGCACAGGCACAGCGTGCGGATAAACCAGTTTTTCATACGTTTCATCCCGTCCGCACCCCCTTAAAAGTTGGAATAGAGGAAGGTGCTGACGCCGGAGAAGGAGAACAGCGACAGCGTCAGCAGCGCCCCGGTCAGCAGGGTCTTCCACACGGTGGGGCGGAAATTCTCCAGCTCCCGCTGGGTATTGCCCGGCAGCAGCGCCGCCAGCAGTCCCAGCGCCAGATAGCCCAGCGGCGCCAGCGTGCCCCAGAGCTCCCGCACCGCGGGGAAGAAGAAGGCCGCGGCCTCCAGCTCCGTAGACAGCATCCCCTCTCCCAGCCATGCTGCCGGGAGGCCCAGGGGCAGGGAAAAGGCGCTGCGCAGCAGCTGCAGCGCTTCCGCCGCGGAGGGGGCCCGGAAGAACACCCAGGCCACGTTCACGAGGAAGAAGGTCCCGACCCAGCGGAGGGGCTTGGGCACCTTATCCAGCCGCTCCTGCCCCAGCAGGCGCTCCAGCACCATCAGCAGGCCGTGGAGCAGGCCCCAGATGAGGAAGGTCCAGCCCGCGCCGTGCCAGAGGCCGCTGATGAGGAACACCAGCAGGATGTTCAGGCAGGTGCGCCTCCGCCCCCGGCGGCTGCCGCCGAGGGGAAAGTAAACGCACTCCCGCAGGAAGGTGGTCAGGGTGATGTGCCAGCGCTTCCAGAACTCCGAGATGCTTAGCGCCCGGTAGGGGGAGTCGAAGTTCTTCGGCAGGCGGATGCCCATGCAGCGGGCAAAGCCGCTGGCCATGTCGCAGTAGCCGGAGAAGTCGAAGTACAGCTGCAGGGTATAGCCCAGGATGACGCACCAGCTCTCCGCCGCGGTCAGCTCCGGCAGCATCTGCCAGCCCTTGTCCACGAACTGGGCCATGGCGTCCGCCAGCAGCACTTTTTTGCCCAGGCCCACGGCGATGGCGTACAGCCCCGCCCCCGCGTCCTCCCAGGTGGGGCGGAAGGCAGTGGTGTTCAGCTGGGGCAGGAAGCTGCCCGGCCGCAGGATGGGGCCGGAGGACACGGTGGGATAGAAGAAGGAGGCCAGGGCGAACTGCCGCAGCCCCACTCTCTGGAAGCTGCCCTCATAGCACTCCTTCAGATACCAGATCTGCTGGAAGGTGAAGAAGCTGACGCCGATGGGGACGAAGCTCCCCAGCTCCACCCCCGTCCCTCCCAGGGCCCAGGGGGCGTATTTGCACCACAGCAGCACCAGGATATGCCAGCCGACCGCCGCGGCGTACACAGTGCTGCGGCGGGGCGCCCACTCGAAAAAGCGCACGGCGCAGAAGGTGACGAGGGTGCTGAACAGAAGCAGCAGCATGCCCTGGGGCTGGCAGAAGGCGTAGGCGGCGAGGGAGCAGAGCAGCATGGCCCACTCCGCCTTCCGCCGGTCCTTCCTCCCCAGCAGCAGCGTCACGCCCAGGGAGAGGAGGAAAAACAGCAAAAAACCATAGGACTGAAAATTCATCGTCTCAGCCCTCCAGCGCGGCGCGGATCACCGTGTCGCCGTTGTGCATGACCTGGTTGACGCTCTGGGAGAGGCCGGGGTAATTCTCCGCCAGGGCCTCCGCCGAAAGCTCCGGCAGGTCCTCATGCCTGCGCAGGGCGCGGATGAGCTGCAGCTCCGCCTTCTTCATGACGACGCTGGCCCCGTCCAGGGCGAAGGCGTCCTCCTCCAGGGCGAAGAAGCCCTCCTTGCCGCCGCTGGCGCGGTAGTAGCAGCGCAGGAGCTGGTACATCCCCACGCTGAGATAATCGCTGGCGGCGGTGATGGCCTGCTTGTCTCCGGTCTTGCCGAGCAAATCGTAAAAGACGCTGACGGTGTTGACGATGAGCTTTTTCTGCAGCGTCGCCAGGATGCTGCCCCGCAGGCTGCTTTTCTCGGTGCTGGCGTCGTACAGCTCCCCCGCGTCGATGACGCTGCCGTCCCGGTTCATGGTGCGGCCCAGCATGTAGTCCGCCGAAACGTGGTAATAGTCGCAGGCCCGGCGCACAAAGGACAGCCCCGGCTCCCGTATCCCGTTTTCATAGTGGCTCAGCAGCGCCTGGGACACCCCCAGGGCCTGGGCCACCTTCCGCTGGCTCTCGCCCCGCTCCTGGCGGAGCAGCGACAGCGTCCGCGCAAAATCTTCGTTCATCAGCTTTCCCCTCCCGCCCCGCCTTCCGGGGCTCCGGAGCCGCCGCTCCGCTTTCTCTTTCCACGGGGGCCGCGCCCCCGGTCTTTCAAATACAGGAAGTATATTATATCGAAAGAATTACGAAATGTAAATAGCTTTCTTCGCCCCCGGGCGGGAAAAAGGCCGGAGCGCGCTCCGGCCTTTTGGAGGCTGTCGAAAGACCTTCCGGCCAAAGGTTTCGGAGGGAAAGATAGTGTGAAAGAAAACCGTCAGGGTTGTCTTTCGCGTTTAATCAAACAACTTTTTGAAACTTTTAAAAAGTTTCAAAAAGTTCAGCAGCTTGCCGGAAAAGCCCTTTGAGCTTTTCCGGCAAGCTGAAAAGGCCGGAGCGCACGCTCCGGCCTTTTTGTCAATGATGTGCTAGCGAAGCCGCCGATCAAGCCATGCCGGCGGTGATAATGGCCATCTTGTAGACCTCGTCGGCGTTGCAGCCGCGGCTCAG
>JBJDYT010000019.1:0-32234 GCA_051867635.1 Oscillospiraceae bacterium
CGTCCTTAGAGCCGCAAGGCTCTTAGCGTCAATTAGGGTTATCATAACAAACTAAGGTATTCTGGAAGCGTACGCCCTGCCGCGACGGCGGAAAAGGGCGGCGCCGCCATGGGGACATACGCGGTATGCGAAGAAATACAGCAAAGGAGCAAGATCACAATGGACGAGAAAAAAGTCATGCTCTCCGGCATCAAGCCCAGCGGCGACCTGACCCTGGGCTCCTACCTGGGGGCCATCAAGCACTGGGCCGCCCGGGCGGAGGAGTTTGACTGCTACTATTTCATGGCCGACATGCACTCCATCACCGTGCGGCAGAATCCCGCCGACCTGCGCCGGCGCACTCTGGAGCAGCTGGCCCAGTACATCGCCTGCGGTCTGGACCCGGAGAAGAACACCCTCTTCATCCAGTCCCACGTCCACCAGCACGCGGAGCTGGGCTGGGTCCTCAACTGCTACGCCATGTTCGGCGAGCTCAGCCGCATGACCCAGTTCAAGGACAAATCCGCCAGGAACGCCGACAACATCAACGGCGGCCTTTTCACCTATCCCTGCCTCATGGCGGCGGACATCCTGCTGTACCAGCCGGACTATGTCCCCGTGGGGGAGGACCAGAAGCAGCACGTGGAGCTGACGAGGAACATCGTCCAGCGCTTCAACGGCGTTTACGGCGACGTGTTCAAGATGCCCGAGCCCTATATCCCCAAGGTGGGCGCCCGGATCATGAGCCTGACGAATCCCGCCGCCAAGATGAGCAAGAGCGAGGACCAGGACACCGGCCGGGTCTGCCTCATGGACGACCCCGCCTTCATCATGAAGCAGTTCAAGCGGGCCATCACCGACAGCGACACGGAAAACTGCGTCCGCTACGACCCGGAGCACAAGCCCGGCGTGGCGAACCTGATGACCATTTACTCCGCCGTCACCGGAAAGAGCTATGACGAGATCGAAGCGGAGTTTGCCGGCTGCGGCTACGGCAAGTTCAAGCCCGCCGTGGGCGAGGCCGTGGTGGAGACTCTGCGCCCCATCCGCGAGGAGGCGGAGCGCCTGCTGGCGGACAAGGCCTATCTGGAGGGCGTTTACCGCGCGGGCGCGGAGAAGGCCTCCCGCGTGGCGGAGAAGACGCTGCGCAAGGTCTACAAGAAGGTCGGCTTCGTGGCCAAATAAAGGAGAGGTCCCATGGTGATTGATACACAGGTTTTGACCGTGGCGGTGGCGGCGCTGGTGGTGGCCATGCTCGTCAGCTATCTGACATCGCCGCTTGTCAAGAATTTTGCCTACAAGGTGGGCGCCATCGACGTGCCGAAGGACGAGCGCCGGATGCACAAGGTGCCGATCCCCCGCCTGGGCGGGCTCGCCATTTTCCTGGGCTTTATGGTGAGCATCCTGCTCTTCGTCCCCATGACCCGCCAGCTGCAGGGCATCCTGCTCGGCGCGGTCATCATCGTGGTGCTGGGCGTGGTGGACGACATCACGCCGCTGCACGCGGGACTGAAATTCGTGGTGCAGATCATCGCGGCGCTGATCCCGGTGATGCACGGGGTGACCATCTCCGTGGTCTCCAACCCCAATATCTTCAGCGACAATCCCTGGTGGTTCATGGGCGCCTGGTCCGTCCCGGTGACGGTGATCTGGATCGTGGCCATCACCAACTCCGTGAACCTGATCGACGGCCTGGACGGTCTCGCGGTGGGCGTGTCCGCCATCAGCTCCGCCACCTTCCTCATCATCGCCCTCATCGTGGCGGAGGAGCAGATCTCCATCCTCTGCGCGGCGCTGCTGGGCGCCTGCGTGGGCTTCCTGCCCTATAACCGGAACCCGGCCAAGATGTTCATGGGCGACACGGGCTCCACCTTCCTGGGCTTTATCCTGGCCACCATCTCGGTGCAGGGCATGTTTAAAATGTACGCCATCATCTCCTTCGCCGTGCCCTTCCTCATCCTGGGCCTGCCCATCTTCGACACGGCCTTCGCCTTCTGCCGCCGCATCGCCCACGGGCAGAACCCCATGAAGGCGGACCGGGGCCATGTGCACCACCGCCTCATCGACATGGGCATGAGCCAGAAGCAGGCGGTGGCAACGCTGTATGTCATCTCCACCATCCTGGGCCTCAGCGCCGTGGTGCTGACCACCAGCGGCGAGATCAAGGCCATGCTGCTGATGGTGGCCCTCTGCGTGGCGGGCCTGGTGGCCTCCCGGGTGGTGTTCCCGAAGCACCATCCGGCGGCGGAAGCGGAGCCTGCGCCGGCCTCTGAAGCGGACGCCGGGCCGGCGGCGGAGACGGAAGCGGCCCCCGCGCCGGAAGCCGCGGAGGACGCCCCGGCGGACACGGACACGGGCGCGGAATAAGACCCGCGGAAGACCGAAAGGAGCAGTTTTGGAAAAGATTCGAGTGATGAGCGTCTTCGGCACCCGGCCGGAGGCCATCAAGATGGCGCCGCTGGTGCAGGAGCTGCAGCGGCGCGAGGAGATCGAGAGCATCTGCTGCGTTACCGCCCAGCACCGTCAGATGCTGGACAGCGTCCTGCAGGTGTTCCATCTGACGCCGGACAGGGACCTGGACATCATGTCCCCCCGGCAGACCCTCTCCATGATCACCTGCAAGTGCCTGACGGGCATGGACGAGGCCATCGAGGCGCTGAAGCCGGACATGATCCTGGTCCACGGCGACACCTCCACCACCTTCGCCGGGGCCCTTTCCGCCTTTTACCACCAGGTGCGGGTGGGCCATGTGGAGGCGGGGCTTCGGACCTACGACAAGTATTCCCCCTATCCGGAGGAGATGAACCGCAAGCTGGTCAGCGCCATCGCGGACCTGTATTTCTGTCCCACGGTGAACAACCGGCGGAACCTGGAGGCCGAGGGCATCCGGGAGCATCTCTTTGTCACGGGCAACACCGTCATCGACGCGCTGAAGACCACCGTGCGGCCGGATTACCGCTTTACCACGCCGGTGCTCAACGAGCTTGACTACGAAAAGAAAAAGATCATCCTCGTCACCTGTCACCGCCGGGAGAATTACGGCCAGCCCATGGAGGATATCATGGCCGCCCTGCGCCATATCGCAGAGACCCACGGCGAGGTGGAGCTGGTCTATCCGGTCCATCTCAGCCCCGTGGTCCAGGAGGTGGCCCACCGGCATCTGGACGGAACGGATAACATTCATCTCATCGAGCCGCTGACGGCGGATGAGATGCACAACCTCATGGCCCGCTGCTACATGGTCATGACGGACAGCGGCGGCCTGCAGGAGGAGGCGCCTTCTCTTGGCAAGCCCGTGCTGGTCCTGCGCCGGGAGACGGAGCGGCCGGAGGCCGTGGCCGCGGGGACGGTGAAGCTGGCAGGGGTCTCCTACGGCAACATCGTCCGCCTGGCGGACGAACTCATCGAAGACAGCGCCGCCTACGCCGCCATGGCTCACGCGGCGAACCCTTACGGCGACGGCAACGCCTGCCGCCGCATCGCGGACGCCATCCTCTGGTATTACGGCCGGGGAGAGCGTCCGGCGGACTATCTCGCGGAGAACTGAGCGGAGAAGGGGAGGACAGGATGAAAAAAGCGTCTACGCTCGCTGCCATCGCCGTGCTGATCCTGCTGATCGTGGTGCTGCTGGGAGCCAACAGCATCCGCCGCTCCTCCCATATCCACCTCCCCGGCGAGGAGGAGCTGGAAGACCCCGACGTCAGCCAGGCGGACGGCAGCGCCATCCGTCAGGTCTCCGTGACACCGGAGACGGTGCAGCGGGCCATCGGGACGCTGCAGCGGCCGGAGCGCTATGCCCGCACCGTGACGGTGGAGCAGCTCTGGTCCGGCGGCAGCGGCGTTTACACCTCCACCGTGTCCGTGCGGGACGGCTGGACCAGGGTGGATACGCAGCTCCCCGGCGGGACACTGCGGCACAGCCTCACCGACGGGAAGACCACCTATATCTGGTACGGGACGGAAACGGCCTACTACACGGGGGCCGCGGGGGACATCAGCGCCGACGCGGAGCAGGCCATCCCCACATATGAGGATGTGCTGGCCTGCGACACGGAGCAGATCCTGCGGGCGGACTACCGCAGCTACGGCGAGACGGCGTGCATCTACGTGGAAACGGCGCTGACGGACCGGGCCACCCTCTGTTATTGGGTGAGCGTGGCGAGCGGCCTGCTGACGGCGGCGGAGAAGTACGAGGGCGATACTCTGGTGTACCGCATGACCGCGGCGGAGAGCGCCGGGGAGCCGGCGGCGGAGCTGTTCGTCCTGCCGGACGGGACGGCGCTGCTCAGCGGAGAAACATAAGAGAAGAGAAGGAGAGAGGTTAACATGGACATGCGCAGAAACGACAGGGCCGTCACCGACGAGGCGGCCATCGACGCCATCATCCGGGACTGCGACTGCTGCCGCCTGGGCTTTGTGGACGGGGAGGAGGCCTATGTGGTGCCGGTGAACTTCGCCTGCGTGCAGGAGGACGGCAGGCGCGTCTTCTACATCCACGGGGCGCAGGAGGGCCGCAAGGCGGAGCTGGTGCGGAAAAACGGCCGCTGCTGCTTTGAGCTGGACACGGGCCACGGCGTCATGACGGCGGAGGCCGCCTGTGGTTACTCCTTCTATTACAAAAGCGTCATCGGCCAGGGCAACATCGCCTTCGTGGACGACCCCGTGAAGAAGACCGAGGCCCTGAACCACATCATGGCGCGGTATTCCGACAGGGGCGACTGGAGCTTCCCCGAGGCGGTGCTGGAGCGCACCGGCGTGCTGCGCCTGGAGGTGACGGAGCTGTCCTGCAAGGAGAACCGGGCGTAAGCGGAAAGACAGGAACGAAAAAAGAGAGAGACGGCCGTCTCTCTCTTTTTGTATGTGTT
Organism: Oscillospiraceae bacterium; assembly: GCA_051867635.1. Taxonomy (GTDB): domain Bacteria; phylum Bacillota; class Clostridia; order Oscillospirales; family Oscillospiraceae; genus RGIG5472. The sequence goes on from JBJDYT010000019.1 coordinate 4,845, forward strand.
ATAGGATCAGCAGCAGTCCCAGGGCGATCAGGAGCTCGTCGTCCGCTTTTTCTTCCAGAAGAAAAAACAGCAAAATCAGCAGCAGAAGGTCCCCGGTGTCCACATCCTCCAGATGGAAGCGCGCCAGCAGCCGCCGCAGCGGCGTCTCGCCGCTCTCCTCCCGGCCTGCGCCGCCGAAGTGCAGCAGGCTCTGGATGCGGTCCAGAGGCGAGCCGCCGTTTCCGTTCCCGCCGTTACCGCCGCCCTGGGGCGGCGGGCCGTTTTCCGCCGGCGGGGGCGTGGGAGGGATATTTTGCGGGCGGGGCTGCTGGGGCGGGTCGTTCCTGGCCCGGACATAGGGCGCCGCCTCCTCGGACAGATATCGGTTATACATCCTCCATCAACCCTCCAGACTGGAAAAGAAGCTTTTTCCCATGCGGATGAGCTTGGCGATCTGGATGGCGCGGCCCACCTTTTCCTGTTTCTCCTCCCTGAGATAGGGGCGCAGCGCCAGCAGCAGCTGAGCGGCGTTGCTGTTTTCCTGGGACTGCATCTCCCGCAGCAGGGGCATGAAGCGCCCCAGCAGCTGGGGGTCGAAGCCCTCCGCGGAGGCGCCGCCCGCGGGGGACGGCGACGGCGGCGGTGGCGGGGAAGCCTGCGGGGGAGGAGGCGGGGCGGCGGCTGCGCCCTGCTGCGTACCGGCGGCCCCGGCGCCGCCGCCGGAAAGGCTCTGGGCCAGCTGCATGATCTGCGCCATGCTGTTCGGGTCTCCCAGCAGCGTATTGAGTTTATCTTCAAAGTCCGACACGCCGCCGCCTCCTCTCGTTTTCCGTCACATGCCCACGGTCCGTCGGATGCGCTCCGCCAGCGCCGCTCCCTCGGGGCTCTGCATGAGCTTCTGCACCATCTGGGCCATCTGGGCGGTGTCGCCCTTGGCGGCGGAGGACGCGGCGCTCTTCAGCGCCGCCCCGCCGTCGTTTTGCGTCAGCATCTGCATCAGCCGCATCCCGTCGGGGGAATGCATGAGCTGCTCCAGTGCGCCGCGGTCGTTTTTCAGTTTTTCCATCAGTTCCTGGGCGGAATACTCCATAGCGATCTCTCCTTGCGTTCGTGATTCAGGCCAGTATATGCGCGCGGCGGCGGGAATGTGCGCCGCCGCGGCGGGAGAAAACTTCGCGCCGGTGTGGAAATATCGGGGCGGTTATGCTATGATAGAAAAAACAGAGTAGCCTCCCCGGCCTTCGCCGGGGCGGGAAGAAAGGGTGGGACCATGAAACAGGCAAAGGAGATCGGCGAGATCATCGACATACTCAAGGGGCTTTATCCGGACGCCCTCTGCTCGCTGCAATATGAAAAGGACTATGAGCTGCTGTTCGCGGTGCGGCTCTCCGCCCAGTGTACCGACGCCCGGGTGAACATGGTGACCCCGGCTCTCTTCGCCCGCTTTCCGACGCTGCAGAGCTTTGCGGAGGCGGATCCGGCGGAGGTGGGGGAGTACATCCATTCCTGCGGCTTTTACAACAGTAAATCCAAGGATCTCGTGGCCTGCGCGAAGCTGCTGCTGGAAAAGCACGGCGGAAAGGTCCCCGGCACCATGGAGGAGCTGACGGCTCTGCCCGGCGTGGGCCGCAAGACGGCGAACCTGATCCTGGGAGACGTGTACGGCCAGCCCTCCTATGTCTGCGACACCCACTGTATCCGCATCACCGGCCGCCTCGGCATCACGGACGGCAGCAAGGACCCCCTGCAGGTGGAGCGCCAGCTCAGGGAAGTCCTGCCGCCGGAGGAGAGCGGGAATTTCTGCCACCGCATGGTGCTGTTTGGCCGGGATACCTGCACCGCCCGCAGCCCCAAGTGCGGCGCCTGCCCCCTGCGGGCGCTTTGTGACGGCGGGCAGGGCTGAGATCTTTTGGCGGAGGAAAGGAAACATGAAGCTTTTATTCAAGCAGCGGTTTTTCTCCTGGTTTGACAGCTATGACATCTACGACGAGGAGGGCCGCGTCCTCTTCACCGTGGAGGGGAAGCTGTCCTGGGGCCACTGTCTGCACATCCTGGACGCTGCGGGGCAGCATATCGGCACGGTGCAGGAACGGGTCCTGACCTTCCTGCCCAAGTTCGAGCTGTACGAGGGCGGGACCTATGTGGGGGAGATCTGCAAGGAATTCACCTTCTTCGCCCCGCGCTTTACATTGGACTGCAACGACTGGGAGGTCCAGGGCAGTTTCCTTGAGTGGGATTACAGCATCGAAAGCGCCTCCCGTGGGTGCGTGGCCCGCATCTCCAAGGAGCTGTTTCACTTCACGGACACCTACGTCATCGACGTGGCGGAGCCGGCGGACGCGCTGCGGGCGCTGATGGTGGTATTGGCCATCGACGCGGAGAAGTGCAGCCGGAACTGAGAAAGGAGGGGACGCTGTGGACAGGCCCCTGGCAGACGAGATACGGCCCAGAACACTGGACGAGGTGGTGGGGCAGCGGCACCTGCTGGCCCCCGGGGCCATGCTGCGCCGCATCATCGAAAGCGGCGTGAACGCTAATTTGATCTTTTACGGCCCCTCCGGCACGGGCAAGACCACGGTGGCGAACCTCATCGCGGAGCAGACCCACCGGACGCTGTACCGGCTCAACGCCACCACGGCGAGCCTGCAGGATATCAAGGACATCATCGCGGACGTGGGGACGCTGATGGCCCCCGGCGGGGTGCTGCTGTATCTCGACGAGATCCAGTATTTCAACAAAAAGCAGCAGCAGAGCCTGCTGGAATTCATGGAGAACGGCTCCATCACCCTCATCGCCTCCACCACGGAGAACCCCTATTTCTACGTCTACGGGGCGCTGCTGAGCCGCAGCACGGTCTTTGAGTTCAAGGCCGTGCCGGCGGAGGAGGCGGAGAAGGCGGTGCTGCGCGGGCTTCATATTTTGCAGGAGCGAAGCGATAAGCCCTTCCGCTGGGAGGCGGGCGTGCCGCTACAGATCGCCCGCTCCTGCGGCGGAGACGTGCGCAAGGCCATCAACGCCATCGAACTGCTGTACCGCGCTGCCAAGGAAGTGGACGGCACGCTGTATGTGTCAAGCGATGACGCCTTACAGGTCGCGCAGCGCAGCGCCATGCGCTATGACCGGGACGGCGACGCCCACTATGATCTGCTCTCGGCGCTGCAGAAGTCCATCCGCGGCTCCGACCCGGACGCGGCGGTGCATTATCTGGGCCGGCTGCTGGAGGCGGGAGACCTGCTTTCCCCCTGCCGGCGGCTGCTGGTCATCGCGGCGGAGGATATAGGCCTCGCCTATCCCAACGCCATGGTGGTGACCAAGGCCTGCGTGGATGCGGCGGTGCAGCTGGGACTGCCGGAGGCGCAGCTGCCTCTCGCGGAGGCGGCGGTGCTGCTGGCGACCTCGCCCAAGTCAAACTCCGCCCACAACGCCATCATCGCCGCCCGGGCGGATATCCGGGCGGGAAAGACCGGGGATATCCCCCGGCACCTGCAGAACGTCCACGCGGATTCCGCCGGGGCGGAAAAAGGCCCCGGCTACAAGTATCCCCACAGCTATCCCGACCACTATACGCCCCAGCAGTACCTGCCAGACGAGCTGCGGGACGTCCGCTATTATGAGTACGGCCCCAACAAGGCCGAGCAGTCGGCGAAGGCCTATTGGGACGCGGTCAAGGGGAAGCAGAAAACGCGCTGACCACCTCGCTTTCGCAGCCCGGCGGGGAGTAGACCCAGCGCTCCAGCCTTCCGCCGGCGGCGGAAAAGCGCAGGGGCGGCGGCGAGGCGGGGCCCAGCCGCTCGATGATCTGGAGTTTGCACTTCATCCGCTGGGGCTGGAGGCTCTTGATGTAGACGGAGACCGCCTCGTTCTCCTTCAGCTCCGGCACCCGCTCCGCCAGGCCGGCCAGGTTCGGCGTCAGCTCGATGAAGGCGCCGTAGTCCCGGAGGTTCCGCACGATGCCGGTGACGGTCTCTCCCTCCCGGAAGCGGGAGGCGTTCTCCTGCCAGGTCCCCAGCAGCTCCCGCATGGAGAGGGAGAAGCGTCGGGCGTCCCGGTCCACGGCGGTGACCACGGCGAAGATGCGCTGGCCCGGACGGAGCCGGTGCTTGGGATGGCTCACCCGGGAGAAGGAGAGGCGCTCCAGCGGCAGCAGGGCGACCACGCCGCAGCCGATGTCCACGAAGGCACCGAAGGGCTCCAGGTGGGTGACCTTTCCGGGGAGGACCGTGCCGGGACGTGCCAGACGCAGCAGCGCCTCCAGCGCCCGCTCCTGGGCCGCCCGGCGGGAGAGCAGCAGCCGCACTTCCCCCTTGTCATCGGCGGAAAAGGATGTTACCATACAACAGGCGGGCTTTCCCACCCGGGAGAGCAGCGCGATCTCACGGGACGCGCCGCTGATGTAGGGGCAGACGCCTTCCTCCCGCGGGATGCGCCCGGAAAAGCCGCCGAGGGTCAGGTGCAGGTCGTGATTGACGTCGCAGCGCCTGACAAGGCCTGTCAGAATGGCGCCGCTTTGGGCGGCGGCGCGCAGCGCCTCGGCGGTGTAGGGGGGCGGAGGGGACCAGCCCTCCGGCGGATAGGTACTGAGTTCGTTCATCATCGCATCACCCCATCTTCCGCAAAGCGGACTGAACTGAAACGGATCGTTATGATCCATCATATGCATCCGCGCTTTGTCCGCTTGCCGGCGGCGCGGAAAGGACGGGCCCGGCAGCGGGCGGAGGGAGATATGGAGCTGAAATTACATGACCGGGCGGAGCTGAAAAAGCAGCATCCCTGCGGCGCAAAGACGGTGGAGATCACCCGCGTGGGGATGGACATCAAGTTCCGCTGCGAGGGCTGCGGGCGGGAGATCATGCTCCCCCGGGCTAAGGCGGAGAAATGCATCCGCAGGATACTGAGTGGGGAGGAGTCGAAATGAAGAGACAGAAGATGGCCCGTATTTTCGCCGCTGCCATGGCGGGATTTCTGGCGCTGATTATGCTGCTGTCCCTGGTCGTGCCGTACCTGGCGTGAGCGGGGAGGAAAAGACGAAGCGGCTGTAAGCAAAGAAAGCTGTGAAGGAAAGCGGCCATGAACAGAGGAAGGGACTGGAGAAGGCGGGGCCTGGGGCTGCTCATGGGCGCGCTTCTGCTCTGCGCCTGCGGCTGTTCCCAGGCCAGCGGCGAGGCAGCCTATGTGGCCGTCTTCGACAGGACAGTCGTCACCGATGCGGAAGGACTGGTGGACGACGCGCTGTTGGCCGGCTTGCAGGAGGGGACCCCTTACCGGCGTAACGGTACAGGTCCTCCAGGGCGGGGAAGGAAAGACCGTCCCCAGCGGGGACGGCAGCGTCACCGTATACCAGGCGTACTCGATCCGTGTCAGCGACGCGGTCAGGCGATACATAACTGAAGCGGCGGGAGATTTTTCTCCCGCCGCTTTTTTTCGGATGAAGCCTCGCAGAGTTCGCGTCCACAGGCGCGAAGAAAGTAAAATGAATTTTCTCCGGCGGCGTGTACGTCGGAGAAAATACGTTTCGGCCCGCAAACGTGCGCGCCGCCGCCAGCGGCCGGCGCGTGTGCTGCAGCGGGCCGCAGTCTTTTCGAAAAAGCGGCTTTCCCGCTTTTTCGACGCTTTTAGCGGCGGGAGATTTTTCTCCCGCCGCTTTTTTGCGACGGCTTTTCGCCGCCCAAGCGTCCTATACTTGCCTCACCGGCGCATAAAGGGGGGAAGCGGGCGTGACGGCGGTCTATCTTGACACGGTCTTTTTTTATAACGCCCTGGCGGACTACCTGCTGCTGCTGGCCGCAGGCCGTCTCATGGGACTGCCGCTGCGCCGCCGGCGCTTTTTTCTCGCCGCCCTGCTGGGCGGGGCCTACGCCGCGGCGGTGTTCCTGCCGGGCTGCGGCTTCCTTGAGTGCGGCGCGGCGAAGCTGCTGCTGGCGGCGGCCATGGTGCGTCTGGCCTATGGCGGCGGAGGGCGCTTTCTCAGGCGGTACCTGGTTTTTCTGCTGGTCTCCGGAGGATTCGCCGGGGTGGAGATGGCGCTGGCGGGCTTTGCGGGGAGCGGTGCGGTTCCCTTCAGCCTGCCGCTGTTTTTCCTTACTTTCGGGCTGTGCTACCTGCTGTTGGGGGTGGTGTTCCGGGGCAGCGGACGGGGCGCGGAGCGCCGGCAGCTGCTGGACGTGACGGTGGAGCGCCGGGGGCGGCGCGTGACCCTCACCGCTCTCGCGGATTCCGGCAGCACCCTCAGCGACCCCGCCACCGGCGAGGCGGTGCTGATCGCGGAGCGCTCCGCCCTGCGGCGGCTCTTTACCGCTGAAGAAGCCCGGGCTTTGGCGGAGGGGCGCCCGCTTCCGGAGCTGCCGCTGTGTCAGCTGCCTTTTCACAGCCTCGGCGGCGGCGGGAGCCTCGCCGCCTTTCGGGCGGACAGGGTAACGGCGGCGGGCAGGACGTACGAGAATGCGCTGGTGGCGGCGGTGGAGGACGGCGCCGTGGGGAACGGGACGTTCCGGGGACTTTGGGGCGGAGAAACAGAAAGGAGAAGGACGGATGAAAATTCTTGTCTGGCTGAAAGGCTGGCTCAGGCGCTGGGGACTGCTGCCGGAGGAACCGGTGCTGTACATAGGCGGCAGCGACACGCTGCCGCCGCCGCTGACGAGGGAGGAGGAGGCGGAGCTGCTCTCCCGGCTGAAGGAGGGGGGCCTTTCGGTCCGCCAGACCCTGGTGGAGCGGAACCTGCGGCTGGTGGTGTACATCGCCCGGCGCTTTGAAAACACCGGCATCAACATCGAGGATCTGATCTCCATCGGCACCATCGGCCTGATCAAGGCCGTCAACACCTACTGCCCGGAGAAGAACATCAAGCTCGCCACCTACGCCTCCCGCTGCATCGAAAACGAGATCCTCATGCACCTGCGCAAGACGGCCCAGCAAAAGGGGGAGATCTCCCTGGAGGAGCCGCTGAACACGGACTGGGACGGCAACGCCCTGCTGCTGTCGGACGTTCTCGGCACGGAGGAGGACAGCGTCATGCGCCCCATCGAGGAGGATGTGGACCGGCAGCTTCTCAGCCGGGCCATCTCCCTTCTGTCCCAGCGGGAGCAGGAAATCATCATCCTGCGCTTTGGCCTGGGGGGACGGGAGGAACAGACGCAAAAGGAGGTGGCGGACCGTCTGGGCATCTCCCAGAGCTATATCTCGCGGCTTGAAAAGCGCATCATCTCCCGGCTGAAAAAGGAAATGCTCCGCATGAGCTGAAAAACAGTAGCCGCTCCTTCGGGGGGCTGCTGCCCGAATAGCAACAGGCTCCGCCTCTTTTGGCGGAGCCTGTTCGGCAGTTCGGCAAACCGGGATTTTCCAACTATTCTGCGACGGCATGGGAGAGGTCGATCATAACGATACAATCATAAGAACACAATCCTTCCCCGATGCTCGCCTGATACGTAACTGGCACAGTTGCTTTCATTCTTTCGTCGCTATAGCTTATATGCTCAAAATCTACAGAGGCTTCTCGCTGAACGTATACCCATTGTCCATGATTCTCTGCGGCAGCGTTTTCTATTTCTGCAATTGCATATCCATCATCCATTGCTTCATACTGAAAATTTACGGTGATCTTCGCGCTATGATCGCCAATATTTTCGCTTTGGGTTACGCTGCCGTTCCCATCGCTTCCCAGCCGCAAAACAGGAGCAGTATCGACCGCTGCAGAAGATACGGTGGCTTCGTCATGGGTTTCTGGCTTCGCTGCTGGATCTGTGAGAAAGCACACTGCCAATATCACACAAACAGCCACTGAGAACGTGATTACCCAGAACGCCGGCCTTTTATAGTGCAGCACGGCTTTCACCCTTTCCTTTACACCCACTTCTCCAAAGGCCAGCGGGCAAGCAGAGATCCTTCGACAGGTCGTACTGTAGGCGAGCAGCGTCTCTGAATACGCCTTTTTCTCCTGTATGCCCATCTCCCGAACGACCTTTTCATCGCAGGCCAGTTCAATATCCCGGCACAGCAACATGTAAGCGATCCAGATGAAGGGATTAAACCAGTAAACAGCCAGCAGCACAAAGCCAAGAGCCTTCCACCAGTGATCCCGACGCTTCAGGTGAGCCTGTTCGTGCGCGAGTACGTAACTGAGCTGACTTTCTTCCGTGGAGGAAGGCAGATAAATTCTCGGTCGAAGGATTCCCAGAATAAATGGCGAATCCACCTGATCGCAAATCCAGATATTTTCTTTTGTCCTGATAGACGCAGACACTTTCCGTCGCAGGCGAAGGTAGCTAACTATGGCATATGAGAGAATCAGAATCATGCCGGCTGCCCAAATCAGCGTTCCATACCTGTCGAAATCCTGCACCTGTCTCACCGTAGTATCCACTTCCACACCGGCGATCCCCGGAAGTGCCGGATTTGTTACAAGCCCCACGGCAACGTGATTGGACTGCGCCGACGCTTCCATGCAGAGGGTGCTTTCTGGGATCATCTCCGCGTTTGGGATCAGGCTCAACGAACTCGTGACGGAAAACGGACAAATCAATCTGATGGCAACGAGTCCCCACAAAGCGCAGTGCACGGTCTTTGGGATCCGCTTCCACAATAACCGGAGCGCAATCACTGCGAGTATCAGCCAGGTGGCAGAAATGCTCGTATTGATCAGTTTCACAAACACCGTTCATTCCTCCTTCCCATAGTTGTCGATCATCTGCCGGATTTCGGCTACCTCCTTTGCGGAAAGAGCTTTTCTTTTCGTGAAGGAAGCGATGAAGGCAGGGAGAGACCCATTGAATGTCTCTGCCACAAATTTTTCGCTCTGGGCTGCGTAATAGTCAGCACGGGAGATCTGGGATGTTACTACCCCGTCATGCATTTGAAAAATACCACGCTCGCTGAGTTTCTTTAAAACGGTATAGGTTGTTGTACGTTTCCAGTTCAGCTCGCTGGCACAAATCTTGACCAGTTCTCCAGTCGATATCGGCTCATTACTCCAAACAATATCCGCAAAACGGGACTCAACAACGCCTAATTTATACTCCATCATACATACCCTCCAGACCGTCTATCTTCAATAGACAGCTGTAGTCTATCATCGATAGACAAATTTGTCAAGAGGCAACGGCAATTCAGCTATCGGCCATTGACAAAGCGGGGGAAAACGGGTAAAATACTTCGGGAAAAGCGAGGATAAGGAGCAGTACGCGCGTTTCGGATGCCGAGAGAGGGAACGGTGGGTGTAAGTTCCCGTGACGGATGCGCGGAAGTCGCCTTGGAGCCGCCGGGCTGAAAAGCGCAGAGTAAGCCGGCCGGGAACTCCCGTTACAGAGTGAGAGTGTCCGCTTCGGCGGGAATTCAGGTGGTACCGCGGATGTTTCATTCGCCCTGAGCAAATGGCTCGGGGCGTTTTTTTCTGCCCCGAAGGAAAGAGGAGTGTAGCAAATGAGAAAAGAACTGCCAAAGGTGTATGAGCCGCAGCAGGTGGAGTCCCGCATCTACAACATGTGGATGGAGAACGACTGCTTCAAGGCCGACCCCGACCCCAAGAAGAAGCCCTTCTCCATCGTCATGCCCCCGCCCAACGTCACCGGCCAGCTCCATATGGGCCACGCCATGGACGCGACGCTGCAGGATATCCTGACCCGTTATAAGCGGATGCAGGGCTACAGCGCCCTGTGGCTCCCCGGCACGGACCACGCGGGGATCGCCACCCAGATCAAGGTGGAGGAGTCCCTGCGGGTGAACGAGGGCCTGACCCGCTACGACCTGGGCCGGGAGAAGTTCCTCCAGCGCGTCTGGGAGTGGAAGGAAAAGTACGGCAACCGCATCGTGGAGCAGCAGAAGAAGATGGGCGCCTCCTGCGACTGGAGCCGCAGCCGCTTCACCATGGACGAGGGCTGCTCCAAAGCCGTGCGGGAGACCTTCTGCGAGCTGTACGACAAGGGCCTGATCTACAAGGGCAGCCGCATCATCAACTGGTGCCCCCACTGCCTGACCGCCCTCTCCGACGCGGAGGTGGAGTATCAGGACAAGCCCGGCCACCTGTGGTATATCCGCTATCCCCTGGCGGACGGCAGCGGCGACGTGGTGGTGGCCACCACCCGGCCCGAGACCATGATGGGCGATACCGGCGTGGCGGTGAACCCGGAGGATGAGAAGCTCAAACACCTCATCGGCAAGACCTGCATCCTTCCCATCATGAACCGGGAGATCCCCATCGTGGGCGACGAGTACTGCGAGATCGGCTTCGGCACCGGCGCGGTGAAGATGACCCCCGCCCACGACCCCAACGACTTCGAGGTGGGCCTGCGCCACAATCTGGACGTCATCCGCGTCATCGCGGACGACGGCACCATCAACGAAAACGGCGGCAAGTACAACGGTATGGACCGCTATGCGTGCCGCAAGGCCATCGTGGCGGACCTGGAGGCCGGCGGCTATCTCGTCAAGACCGAGCCTTACTCCCACAACGTGGGCACCTGCTACCGCTGCCATAACGATGTGGAGCCCCTGATCTCCGCCCAGTGGTTCGTGAAGATGGAGCCTCTGGCGAAGGAGGCTATCCGCGTGGTGAACGACGGTACCATCAAGTTCGTGCCGGAGCGCTTCACCAAGACCTATATCAACTGGATGGAGAACGTTCATGACTGGTGCATCTCCCGTCAGCTCTGGTGGGGCCATCAGATCCCGGCCTGGACCTGCGACGACTGCGGCCATATCAACGTCAAGCGGGAGGACCCCACCGTCTGCGAAAAGTGCGGCAGCACGCACCTGACGCGGGAGGAGGACGTGCTGGACACCTGGTTCAGTTCCGCTCTCTGGCCCTTCTCCACCCTGGGCTGGCCTGACAAGGACGCGGAGGATCTGAAGTACTGGTATCCCACCTCCGTCATGGTCACGGGCTATGACATCATCTTCTTCTGGGTGGCCCGCATGATCTTCTCCGGCATGGAGCAGATGAAGCAGGAGCCCTTCAAGACCGTGTTCATCCACGGCCTGGTGCGGGACGACAAGGGCCGCAAGATGAGTAAGTCCCTCGGCAACGGCATCGACCCGCTGGAGATGGCGGAGAAGTACGGCGCCGACGCCCTGCGTTTCAACCTCATCACCGGCAACAGCCCCGGCAACGACATGCGCTTTTATGTGGAAAAGTGCGAGGCCATGCGCAACTTCGCCAACAAGATCTGGAACGCCACCCGCTTCGTCATGATGAACCTGAGCATCGACGAGGTGAAGCTGCCGGAGAAGCTGGAGCTGGAGGATAAGTGGGTCCTCTCCAAGTATAACACCCTGGTGAAGGAGGTCACCGACAACATGGAGGCCTTCGAGCTGGGCGTGGCCTCCGCCAAGGTCTATGACTTCATCTGGGACACCTACTGCGACTGGTATATTGAGCTGACCAAGTCCCGCCTCAACGGCGAGAACGAGGAGGCCCGTCTCGCGGCGGAGAACGTGCTGGTGTACGTCCTCTCCGGCGTGCTGAAGCTGCTGCACCCCTTCATGCCCTTCATCACGGAGGAGATCTGGCAGGCGCTGCCCCACACCGCCGACGCGGCGAAGGACGGCTTTATCATGAAGGAGTCCTGGCCGGAGTATGACGAGGCCCTTGCCTTCCCGGCGGAGGAGACCGCCATGGAGGCGGTGAAGGACGCCATTTCCGCCGTCCGCGCCCGCAGAAGCGAGATGAACGTCCCGCCCAGCAAGAAGGCCCAGATGATCATCGTCACCGCCACGCCGGAGATCTATGAGCAGGGCAGTCACTTCATCGCCCGCCTGGCCTTCGCCAGCGACGTCACCGTTACGGATACGGCCCCGGCGGATCTCAGCGGCATGGTCACCGTGGTGACCCACAACTCCAAGATCTATATGCCGCTCAGCGAGCTGGTGGATTTTGAGAAGGAGATGGAGCGCATCGCCAGGGAAAAGGCCAACGCGGAGAAGCAGCTGGCCTCCATCGCGGCGAAGCTCAGCAACGAGAGCTTTGTCTCCAAGGCCCCGGAGCATGTGGTGAACGCCGAGCGCGAGAAGGAGAAGCGTCTGCGCGAGCTGGTGGCAAAGCTGGAGGAATCCGCTGCCGCCATGAAGCAGTAATGGGAAATCACTTTACAGCAAAGTATAGCTATTAAAAAGGAGAGCGTCCGGTTTCGGACGCTCTCCTTTCATATTTTGGGACGACCTCTCATAGGATGCGGTATGAAAAAGGAGGGATGCGCATGAAACAGGAGGAGGCGGTGCGGCGCTTCGACGCGGCGGCGGCCTTTCTGCCCATGCGGCTGAAGCGTCTGGCGATGTCGCTGCCGGCGGAGGAGAAACGGACGGCGGAGGAGTTCCGCCTCCGGGCGGGACAGACACTGACGGTGCTGCGCGGCGGAGAGGAATTTCCCCTGGAGGGCGGCGAGGAGGGCCTGGTGCGGACAGAGGACCTGGAGACGGTCTGCAATCTGGTGACGGGCTTTTCCCGCTATGCCGCGGCGGAGACCCTGCGCAAGGGCTACCTCACGGCGGAGGGAGGCTTTCGCGTGGGCGTCTGCGGCTTCGCGGTGGTGAAGGACGGGGAGACGGCCATGCTCCGGGATTTCTCCTCCATGACCATCCGCATCGCCCGGGAGCGCATCGGCCTCGCGGCGGACCTGAGCCGGGAGCTGATAAGGGACGGCGCGCCGGAAAGTACGCTGCTCATCGCGCCGCCGGGGCTCGGCAAGACCACGCTGCTGCGGGACCTCATCCGCTGCTTCAGCACCGGCTGCGAGGCGTATCCGCCCCAGCGGATCGGTCTCGTGGACGAGCGGGGGGAGATCGCCGCCATGTACCGGGGCGTGCCGCAGCTGGACGTGGGGCCCCGCACGGACGTGCTGGACGGCTGCCCCAAGGCGGAGGGCATCGAGATCCTGCTCCGGGCCATGAATCCGGAACTCATCGCGGTGGACGAGATCACGGCGGAGGAGGACTTGCGGGCCATGGCCCACGCGGCCAACTCCGGGGTGGCGCTGCTGGCCACCATCCACGCCTCCGGCGTGGAGGAGCTGCTGGCAAAGCCCCTCTTCCGCCGCCTGCGCCGCATGGGGGTGTTCCGCAAGGCGGTCACCATCCGCTTTGACGGCGGCGAGCGGCGGTACCGGCTGGAGGACCTGAAGTGATCCGGGCGCTGGGGGCGCTGCTGGTGTTCGCCGGCGGAGGGTGCATCTCACTGCTCACGGTACAAAGGCGGCGGCGGGAGATCGCCGCCGCGGAAGAGCTGCTGTACGCCCTGCACCGGCTGGAGCGGGAGATCCGCTGCGAGAAAAAGCCCCTGCCGCCCCTGCTCCACGCCCTGGCGGAGGAGACAAAGGGGGAGGGGCGGCGCTTTTTTGCCGGACTGCTGCGCCGGTGGGAGGCGGAGCCGGAGACGCCCCTGCCGCAGCTCTGGTATGCGCAGAGCGAAACGCTCAACCTGCCGGAGGAGGGACGGCGCATTTGGCGGGAGCTGGGGCGCCGCCTTGCGGGGGACGGAGAGAGTCTTCAAGGGGCGCTGCGTCTGGCCTCGGAGGAGATGGAAGAGCTGCGCCGCCGTCTGGAACGCGCCCTGCCGGAGGCGCGGCGGCTCTCCGCCGCCGTCTGCCTCAGTGCGTCGGCCTTCCTCGTTATCCTGCTCTTTTGAGAGGGACGGGCAGTCATACCCGGGGAAATGGGCGCATAGAGTGGGAATGGACAAGGCGGCCGGGTCTCAGACGCGGCGAACGAAAGCGGATGCGGAGTGTTGCGCATGGATGTGGATCTGATCTTTAAGATAGCGGCCATCGGGATCATCGTGGCCGTGCTGAATCAATTGCTGGCCCGCTCCGGCCGGGAGGAACAGGCCATGATGGTGACCATCGCGGGGCTGGTGGTGGTGCTGATGATGCTGGTGCAGCAGATCAGCGACCTGTTCAACCTCATCAAGGACCTGTTCCGCTTCTGATGGAGACGGTCCTTCGGATAGCGGGCCTGTGCCTGACGGCCTGCGTGCTGGCGCAGCTGCTGAAAAAGGACGTGCCGGCGCTGCAGCTGCTGCTGGTCCTGGCGGTGGCGGCGGTGCTGCTGGTCCCGGCGGCCCGGGCGGCGGAGGAGCTGCTGTCGCTGTTAAATGAACTGATCGAGCGCTCGGAGATCGAGCCGGCGTATCTCGCGGTGGTAGGGAAATGCGCGCTCATCGCGGCGGTGGTCCGCGTGGGCGGGGACCTCTGCCGGGACGCGGGCCAGTCGGCTCTGGCGTCGCTGCTGGAGATCGCGGGGGCGCTCTGCGCGGCGGCGCTGGCCGTGCCGCTCCTCGGGGCCATACTGACGATGATTTTGGAGACGCTATGAAACAAAAGCTGCTGCTCATGCTCATACCGCTCCTTCTCCTGCCCACGCCCGTCCGGGCGGCGGAGCTGCCGGAGGAGGTCCTCTCCGCTGTGGACGAGCGTACCCGGGCCCTGGCGGAGGAGGGGGAGCTGCAAGACGCCTCGGACTTCACCGCGGGCGCGCTGGAGCTGCTGCGCTCCCTCCGCCCGGAACTCTCGGAACAGCTGCGCAGCGCGGCCAAGAGCGCCGTGCTGCTGCTGTTGGTGGTGCTGCTGGCGGGGCTTGCCTCCAGCGTGTTCGCAGCTGCGGGCAAGGAAGAGGGCCTGGACCCGGTCACCCTCGCGGGGGTGCTGGCCATGACCGCCGTGGCGCTGACGGATCTGGGCGGGCTGCTGGCGTCGGCTCAGGAAGTGCTGACGGAGCTGGACGCTTTCGCAAGGGTGCTGCTGCCTACCCTCGCGGCGGCCGCGGCCTCCTGCGGCGCGGTGGCGACGGCTTCCGTCCAGCAGGTGGTGACGGTGTGGCTGTCCTCGCTGTTCATCCGGGTGATCTCCACGCTGCTGCTGCCGCTGCTGTACTGCTATCTGGCCCTGGCCGCTGCCGCCGCGGCCCTGCCGGAGGGACGGCTCTCGCTTCTGGCCGACGGGATGCGCAAGGCGGTCTCCTGGCTGCTGGGGGCGGTGGTCAGCTGCTTTACGGTCTATCTCTCCATCGCCCACGTGCTCTCCGGCAGCGCCGACGCGCTGACGCTCCGCCTGACGAAGGCGGCGCTCTCCGGCGTGGTGCCGGTGGTGGGGAACATCATCTCCGACACGGCGGAGACGGTGCTGGCGGGCGCGGGCCTTTTAAAAAACGCGGTGGGCATCGTAGGGCTGCTGGGCGTGCTGTCGCTGTGCCTGCTGCCGTTTCTTTCGCTGCTGCTGCAGTGCCTGGTCTACCGCGTGGCGGCGGTGGCGGCGGCCACGGCGGACAGCGGGCCGCTCTCCCGCTTTCTCACACAGCTCAGCGGCGCGTTCAGCCTGCTGCTGGGGATGGTGGGCTCCTGCGCGCTGCTGGTGTTTATCTCCATTATCGCCTCGGTGGCGGTGGTGACGCCATGACGGAGTATATCGGCGCCTGGGTGGCCCGGGTGGTGTGCACGGCCTTCCTCACGGCGGTAGCCGCCGCGCTGACGCCCCGGGGCGCGGTGAAGCGCATCGTGCTGTTCTGCTGCTCGCTGCTGCTGCTCATGGCGGTGTTCCGGCCTCTGCTGGGAGAGGTGCCGCTGCAGGCGCAGGAGGAGTTTCGCCTTTGTCAGGAGGAGATCCTCTCGCGCACGGAGGAGATGACGGAGGAAAACCAAAAAACCTGGGAGGCACTCATAGCCGAGGAACTGGCCTCATATATTGAAGCAAAAGCGGAGGAGCTGGCCTTTCCCTGCGAGATCGCCGTTACGGTGGAGACGGGGGAAGACGGCGTTCCCCGCCCCCGGCGGGTGGAGATCACGGCGGCGGGGAGGAGCGAAGCGCTCGCCCGTTTCCTGCGGGAGGAGCTGGGTTTTGCGGAAGAGGACATACAGTGGAGGGAAACGTAAGCCATGAAGCGGATGAGCGCAAAAGAGCTGTGGGAGCGGGTGAAACGCTACCGCTACGCCCTGCTGGTGCTGGCGCTGGGGGTGCTGCTGCTCCTGCTCCCCAGCGGCGGAAGCGGCGGGAGCGCGGCGGAGACGGCGGAGAGCGGCGCACTGTCGGAGGAGCAGTGGCTGCGCCAGGTGCAGCAGGAGCTGGCCGATACCCTTTCCCGCATCGAGGGAGCGGGGGAACTGACGCTCATGCTCTCCGTGGAGATGGGGCGGCAGAACCAGCTGGCCCGGGACACGGAGCAGACGCTGCGGGACGATGAGCAGAGCCGCAGCAGCGAGACGGTGATCCTCTCCAAGGGCAGCGGGCAGGAGGAGGTGGTGGTCACCTGCTCCGGCTATCCGGTGTTCCGCGGGGCGGTGGTGGTCTGCGAGGGGGGCGGCGATCCCTCCGTGCGCCTGGCCGTGACCCAGGCGGTCACAGCGCTGACGGGACTCAGCAGCGACAAAATATCAGTGATAAAGGGGAATGTGAAATGAAAAGGCTCAAGGTAAGCAACCAAGGCAAGCGGATCGCCATTCTCACCGCGGTGCTGCTGATGGTCTGCGCGGCGGTGTGGCTGAACTGGCGTTATACGGACCAGCTCCTGCCCACCACCGGGAAGATCCTGGGGAAGTCCACCCTGGTCAGCGCCGAGGAGGACGCCGCCGCGGCAGAGGAGACGGCGGGGGACTACTTCGCCACCGCCCGGCTCACCCGCCAGCAGGCCCGGGACAGCGCTCTGGCGCTGCTGGAGCAGGCGGCGGCCGAGGAGGGAGCGGACCAGGAGGTGCTGAATGAGGCCTCCCAGGGCATCCAGGTGCTGGCGTCCTACACCATGGCGGAGGCCCAGATCGAAAATCTGGTCACCGCCAAGGGCTACGCGGACTGCGTGGCCTTCATGAGCGGGGAGAGCATCAGCGTGGTGGTGGCCAGTGGGGAGGAGCCGCTGACGGCCACGGACGTGGCCAAGATCACGGATATCGTCATCAACGAAACGGGCTACACCGCCAACCAGATCACGATTTTGGAATCCGACAAATGAAAACAGTTGTATTTTCAGCCGGGAGATGGTAGAATACTTCTACAAATGATTTCTTAAGGAGACGGTTTCCATGGCTGACAACAAGGAATATCTGAACCTGCCGCAGGAAAACGGCAATATCCATATTGCGGAAGACGTGGTGGCGGCCATCGCCATCGGCGCCGCCAAAGAGGTGGAGGGCGTGTACGCGGTGGCCCCCGCCGGCAGCATGCCCGATTTCATGAAGAAGGGCCCGACCCGCGGCGTGCGCATCACGGTGGAGGAGGACGGCATGAGCATCGACCTGTTCCTGGTGGTGGAGTACGGCGTGGTCATCCCCGAGGTGGCGGAGAAGGTGCAGCACGCGGTGGCCTCCTCCGTCGAGGCCATGACGGGCCGCGGCGTACGCTGTGTCAACGTGCACATCAGCGGCGTGCATCTGAACTGAGGGCGGAGAAGAGAACGAGAGAGAGAGAAGGAAAAAGGCCTATGGTTCGCAATACCGCGCGTGAGATCGCCGTCCACCTGTCCTATGAGCTGAATTTCGCCCCCCAGGGCGTGGAGGAGCTGCTGGAGCGGCGCCTTTCCCCGGAGGGCTTCGCGGCCCTGGCGGAGGAGTCCCCCCTGTACGGGGAGTTCCCCGGGCCGAAGCAGGCGGAGTATATCCGCAGCCTCGTCTCAGGCGTGGCGCTGCATCAGGGCGAGCTGGACGGCTACATTGAAAAGTATGCGGTGGGCTGGAAGTTCTCCCGCATCCCCATGATGGCGGTGGCGGTCATGCGCGTCGCCATGTACGAGATCATGTACCGGCAGGATATCCCCACCGGCGTCGCCATCAACGAGGCGGTGGAGATCGCGAAGAAGTACGAGACGGAGGAGACTGTCCGCTTCATCAACGGCATCCTCGGCAGCTTCGTCCGCCAGGAGGTCGGGGAATAACGCGTCAGAAAAGACGGCAGAACGGAGCGCTCTGCCGTCTTCTTTTGCCGTGCGGCGGGGGACAGGCCCCGCGCCGCGCAGACGATTTTACGAAAGGAGGGGACGCCCTGTGGAGCAAACGGTCCTCAGCGTGACGGAGCTCAACGCCTTCGTCAAGACTCTGCTGGATCAGGAACCGGTGCTGGGCCGCCTCTATGTCCGGGGTGAGATCTCCAATTACAAGCTCTATCCCTCCGGGCACCATTATTTCACCTTGAAGGACACGGAGAGCGCCATCCGCTGCGTCATGTTCCGCGGCAGCGCCTCCTCGCTCCGCTTCCAGCCGGAAAACGGCATGAAGGTGGTGGTCCTGGGCCGGGTCTCCGTGTTTCCCCGGGACGGCGTGTATCAGCTCTACTGCAGCGAGCTGATCCCGGACGGCGTGGGCGACCTGCACGTGGCCTTTGAGCAGCTCAAGCAGAAGCTCTGCGCCGAGGGGCTGTTCGACGAGAGCCATAAAAAGCCGCTCCCCGCATACCCGGAGCGCATCGCCCTCATCACCTCCTCCGCCGGCGCGGCGGTGCATGACATGATCCGCATCCTGCGCAAGCGCTATCCGCTGGCGAAGGTGCTGCTGCTGCCCGTCCGGGTGCAGGGGCCGGAGGCCCCACCGGAGATCGCGGGGGCCATCCGCTACGCCAATCGCTGGCAGCTGGCGGACCTGATCATCGCGGGCCGGGGCGGCGGCTCGGTGGAGGACCTCTGGTGCTTCAACGACGAGCGGGTGGCCCGGGCCATCTACGCCTCCAAGATCCCGGTGATCTCCGCTGTGGGGCATGAGCCGGACGTGACCATCGCGGACTTCGCGGCGGACCTGCGGGCGGCCACGCCCTCCAACGCGGCGGAGTTGGCGGTGCCGGACCGCAGCGAGCTGCTGCGCGCGCTGCAGGAGCGGCGCCTCCACCTGGCGCGGCTCATGGCAAAGCGGCTGGAGCTGCAGTCCCAGCGGCTCACGGCCCTCGCCAAGCGGCGCTGCCTGCAGGACCCCACCGTGTTCCTGCAGGACAAGCGGCAGGCGCTGGACCTGCTGCAGAGCCGTCTGGCCCGGGCGGGGGAAAAGCGGCTGGCGAGGGAGCGGGAGCGCTTTTCGGCGCTCGCCGCGTCGCTGGACGCGCTGAGCCCGCTGAAGGTGCTGTCCCGTGGCTACAGTGTGGTGCGGGACGGCCAGGGGCGCATCGTGAAAAACAGCGCGTCCGTCTCCCCGGGGGACCGGGTGGACGTGACGCTGGGCCGGGGCGGCCTGCGCTGCCTGGTGGAGGAAACAAAGGAGGAGCAGAGATGAAAAAGCAGAGCTTTGAAGAGAAGATGAGAAGGCTCGAGGAGATCGCGGCGGCCCTTGAAAAAGGCGACGCGCCGCTGGAGGACTCCCTGAAGCTGTTTGAGGAGGGGACGAAGCTCATCGCGGACTGCAGCGGCCAGCTGGAGACGGCGGAGCAGCAGGTGGTGAAGCTCATGAAGGGGCCGGACGGCGCCCCGGTGGAGCAGCCCTTTGAAAGCGGGGAGGACTGAGAGCATGGAGCGTCAGGCGTTTTATCGGGAGATGGAGGAGGCCAAGGCGCTGGTGGAACAGCGCCTGCAGGCGTTTTTCCCCGGCGGCGGGCTCCAGGAGGCCATGCGCTACAGCCTGCTCGGCGGCGGCAAGCGCATCCGTCCCATCCTCGCCATGAAGTTCTGCGAGGCCGCGGGCGGCACCATGGAGGAAGCCCTGGACTTCGGCTGCGGCGTGGAGATGCTCCACACCTATTCCCTCATCCATGACGACCTGCCCTGCATGGACGACGACGACCTGCGCCGGGGCCGGCCCACCAACCACAAGGTCTACGGCGAGTGCGTGGCCACCCTCGCGGGGGACGCGCTGCAGGCGGCGGCGTTCCAGACGGTGCTGTGTGCCGAGGGCCCCTGGCAGGGAGAGGGACAGTCCGTGCCCGGCCTCGCGGCGGGCGTCCTGGCGGAGGCGGCAGGCGAGCAGGGCATGTGCGGCGGCCAGTACTGGGACACCATCGGCGACGGCAAGCCCCACACGGAGGAGGAGCTCACCGCCATCAACGACAAAAAGACCGGCGCGCTGCTGCGGGCGGCCTGCGTCATGGGCGTGCTGGCGTCCTCCGGCCGCCGGAAGGTGGACGATGCCTGCCTCGCCGCGGCGAAGGCCTACGCCACGAAGCTGGGCCTGGCCTTCCAGATCCGGGACGACATGCTGGACGTGACCTCCACGGAGGAGCAGCTCGGCAAGCCCATCGGCTCGGACGCGGACAACCAAAAGACCACCTATGTGACGCTGCTGGGCCTTACCGGCTGCGCCGGGCGGGTCCGGGCCTACACGGAGGAGGCCAGGGCGGCCCTGCGCCTGGGCTGCTGGCCGGGCGGCACGGACTTTTTGGAAATGCTGGCGGAGGAGCTGGCGGCAAGAGAGAGCTGAAGAAAAGGCCCCGCGGACCTGTGGCTGCGGGGCCTTGCGCTTTGCGCCCGTCCCGGCTGCGCGCGGAGGCTTTCCGCGCACCGCCGCGCAGGACGCGCCTCCTTTCCGCTTCGCTGATGGAGAAACGGTATGCATTTTCTCTTGTATATTTGTATGATTTGGTGTATACTGGTAGTAACCACCGGCGGAGGCTTAGCTGTCCGTGTGCCGCGCACTATAACGGCGCGGACCGTGCGTGATCCGCTCACAGCGGGTGCATAACCATTGAAAACCATACAAAGGGAGTCATCAATCTTGATTTTGGAACAGATCCAGTCCCCGGCGGACGTGAAGCGTCTCAGCCAGGAGGAATGCCGGGTCCTGTGCAGAGAGCTGCGGCAGTTTCTCTTGGAAAATGTTTCCAGCACCGGCGGCCATCTCGCCTCGAATCTGGGCGTGGTGGAGCTGACGGTGGCCATCCACCGGGTGTTCGATACAGCCACAGACCGGCTGGTGTTCGACGTGGGGCACCAGTGCTATGTCCATAAGCTCCTCACCGGCCGGAGGGAGCAGTTTTCCACCCTCCGGCAGTACGGGGGGCTGTCCGGTTTCCCCAAGCCCTACGAGAGCGAGCACGACGCCTTTATCGCGGGGCACGCCTCCAACTCCGTCTCCGTGGCGCTGGGCATGGCCCGGGCGCGCACGCTGCAGAAGCAGGATTATCAGGTCCTGGCCCTCATTGGCGACGGCGCCCTCACCGGCGGCCTGGCCTACGAGGGGCTGAACGACGCGGGCCAGTCCGGCGAGCCGCTGATCCTGATCCTGAACGACAACGGCATGTCCATCAGCGGCAACGTGGGCGGCATGGCGGAGCATCTGAAGAAGCTGCGCAACAAGCCGGGGTACTATTCCTTCAAAAAGTGGTACCGGGGCCTCTTCGGCGAGAAGGCCGCCAGCTCCCGGCTCTACCAGTTCAGCCACAGCTTAAAGACCACTCTCAAGCAGACCCTCTATCCCTTCAGCACCCTCTTTGAGGACATGGGCTTCACCTACCTCGGCCCGGTGGACGGCCACGACGTGGAGCAGCTCACCAACACCCTCCGCTGGGCCAGGGAGCTGCGCGCTCCGGTGGTGGTCCATGTGAACACGATGAAGGGGAAGGGCTATCCTTTCGCGGAGCAGGAGCCGAACCTGTATCACGGCGTGGGCCCCTTCGACCTGCGCTACGGCGTGCCCCGGGAGGGGAAGCGGGATTTCTCCGCCGTCTTCGGCGAAGCGCTCACCGCCCTGGCGGAAGAGGAGCCGCGCCTTTGCGCCATCACCGCCGCCATGAAGGAGGGGACGGGCCTCGCCGCCTTCGCGGAGCGCTATCCCGAGCGCTTTTTCGACGTGGGCATCGCGGAGGGACACGGGGTGTCCCTGGCGGCGGGCCTGGCGAAGCAGGGCTGTGTCCCGGTGATGGCGGTGTACTCCACCTTTCTCCAGCGGGGCTTTGACGAGCTGCAGCACGACGTCTCCCTCAGCCGCCTCCACGCGGTGTTCGCGGTGGACCGGGCGGGCCTGGTGGGGGGCGACGGCGAGACTCACCACGGTATTTTCGACGTGGGCTATCTCTCCGCCCTGCCGGGGATGACGGTACTGGCCCCCGCCAGCTTCCGGGAGCTGCGCGGCATGCTGCGCTTCGCCGTGCTGCGCTGCGGCGGCCCGGTGGCCGTCCGCTACCCGAGAGGGGAGGAGGGCGCCTGGCGGGATGGCTGGGACGGCGCGGACTTTACCCTGCTGCGGGAGGGAAAGGACGGCGTTCTGGTGACCTACGGCCTGCTGGTGAACAACGCCCTCGCCGCGGCGGAGCTGCTTGAGCGTCGGGGCTTCAGCGCCGCGGTGCTGAAGCTGAACAAGCTGGCTCCCCTGCCGGGAGAGGCGCTGACGGAGGCCCTTTCCTCCTACGGCGCCGTTCTGGTGGCGGAGGAAGCGGAGGAACACGGCGGCGTGGGAGAGCGGCTCGCCGCGCTGCTGGCGCAGCGGCCGCGCTTTACGGGAAAGCTCCGGCTGCGGAACCTGGGGGAGACGGTCCCCGCCCAGGGCAGCCTGCAGGAGCTGCAGAAGGAGCTGGGCCTGGACGCGGAGGGGCTGGCCTCGGCGATGGAGGAGATGCTGGGATGAAAGAAAAAGAGCGGCTGGACGTGCTGCTGGTGGAGCGCGGCATGGCGGAGACCCGGGCAAAAGCCCAGGCCACCATCATGAGCGGGCTGGTGTTCGTGGGCGGCCAGCGGGTGGACAAGCCCGGCACGGCGGTGGCGAAGACCGCGGAGATCGAGGTCCGCGGCAGCACGCTGCGCTATGTGAGCCGGGGCGGGCTGAAGCTGGAAAAGGCCATGAGTGCCTTCGGCCTGGACCTGCGCGGCTGCGTCTGCGGCGACATCGGGGCCTCGACCGGCGGCTTCACCGACTGCATGCTGCAAAACGGGGCGAGAAAGGTCTACGCGGTGGACGTAGGCTACGGCCAGCTGGACTGGCGGCTGCGGAGCGATCCGCGGGTGGTCTCGCTGGAGCGCACCAACGCCCGGAACCTGAGCCGAGCGGAGATACCGGAGGAGCTGGACTTCGCCTCGGTGGACGTGTCCTTCATTTCCCTGAAGCTGATATTGCCGGCCCTCGCCCGGGTGCTGAAAAGCGACGGCCGGGCGGTCTGCCTCATCAAGCCGCAGTTCGAGGCCGGGAAGGAGAAGGTGGGAAAAAGGGGGGTGGTCCGGGATCCTGTGGTACACCGGGAGGTGCTGGAGCGCTTCCTGGTGCATGCGAAGGAAAATGACTTTACAGTACTTGCGCTGGATTATTCTCCCATTCGGGGACCCGAGGGAAACATCGAGTATCTCGGCTATCTCGCCCTGCACGGAGGCGAGAGCGGTACCTTCGATCTGACGGACCTGGTGGACCGCTCCCACGGAGCGCTGGCAAAGGAGGAGACGCATTGAAAACGGTGGCGATCTGTCCCAATCCCAAGCGGGACATCGATTTGAAGTACACAAAAGAGGCGGCGCGCATCCTGCGCGGCGCCGGCTGCACCTGCGTGCTGACCTTTCCTTTTGAAACGGAGCTGGACGGCTCCTCCGTGGGGCTCCCCCTGCTGCCGCTGGAGCAGGCGGTGCGGGAGGCAGACCTGATGGTGAGCCTCGGGGGCGACGGGACCATCCTCCGCGTGGCGCCCTGGGCGGCGCGGGAGAGCTGTCCCATCTCGGCGGTGAACGTGGGAAACCTCGGCTTCATCTGCGACCTGGAGGCGGAGGAGCTGCCGCTGCTGGCCCGTCTGGCGGAGGAGACGTACCATGTGGAGAGCCGCATGATGCTGGACGTCACCGTCCGCCGGGAGGGACGGGAGGTATACAGCGCCCTGGCGCTGAACGAGGCGGTGGTGAACAAGGGAGCGGTGTCGCGGGTGGTGAACCTGCGCACCGGCGTCAACGGCCAGCGGCTGTTCGACATGCGTGGCGACGGGCTGATCGTGGCCACGGCCACCGGCTCCACCGGCTATTCCCGCTCCTCGGGCGGACCGGTGGTGTCTCCCGCCATCCGGGGCATCATCGTGACGCCCATCTGCGCCATGAACCTTCACATCAGCGCCCTCGTCCTGGAGGCGGGGGACACGGTGACGCTGGAACCGTTGGAAAAGAGCTATACCTGTGGTTTTTTGTCTGTGGACGGCGGCCGCGCCTTCTCCCTGCGGAAGGGCGACGTCATCGAGATCGCCCGCTCCCGCTTCGAGACGAGGCTGATCCGCCTGACGGGCCGCGGCTTTTTTGACGATTATGACCGTAAAATGGGCTTGGGAGGAACGCCGAATGAAAAATGAACGACAGGAAAAGATCCTGCAGATCATCCGGGAAAACGACGTGGAGACGCAGGAGGGGCTGCTGCGGCACCTGAAAAAGATGGGTGTGAACAGCACCCAGGCCACGATCTCCCGGGACATCAAGCAGCTGCACCTGGTCAAGCAGCCAACGGGCAGCGGCGGGTACCGCTATGCGGTCTCCGCCTCCAAACCCCACCTGAACGTGGCGGAGAAGCTGCGCACCATCTTCCGGGAGAGCATCACCCAGGTGGACTGCGCCCAGAACATGGTGGTCATCAAGACCATGCCGGGCATGGCCAGCGCCGCCTGCGCCGCCGTGGACGCCATGGACGTGCCGTACATGGTGGGGAGCCTGGCGGGGGACGACACGGTCTTCCTCGTGATGCGCAAGAGCGAATCCGCCGAGGAGTTCACCGAAGAGATCCATTCCATGCTGTAAAGGGAGGCGGAGCGGATGCTGCTGTTGCTCCATATCGAAAACATCGCCGTCATCGAAGCAGCGGATATCCGCTTCGACAGCGGCTTCAACGTCCTGACCGGCGAGACCGGCGCGGGCAAATCCATCGTCATCGACGCCTTGGGCGCGGTGCTGGGACGGCGCACCTCCCGGGACCTGATCCGCACGGGGGCGGCCAAGGCGCTGGTCAGCGCCCAGTTTTCCGGCGCGGCGGCGGAGCTGTCGGCGCAGTTCGGTCTGGAGGAGGGAGAGGACCTGCTCCTCCAGCGGGAGATGACGGCGGACGGCCGCAACGTCTGCCGGGTGAACGGCCGGCCCGTCTCCGTGGCACAGCTGCGCGAGCTGGGCGGCCGGCTGCTGGATATCCACGGCCAGCACGACGGCCAGCAGCTGCTGGACGAGGAGCGGCACGGGGAATACCTGGACCGCTTCGGCATGACGGAGGGGCAGCTGGCCGCCTACCGTGGAGAGTATGAGGCTCTGGCGGCCCTGCGCGCCAAGATCCGGAGCCTTGCCATGGACGAAGCGGAAAAGGCCCGCCGTATGGACACCCTGCGCTTTCAGATCAGCGAGCTGGAGCGCGCGGAGCTGACGCCGGGAGAGGAAGAGGCCCTTGCCCAGCGGCGGGAGATCCTCCGCAACAGTGAGAAATTCTCCTCCGCCATCGACGAGGCGGAGGGCTGCCTCAGCGGCGGAGAGGACGGCGCGGGCGCGGTGGGCGCTCTCCGCGCGGCGGAAGAGGCGCTGCGGGGTCTCAAGCGCTACGGCGGCTCCTTCGGGGAGCTGGCGGAGCGGCTGCACGACCTCTGCTGCGAGGCGGAGGACGTGTCGGAGAGCCTGCGGGAGCTGCGGCGGGAGTATGCGTTCTCGCCGGAGGAACTGGACCAGGTGGAGGAGCGCTGCGACAGGCTGTACAGGCTGAAAAAGAAGTACGGCTCCACGGTGGAGGAGATGCTCGCCTATCTTGACCGCTGCCGGGAGGAACTGGACAGGATCGAGTTCGCGGATGACACCGTGGCCCGGCTGCGGGAGGAGGAAGCGAAACAGGAGCGGCGGGTGCGCGAGGAGGGCGGAAAGCTCTCCCGGGCGCGGAAGGCCGCCGCCGCGGAGCTGGAGAAGCGCATCCTGCAGGAGCTGCGGCAGCTCGACATGCCGAAGGTGCGGTTCCAGGTGGACTTTTCCGAAAAGGAGCCGGACGCCAGCGGCATGGACGCCGTGCGCTTTCTCATGTCCGCGAACCTGGGCGAGGCGCTCAAGCCCATCGACCGGGTGGCCTCCGGCGGCGAGCTGGCCCGCATCATGCTGGCGCTGAAGAACGTGCTGGCGGAGCAGGACGAGGTGGAGACGCTGGTGTTCGACGAGGTGGACACGGGGGTCAGCGGCCGGGCGGCGGAGAAGGTGGCGGAGAAGCTGGCCCAGGTCTCCCGCCGCAAGCAGGTGCTCTGTGTGACCCATCTGCCCCAGATCGCCGCCATGGCGGACGTGCATTTCACAGTGGAAAAGGGCGAGCGGGACGGGCGCACCTATACGGAGGTCCGCCGCCTGAACCGGGAGGAGCGCTGCCGGGAGCTGGGCCGCATCACCGGCGGCACCCGTGTCTCCGAGACGCTGCTCAAAAGCAGCGAGGAGCTGCTGGCCGCGGCGGAAAAATTCCGCAGGACCCTCGGCGGGAACCGGGACGCCGGAGAGACCAGGGAAAGCGCCTGCCGCCGTAAAGATGGAAAACAGGATTGACAATCCGGGCAAAATCCGATAAAATACCCACTGCATACAGCGAAGAAAAGGACCAGTACCCGCCATGGCGCTGCTAAGAGAACCCCTGGATGGTGAAAAGGGGAGAGGGCCGGGCGGCGAATACCCCTTGGAGCTGGCACCCCAACGGCCCTCTGGCCCAGTAGGCGTGTCCCGGGTGCGCCCGTTACCGCGCTGCCGTGTGATGGCACGGCCTGAGGCCGCTTTCCGCGAGGGGGGCGGCGAACCAGAGGTGGTACCGCGAGCGATTCGCCCTCTGTCCCCGTGGGGGACGGAGGGCTTTTTTTGCTGTGCAAAAGCATAGCAAAAAATAAAATGTGCCATTCCCTCGCCCCTTCGGGGCAACCGGGAATGATGCACAAAACTTCATGCACAGAAGCGTTTGCCTGCTTTCGTGGTGCGCCGCACAGTGCATGAAGTTTCATGCCGCGATTCGCCGCTTTCGCAAAACGAATCAAACTTGAAAGATAAAAGGAGAAAAGAAACGATGCAGATCTATGACGAACTGGTGGCCCGGGGGCTTATCGCCCAGGTGACGGACGAGGCGGAGATCCGCGAGATGGTGAACGGCGGCAAGGCCACCTTCTATATCGGCTTTGACTGCACGGCGGACAGCCTGACCGCCGGCCACTTCATGGCGCTGACGCTGATGAAGCGCCTGCAGATGGCGGGCAACAAGCCCATCGCCCTCATCGGCGGCGGCACCACCATGATCGGCGACCCCTCCGGCCGCAGCGACATGCGCCAGATGCTGACGAAGGAGGATATCGACCAAAACGCCGCGTGCTTCAAGCGCCAGATGGAGCGCTTCATCGACTTCGGCGAGGGCAAGGCCATGATGCTGAACAACGCCGAGTGGCTGCTGGACCTGAATTATGTGGAGCTGCTGCGGGAAGTGGGCGCGTGCTTCAGCGTGAACAACATGCTCCGGGCCGAGTGCTACAAGCAGCGCATGGAAAAGGGCCTGAGCTTCCTGGAGTTCAACTACATGATCATGCAGTCCTATGACTTTTACTACCTGTTCCAGCACTACGGCTGCAACATGCAGTTCGGCGGCAACGACCAGTGGAGCAATATGCTGGG
>JBJDYT010000020.1:0-7402 GCA_051867635.1 Oscillospiraceae bacterium
CGCGGCCGATGGCCACGCGCTGGCGCTGGCCGCCGGACAGGGCCTTGGGCTTGCGGTCCAGATACTGGGTGATGTCCAGGATCTCCGCCGCCTCGCGGACCTTGCGGTCGATCTCGTCCTTGGGCAGCTTCTTCAGCTGCAGGGAGAAGGCCATGTTGTCATACACAGTCATGTGGGGATAGAGGGCATAGCTCTGGAAGACCATGGCGATATCGCGGTCCTTGGGGGCCACGTCGTTCATGAGCTTGCCGTCGATGTACAGTTCGCCCTCGGAGATCTCCTCCAGACCTGCGATCATGCGCAGGGTGGTGGACTTGCCGCAGCCGGATGGGCCGACCAGGACGATGAACTCCTTGTCCTTGATCTCCAGGTTGAACTCCTGCACCGCCACGACGCCCTGTTCGGTCACCTGCAGGTTGACCTTCTTTTCTTCGGGCGCGTCCTTCTTGACCTTCTTCTTCTCTTCCTTGCTGTGGGGATAGATCTTCTTTACGCTCTTGAGTACTACGTCTGCCATACGCTGACTTCAGTCTCCGGGCCTCCGCCCGCAGACCTCGCGCCGCCGGAGCGGAACCGGCGCCGCATTACGGCAGGTCTCCACGCTGCCGCACCCCAAGTCCGGGGATGCAAATCCTCCTTTTTTTGACTCCGTGCGGCGGCAAAAGGTGGAGCGCCGCGCGGGTGACCGAATGGCCCCGCCGGGGGCGGGGGATATGTGTGACGGGCCGCGGCCCGTTGACACCGGGGCAGGCTGTTCTCAGCCAAGATTCGTCATTTTTAACAGTATACCATGTTCTCCGCCCCCTGGCAAGGGGGATTTTTTACAGAATGATGAGCTCCTTGGGCGCCAGGGCGATATCCTCGCAGCCGCCCTCCCGCAGCACCACCACGTCCTCGATGCGGACGCCGAAGCGGCCGGGGAGATAGATGCCCGGCTCCGCGCTGGTGACGGCGCCGGCGGGGAGGGGCGTGGTGCATCTGGCGGAGACGCCGGGGGCCTCGTGGATCTCCACGCCCACGCCGTGGCCATAGCCGTGGCCGAAATACTGGCCGTAGCCCGCGTCCTCGATGACCTTCCGGGCCGCGCCGTCGATCTCCTGGCCGGTCTTGCCCGCGGCGGTGATGGCGATGGCGGTCAGCTGGGCGCGCAGCACCGTCTCATAGACCGTGCGCATCTCGTCCGTCACGTGGCCCACCGCCACCGTGCGGGTCATGTCGGAGCAGTAGCCCTCGGAGACGCAGCCGAAGTCCATGGTGATGAACTCACCCGCCTGGATGGGCCTGTCGCTGGGCACGCCGTGGGGCATGGCGCCGTTCTCGCCAGCCACCACGATGGGGTCGAAGGACATCTTCTCCGCGCCGTACAGCAGCATCAGGTACTGCAGCCGGGCGGCCACTTCCTTCTCCGTGACGCCGGGACGGATGAAGTTCATGACCTCCGCCAGGGCCTTCTCCGAGATGCGCTGGGCCTGGATCAGGCGGCGGATCTCCTCCTCGTCCTTCACCGTGCGCAGCTCCGTCATCATGGCGGAGGCGGGCAGCAGCTCGCAGTCCAGGCTCTTGCAGTACCGCGTGTGATCCGCCACGGTCATGGCGGCGTCGTCGAAGCCCAGCTTCTCCAGGCCCTCCCGGTGGATGACCTCGTTGACCAGCTCCACATAGCCCCGGCCCGTGCCGGTGATGGTGATGGCGGCGTTCTTCACCGCCCGCTCCGCCGCCACGGTGTAGCGGGAGTCAGTGAAGTAGTAGTTGGCGTTCTTGGTGATCAGGGCGATGCCGTCCGTCCCCATGGAGGGGAAGTCGGCGGCGTAAAAGCGGTTAAATTCCTCCGTCAGCATAACAGCGTCCAGCCCGCGGGCGGAAAGCTGGCTGCGGATAGCGTCAAAATGATCCATACGGTAAGTACCTCCTTTTCATTTCCTCCATTATAGAATCATTTCCCGGGCCCGCGCAAGGGGGAAGTGGAAAAAAGTTCCGCCCCGCCGGCCCCGCCGCGCCGCGGGAGGAATGCGTTGACGCGGCCGCCCCCGTGCGGTATGATGGTGCCAGCGCGCCGGCCCGGTCCCTCCCGGAGAGGGCGCGGCCGGCGGAACAGGGAGGCAAGGTATGCGCGGAAAAACGAAAAAGAAAAAGGGCGCCTGGCAGAAGCACATCGCCACGGCGTTCATGATGCTCCTGGGCGGCGCCTGCGGGCTTTTGATGGTCTGGTATGCGGACACCAGCCTGCCGGCCGGCGCGCCGCTGGGGGAGCTGCTGTTCTCTCTCGCGGCCCTGCTTCTCATCATGTACGCCGCCCTCTTTCTGCAGATGGCGATCCACGAGGCGGGGCATCTGGTCTTCGGCCTTCTGACCGGATACGGTTTTTCCTCCTTCCGCCTGATGAGCTTCATGTGGGTGAAGGAGGAGGGGAAGCTGCGCTTCCGGCGCTTCCGTCTCGCCGGCACCGGCGGCCAGTGCCTCATGACGCCCCCTGAGCCGGGGGAGGACGGCCGCTTCCCGGTGGCGCTGTACAACCTGGGCGGCCCGCTGATGAACGTGCTGGCGGGCCTGCTCTTTCTCGGCCTTTCCCTTTGGCTCCCGTCCCCGCCTCTCCTCTCCGCGGCGCTGCTGATGCTCGCCCTCGCGGGCTTCGCCCTGGCGCTGATGAACGGCGTGCCGCTGCACATGGGGACCGTGGACAACGACGGCTGCAACGCCCTGTCCCTCCGCCGCAGTCCGGAGGCCCTCCGGGCCTTCTGGGTGCAGATGAAGGTCAACGAGCAGACCGCCCGGGGCCTGCGGCTGAAGGACATGCCGGAGGAGTGGTTCGCCGTCCCCTCCGACGAGGGGATGAAAAACAGCATGACGGCGGTGCTGGGCGTCTTCGCCTGCAACCGCCTGATGGACGCCCACCGCTTTGCCGAGGCGGACGCGCTGACGGCCCATCTGCTGGAGATCGACAGCGCCGTCATCGGCCTGCACCGGGCGCTGCTCACCTGCGACCGGATGTACTGCGAGCTCATCGGGGAAAACCGCCGGGAGGTGCTGGGGGATATGTGCGGCAAGGAGCAGCGGAAACTGATGAGATCCATGAAGACCTCCCTTTCCGTCCTGCGGACGGAGTACGCCTGCGCTCTGCTCTCGGAGCGGGATGAGAAAAAGGCCGCGGGCTTTTTGTCCCGCTTTGAAAAATGCGCCCGGTCCTATCCCTACCCCAGCGACCTGCTCTCGGAGCGGGAGCTGCTGGCCATCGCCCGGGAGCGGGCGGAAGCGGCTGGAGGGCGAGAACAAGCGAAAGCCCCGGTCCCGGCAGAAACCCCGGCGCCGCTGCCTTGACACCGAACGCTGAGGCAGAAAAACCGCAGGGCAGCATCCCCGCCTTGCGGAACCACATATGCGAATAAATAATGCGGCAGCTTTACTCATGTCGGCAAAAGCACCAAAATGCCTTTTCTTTCCACCACAAAAGTGGTACGCTAATTTAGCTGAACACAGGCGAATGATAATAAAACACGGCGAGACATGAGGGGGCCTCTTTTTATGGATATAAAGAAAGCAAGAGTAATGCGGATCGTGTGGCTCGTTCTGATCATTTCATTTTTGGTTTCCGCCGCAGGATGCGGGAATGAGGGACCGTGCCTGCCCGCAACGCCTTCGTCAAGCCCGGAGAATGACGGCAGTATGGGGGACGATCCTGAGGCTTCTGTGCGGTCAGAAGAAGATTACGGCCTCGATATGCTTATTGATACAGAGTACTACACAATAAAGGTCCCGAATTCTTGGGAGGATGATTGCTTTTATGAAGTGACAGACGGCGAGAGCTATAACTACACTTTGAGCTTCTACAACAAAGCAAGTCACGAACAAATAAGTGGCGGGTGGCTTTTTTCCATCAATCTGCTGACCGAATTTGAGGACTATACCAACTATCCCGATTATGATGTATTGGGCAGCCTGGAAGTGTACCGTACAGGTTCTTATAACCTCGTCGTTACGTATCCTACGGATGTGCAATTTTCCGAAGAGACGGCTAATAAGTATAATGAAATGTCAGAATCAATCCCCGATATACTCAGCACCATTTCTTTTAAGGAAGAGTGTACTTTTTCAAATGCACCAATACCGGTTGAAAACAGCACTGTAACACAAGGATCTCTCAGTTTAGACTTCTATACTGAGCTCTGCACATATGTGGTATCCAGTTGTGTCAATTACACTGAGTGGTGGAATGATCCCACTCTGTCCCATACTGACCCGACTTATTATTACCTTGGGAATATCACCGCAGAGAACTATGCTGAAAAAATGGCTACAGCAAAACAGCTGGTCGATGGCGTATATCAAGTGGGTTATTGGGAAATTCGATCCAGAGGATATGGGACCATAAAAATCGGGCTGTACATCACTCCCAATGATGAACTGTACTTTTGCTACAGATACTGATACGGATTTACTTGAGGCAAGAAAATGGCTGAAGCCCTGCCAGCACGGACAAACGCCTGTGATTTCCGGGGGGCCAAACTCCAATTTGTCGGGCGGCAGCTTCCCGCAAAACGTATTTCCATACATAGCCTGCGGGCAAATACAAAACTCCAGGGCGCTTTTGTGCCCTGGAGTTTCCTGTTTTACGGGCGGCGCGTTGCCGCCCCGGTCTTTCTGTTTCACCGGATGCCGAAAAAGCGGCGGCCGTTTTCCTCCGTCACGCGCACCAGCTCCTCCAAGGAGACGCCCTTGCACTCCGCCAGCTTCTCCGCGATGAAGGGGAGGTTGCGGCTGTCGTTCCGCGTGCCACGGCGGGGCACGGGAGCCATGTAGGGGGAGTCCGTCTCCAGCATCAGGCGGTCCAGCGGGACCACCGCCGCGGCCTCCAGCGCCCGGCGGGCGTTTTTGTAGGTCACGACGCCGGTAAACGAGAGCATCCAGCCCAGGCGCAGCAGCTCCTTCGCCATCTCCGCGCTGCCGGAAAAGCAGTGGAACACGCCCCGCACCTCCGGGAATTCCCGGACGATGGCGAGACTGTCGGCGTGGGCCTCCCGGTCGTGGACGATGACGGGGAGAGCCAGCTCCCGGGCCAGGGCCATCTGCTCGCGAAAGACCCGCTGCTGAAATTCCCTCGGCGGATTTTCCTCCCAGTAGTAGTCCAGGCCGATCTCTCCGATGGCCACGCATTTGGGGTGGGCCGCCAGGGCGCGGACGGCGGCCAGCGCCGTTTCGTCATAGCCCGCGCAGTTCTCCGGGTGGACGCCTACGGCGGCGTAGAGGAAATCGTGCCGCTCCGCCAGAGCCAGCACGGCCTTCGCGTTTTCCGCCGTGACGGAGGGGTTCACCACCAGCCCCACCCCGGCGTCCGCGAGGGAGGACAGCAGCTCCTCCCGGTCGGGGTCAAACTGCTCGTCGTCGTAATGCGCATGGGTATCAAATAACATAAGCGGCTCCTTTCGCCAGAGGTGGAAAAAGTTCGCGGCAGGATGTGTTGCATCTGCAACTTTATTTTCCGCCGGTTTCCCGGTATACTCCTCTCAGAATCTCACACAGGAGGGCATGAACATGCTTCGTACCATTATCGAGATCAATGAAACAAAATGCAACGGCTGCGGGCTCTGCGCCGCGGCCTGTCAGGAGGGTGCCATCGGCATGGTGGACGGCAAGGCGAAGCTGCTGCGGGACGATTACTGCGACGGCCTGGGCAACTGCCTGCCCGCCTGCCCCACGGGGGCCATCTCCTTTGTTGAGCGGGAGGCCGCGCCCTTTGACGAGCTGGCCGTGAAGATCGCGCAGCTGAAAAAGCAGAGCGCGGGGCTTTCTCCCGCCCCTCAGGGCTGTCCCGGGAGCCGGGCGCAGACGCTTCCGGTCCGCCAGGACGACAGCGAGGAGGGGGCCGTGCCCTCTCAGCTCCGCCAGTGGCCGGTGCAGCTGAAGCTGGCCCCCGTCAGCGCCCCGTATTTCGACGGGGCGGACCTGCTGGTGGCGGCGGACTGCGCGGCCTACGCCCGGGGCAGCTTCCACCGGGACTTCATGCGGGGCAAGGTGACCCTCATCGGCTGTCCCAAGCTGGACGAGGGGGACTACGCGGACAAGCTGACGGAGATCCTCCGCCGCAACGCCGTCCGCAGCCTCACCGTGGTCCGCATGGAGGTCCCCTGCTGCGGCGGCATCCAGCGGGCGGCGCTGCAGGCCCTGCAGCAGAGCGGGAAGGACCTCCCCTTTGCGGTGCGGGTCCTCTCCACCGACGGCCGGGTTCTGGAATAAACCGCCGGCAGCGGCATTTTCCAGCCGTTTTCCGGGGGCGTGTGTTTTCGCCGCCCCCGGCGGCGTATCCTATCTGTTTTTTCCGGGGGCGTGTACCTCGGAAAAAACACTCTGCGCCGCGCAAACGTGCGCGCCGCTGGCGGCGCGTGCGCTGCCGCGCGGCGAAAACATTCGAAAAAAGCGTCTGCGTCCTCCGGGCGCAGACGCTTTTTCGAGTTATCTTAGCAGAGCTTCGCTCCGGCGGGGATGGCGTCGTCCACCATCAGCAGGTGCAGCTTCTCCTCGCCCTTCTCCTTGTGGACGGCGGAGATCAGCATGCCGCAGCTCTCCAGGCCCATCATCTTCCGCGGCGGCAGGTTCAAAATCGCCACCAGCGTCTTGCCCACCAGCTCCTCCGGCTCATAGAACTTGTGGATGCCGGAGAGGATCTGCCTGGGAGTGCCGCTGCCGTCGTCCAGGGTGAACTTCAGCAGCTTTTCGGACTTTTTCACCGCCTCGCAGGTCAGAACCTTGCAGACCCGCATATCGCACTTGGCAAACTCGTCGATCGTCACATCGGGCAGGACGGGCTTGGCCTTGGGCGCGTCGTTGGCGTGCTCCCGCTTCTCCAGCTCCTCCAGGGCCTTGGCCATGTCGATGCGGGGGAAGAGGGTCTCGCCCTTGTGGACGGTGACCTCCGCGGGCAGAACGCCGTATTCGCCGGTCTTTTCCCAGGTGA
This sequence comes from Oscillospiraceae bacterium, assembly GCA_051867635.1. GTDB lineage: Bacteria > Bacillota > Clostridia > Oscillospirales > Oscillospiraceae > RGIG5472. The sequence continues at coordinate 6,947 of JBJDYT010000020.1, forward strand.
CCGCCTCGCCGGCAGCGCCGATCTGGGCAAAGGCCTTTTCACAGCTCTGGGGGATGAAGGGGGTCAGCATGACCAGAGCGACCCGCAGAGCCTCCAGCAGATTGTACATGACCGTAGCCAGACGGGGCTTTTTGCTCTCGTCCTTGGCCAGCACCCAGGGGGCGCACTCGTCGATGTACTTGTTGGCCCGCTGGATGAGCTTGAATACCTCTTCCAGAGCCAGATGGAGCTGCAGGGCGTCCATCTGCTTTTCATATTTACCCTTGGTGGATTTGATCATCTCCACCAGCTCGTCGTCGATGGGGTCGGCTTCTCTCTCAGCGATCAGGGTGCCGCCGAAGTATTTCTCCACCATGGCGGTGGTGCGGGAGACCAGGTTGCCCAGGTCGTTGGCCAGGTCCGTGTTGATGGTCTGGATCAGCAGCTCGTTGGAGAAGTTGCCGTCGGAGCCGAAGG
>JBJDYT010000021.1:0-7019 GCA_051867635.1 Oscillospiraceae bacterium
CTGAATTTTATTTGCAATAAAAACTTTATTTTTGGCTGCAACGGAGTGCTTCGCGCACGGGCCGAAGGAACACGACCAACAAGGAGGTACCTGCTATGTTATTGGTAACGAACGGCCGCCTGCTCACCCGCGATGCCGCCCACCCCTATTTTGAGGATGGCGCTGTCGCCATCGAGGGGGCATCCATCGCCGCGGTGGGCGAGGCCGCCGCGCTGCGCGCCCAGTACCCGGACGCCGAGGTGGTGGACGCCAGAGGCGGCGTCATCATGCCCGGCCTCATCAACGCCCACACCCACATCTATTCCGGTCTGGCGCGGGGTCTGGCCATCGCGGGCAACGACCCCACCAACTTCCTCGAGGTGCTGGAAGGCACCTGGTGGAACATCGACCGCCACCTGACGCTGGACGGCACCCGCGCCTGCGCCTACGCCACCATCCTGGACTGCATCCGGGACGGCGTGACCACCATCTTCGACCATCACGCCAGCTTTGCCGAGATCCCCGGCAGCCTGTTCGCCATCAAGGACGTGTGCAAGGAGCTGGGCATCCGCGCCTGCCTGTGCTATGAGGTCAGCGAGCGCGACGGCGAGGAAAAGTGCCGCGAGGCCATCGCCGAGAACGCCGACTTTGCCCGCTGGGCCGCAAAGGAACAGGACCCCATGATCGCCGCCATGTTCGGCGGACACGCGCTGTTCACCATCAGCGACAAGACCTTTGAGGCCATGGTCAAGGCCAACGACGGGCTGACCGGCTTCCACATCCATGTGGCCGAGGGCATGAACGACGTGTACGACAGCCTGCGCAACTACGGCTGCCGCCCGGTCAACCGCCTGCTGTACAACGGCATCCTGGGCGAAAAGACCCTGCTGGGCCACTGCATCCACGTCAGCCCCGCCGAGATGGACATCATCCGGGAGACCGGCACCATGACCGTGAACAACCCCGAATCCAACATGGGCAACGCCGTGGGCTGCGCGCCGGTGCTGCAAATGATGAAGAAGGGCATCACCGTGGGCATGGGCACCGACGCCTACACCCACGACATGCTGGAGAGCCTGAAGGTCTTTCTGACCATCCAGCGCCACAACGCCGCGCTGCCCAACGTGGCCTGGGGCGAGGCCATGCAGATGCTGTTCCAGAACAACGCCGCCATTGCCGCCAAATACTTCCCCCAGCCGGTGGGCGTGCTCAAGCCCGGCGCGGCGGCGGACGTCATCGTCATGGACTACAAGCCCTTCACCCCGTTCAGCGAGGAGAACGCCGACGGACACATGCTGTTCGGCATGATGGGCAAGAACTGCCGCACCACCATCATCAACGGCAAGGTCCTTTACAAAGACCGGGAGTTCGTGGGCATCGACGAAGAGGCCATCAACGCCTGGACGATGGAGCAGAGCAAAAAGCTCTGGGGCGAGCTGAACCACCGGACTTACTGAGAGAAAAGAGAGGTTGCAACGATGAGCGATATCATGCGTCCCATGCCCTTTGCCAAGCTGATGGACTGGGCTTTGACCGAATACAAAAACGAGGGCAGCATTTTCGGCGTCCACAAGCTGGTGCGCCACACCGACGGGCAGGCGCTGCCCATCTTTGACGAGAAGATCGAAAGCCCCTACGGCCCCGCCGCAGGCCCCAACACCCAGCTGGCCCAGAACATCGTGGCCTCCTATGTGGCGGGCGCGCGCTTCTTCGAGCTGAAGACCGTCCAGATCATGGACGGCGAGGAGCTTTCCAAATGCGTGAACAAGCCCTGCATCACTGCGGGCGACGAGTGCTATAACTGCGAGTGGTCCACCGAGCTGACCGTGCCGCAGGCCTTTGACGAATACGTCAAGGCGTGGTTCGCCTGCAAGGTGCTGGCCCGGGAGCTGGGTCTGGGCGAGCCGGACGGCTTCGTGTTCAACATGTCGGTGGGCTACGACCTCAAGGGCATCCAGTCCCCCAAGGTGGACGCCTACATCGAGGGCATGAAGGACGCCTCCGCCACCCCGGTCTATCAGGAGTGCCGGACGTGGCTGCTGGCCAACCTGGACCGCTTCCAGAAGGTGGACGCCGCCTTCGTGGAGAGCATCCCGGCCCGCGTCTCCAACTCCATCACCGAGAGCACCCTGCACGGCTGCCCGCCGGATGAGATCGAGCGCATCGCCACCTATCTCATCACCGAAAAGCACCTGAACACCTACGTCAAGTGCAACCCGACCCTGCTGGGCTACGACTTCGCCCGCAGGCGTCTGGATTCGCTGGGCTTCGATTACGTCACCTTTGATGACCACCACTTCGTCGAGGACCTCCAGTGGGCCGACGCGGTGCCCATGTTCCGCCGCCTGACCGCCCTGTGCCAGCAGAACGGGCTGGAATTTGGCGTCAAGCTGACCAACACCTTCCCCGTGGATGTGGCCGCGGGCGAGCTGCCCAGCAGCGAGATGTACATGTCCGGCCGGGCGCTCTACCCCCTGACCATCGCGCTGGCCCGCCGCGTGGCCGAGGAATTTGACGGCGCGCTGCGCATCAGCTATTCCGGCGGCGCGGACGCGGGCAACATCCGCTCGCTGTTCGACGCGGGCATCTGGCCCATCACCATGGCGACCACCGTCCTCAAGCCCGGCGGATACGACCGCTTCGGCCAGATCGGCGGCCTGCTGATGGACTGCGGCTGTGCGCCCTTCGCGGGCGTGGATGTGGCCGCGGTGCAGGCGCTGGACGAGGCTGTGGCCGCAGATCCCCGCTGCCGCAAGCCCATCAAGCCGCTGCCCGACCGCAAGAACGGCCGCGCCGTCCCGCTCATCGACTGCTTCGAGGCACCCTGCCGCGGCGGCTGCCCCATCCATCAGGACATCCCCGGCTACCTGCGCGCGGTGCAGGAGGGCCGTCTGGAGGACGCGCTGAACATCATTCTGGAGCGCAACGCCCTGCCCTTCGTCACCGGCACCCTCTGCCCCCACCACTGCGCGGACAAGTGCATGCGCAGCTACTACGAGGACGCGGTCAAGATCCGCGCGGCCAAGCTGACCGCCGCTTCCGGCGCTTATGAGGCCGTCCTGCCCACTCTCAAGGGCGCGACGCCCCAGCCCGGCAAAAAGGTCGCCGTCATCGGCGGCGGCCCGGCGGGCCTGTCCGCCGCCAGCTTCCTCTCCCGCGCCGGTGTGGACGTAACGGTCTTTGAGCGCCGCGAGACGCTGGGCGGCATCGTGCGGCAGGTCATCCCGGCCTTCCGCATCGACACCGCGGCCATCGAAAAGGACATCGCCCTCTGCAAGGCCTACGGCGCTAAATTCGTCACCGGCACCGAGGTCCGCAGCGTGGCCGAGCTGACCGCGCAGGGCTTCACGGACGTCATCATCGCCGTGGGCGCGTGGAAGCCCGGCACCGCCGGTCTGAAATACGGCAGCACGCTGGACGTGCTGGAGTTCCTCGAGGCCGCCAAGAACGCCCCCGAGACCCTGTCGCTGGGCAGGAACGTGGTGGTCATCGGCGGCGGCAACACCGCCATGGACGCCGCCCGCGCCGCCAAGCGCATCCCGGGCGTGGAGAAGGTCCGGCTGGTCTACCGCCGCACCAAACGCTATATGCCCGCCGACGAGGAGGAGCTGGCCATGGCTCTGGAGGACGGCGTGGAGTTCCTGGAGCTGCTGGCTCCCGTGGGCGTGCAGGACGGCAAGCTGACCTGCTCCGTCATGGAGCTGGGCGCACCGGATATCTCCGGCCGCCGCAGCCCGGTGGACACCGGCCGCACCGCTGAGGTGGACGCCGACACGGTCATCGCCGCCATCGGCGAGACCATCGACACCACCCTGTACGCCTCCTGTGAGGCCGCGCTGGACCGCAAGGGCCGCCCCGCGGGTGTGCAGGTCGCGCCCCACATCTATGCGGCAGGCGACTGCCGCCGCGGCCCCGCCACCGTGGTGGAGGCCATCGCCGACGCGGCACAGGCCGCTGCCGCCATCGCGGGCGCGGACTTTGAGAAATACGCCGCCGAGAACATCCACCCCGACGAGGCCGCGGTCCGCGCCAAGAAGGGCACCCTCTGCACCGGCTGCGAGGGCGGCTGCCTGGGCTGCGCCACGATCTGCGAGACCTGCGCCAGCGTCTGCCCCAACCGCGCCAATGTGGCCATCCGGGTGCCCGGCAAGCGCCAGCGCCAGATCCTGCATGTGGACGGCATGTGCAACGAGTGCGGCAACTGCGCCGTGTTCTGCCCCTACGACAGCCGCCCCTACAAGGACAAGTTCACCCTGTTCTGGAGCCGCGAGGACTTCGAGAACTCCACCAACGCGGGCTATCTGCCGCTGGACGGCAGCCGTGTGCTGGTCCGCCTGGGCGACACCGTGCGGGAGTACGACGCGGCCGACCCTGCCTGTGGTCTGTATGAGGAGCTGCGCCAGCTCATCCTGACCGTGGCAAAGGACTATGCCTATCTGCTGAAGTAAACACCTTACGGGAAAGGGGCGCAGGCTCGCTGTGGGCAGCGCCCCTTTCCGCATCCGCCCGTCCGGGCAAAGGAGGGTTCCTATGAGTTACACATTCGTGGTCAACGGCGTGGAGCGCACCACCGAGGAGACCAAGCCCCTGCTGCGCTATCTGCGGGACGACCTGCGCCTGACCTCCTGTAAGGACGGGTGCAGCGAGGGCGCCTGCGGCACCTGCACCATCCTTGTGGATGGCAAAGTGACCCGCGCCTGCCTCTACACCACCGCAAAGGCACAGGGCCATTCCATCCTGACCGTGGAGGGCCTGCCCCCCGCCGAAAAGGAGGCGTTCGTCTACGCCTTCGGCGCGGTGGGCGCGGTGCAGTGCGGCTTCTGCATCCCGGGCATGGTCATGGCGGCCAAAGCGCTGCTGGACATCAACTGCAATCCCTCGGAAGAAGAGGTAGCCTGGGCCATCCGCGGCAACATCTGCCGCTGCACCGGCTACAAAAAGATCATCGAGGCCGTGATGCTGGTGGCGGCCATCCTGCGGGGCGACAAGCAGATCGACCCCGAGCTGGAACAGGGCGAGCACATCGGCGTGGGCAAGCGGGTGTTCCGCACCGACGTGCGCGCCAAGGTGCTGGGCACCGGCGAATATCCCGACGATATCTATATGGACGGCATGGTCTATGCCTCGGCGGTGCGCTCCAAATATCCCCGCGCCCGCATCCTGGATATCCGCACCGAGCGGGCGCTGGCGCTGCCCGGCGTGCTGGCCGTCCTGACCGCCGAGGACGTGCCCCACAACAAGGTGGGACACATCCAGCAGGACTGGGACGTCATGATCGCCAAAGGCGACATCACCCGCTGCGTGGGCGACGCGCTGTGCCTCGTGGTGGCGGAGACGCCCTATATCCTCAATGAGGCCAAAAAGGCCATCGAGATCGACTACGAGCCGCTGGAGCCGGTGCGCAGCATCCAGGAGGCCATGGCCCCCGACGCGCCCAGGCTCCACCCCAACGGCAACCTCTGCCAGAGCCGCCACGTCACCCGCGGCGACGCCAAGGCCGCGCTGGCCGCCAGCAAATACACTGTGACCCAGCACTACACCACCCCCTTTACCGAACACGCTTTTCTGGAACCGGAGTGCGCGGTGGCTTTCCCCTATAAGGACGGCGTGAAGATTTATTCCACCGATCAGGGCGTCTACGACACCCGCAAGGAGATCTCCATCATGCTGGGCTGGGACCCGGAGCGCATCGTGGTGGAAAACAAGCTGGTGGGCGGCGGCTTCGGCGGCAAGGAGGACGTTTCGGTGCAGCATCTGGCGGCGCTGGCCGCGCTGCGGGTCGGGCGGCCGGTCAAGGTCAAGTTCTCCCGGCAGGAGTCCATCAACTTCCACCCCAAGCGCCACGCCATGCAGGGAACCTTTACGCTGGGCTGCGACGAGAACGGCATCTTTACCGGTCTGGACTGCGAGATCTATTTTGACACCGGCGCCTATGCCTCGCTGTGCGGCCCGGTGCTGGAACGCGCCTGCACCCATTCGGTCGGCCCCTACTGCTACCAGAACACGGACATCCGGGGCTACGGCTACTATACGAACAACCCGCCTGCGGGCGCGTTCCGCGGGTTCGGCGTGTGCCAGAGCGAATTCGCGCTGGAATCCCTCATCAACCTGCTGGCGGAAAAGGTGGGCATCTCCCCGTGGGAGATCCGCTACCGCAACGCCATCGAGCCGGGCAAGGTGCTGCCCAACGGCCAGATCGCCGACTGCTCCACCGCGCTGAAGGAGACGCTGCTGGCGGTCAAGGACGCCTATGAGGCCAACGCCGACCATGCGGGCATCGCCTGCGCCATGAAGAACGCGGGCGTGGGCGTGGGCCTGCCCGACAAGGGCCGCGCCAAAATCGTGGTGGAGGGCGGCATCGCGAAGCTCTACTCCGCCGCGTCGGATATCGGGCAGGGCTGCTCCACGGTCTTTGTGCAGATGATGGCCGAGGCCACCGGCCTGCCGCTGGCCAAAATGCGCTTTATGGGGTCCAACTCCGAGCTGGCCCCCGACTCCGGCACGACCTCCGGCAGCCGCCAGACCCTCATCACGGGCGAGGCCGTGCGCATGGCCGCCGTCAAGCTGCGGGCCGCGCTGGACGCGGTGCAGGGCGACCTGGACGCGCTGGAAGGGCAGGAGTTCTTTGCCGAGTTCTTCGAGCCGACCGACAAGCTGGGCGCGGACAAACCCAACCCCAAGAGCCACGTCGCCTATGGCTACGCCACCCATGTGGTGGTGCTGGACGACGACGGACGGGTCAAAGAGGTCTGGGCCGCGCATGACTCGGGCAAGGTGGTCAACCCCATCTCCATTCAGGGCCAGATCGAGGGCGGCGTGCTGATGGGCCTGGGCTATGCCCTGACCGAGGATTTCCCCCTCAAGGACTGCGTGCCCACCGCCAAGTACGGCACGCTGGGCCTGATGCGCGCCGACCGCATCCCCAAGATCCACGCCATCTATGTGGAAAAGAAGGAGCAGCTCCCCTTTGCCTACGGCGGCAAGGGCATCGGTGAGATCGCCACCATCCCCACCGCTCCCGCCGTCCACGGCGCGTACTA
>JBJDYT010000022.1:0-6939 GCA_051867635.1 Oscillospiraceae bacterium
TGACCCCCATGGTCATCACCGCCCGGATGGTGAAGAAGGACCATCCCAACGCCCGGGTGGTGTTCATCGGGCCCTGCGCCGCCAAGAAGCTGGAGGCCAACCGCCGCACCGTCCGCTCCGACGTGGATTTCGTGCTGACCTTTGAGGAGCTGCAGGGCATGTTCGACGCCAAGGGGATCGACTTCGGGGAGATCGAGGCGGCCCCCGGCGACGGCCTGGACGAGGGCAGCGGCCTGGGCCGGGGCTTTGCCGTGGGAGGCGGCGTCGCCGCCGCCGTGACGGAGGCCATCCGGCACATCGAGCCCGGCCGCGAGGTCAAGGTCGATTACGGCGACGGCCTGCGGGAGTGCAGGAAGATGCTGATGCTGGCCAAGGCGGGAAAACGGGACGGCTATCTGCTGGAGGGCATGGCCTGCCCCGGTGGCTGCGTGGCCGGTGCCGGCACCATCCAGCCGGTGAAGCAGAGCGCCGCCAGCGTGGAGGCCTTCAAAAACGCGGCCGGCGAAATGAGCTGCACCGCCAGCCCCTTTTTGGACCGGCTGGAAGAGGTGGAGAAGAAGTACAGGTGAGCCGCCGGAAAAGCGGCAGGATAAAAGCGCCCCGCCTTTTGAAGGCGGGGCGCTTGCTGTTTCTCTGTTTCGTTTTACGCGGCGATGATGCGGCGGCCCACGGTGAAGACGCTGGAGTGGTAGGCGCTGTTCAGGCTGTCGATGGTGACGCGCTTGCCGCTGACGCTGGAGGAGGCGTGGATAAAGTTGCCGTTGCCAAGGTAGATGCCCACGTGGGAGGCCGCCTTGGTGGAGTAGTTGGTGTCGCGGAAGAACACCAGGTCGCCGGGCATCAGGTTCGCCCGGGAGACCTCCAGACCGTAGTTCAGCTGGCTGGTGGCGGAGTGGGGCAGGGAGATGCCGAAATGGGAGAAGATGTACATGGTGAAGCCGGAGCAGTCAAAGCCCTTGGAGGAGGCGCCGCCGTAAACATAGGGGGTGCCGATGAAGCCCTTGGCGTATTCCAGCACGTCGTTGATGGTGGCGCTGATGGTATAGGTGGAGCCGTTGCGGGTGGCGCTGCCGGCGGGGACGGAGACGGAGGGAAGGGAGGCGTACAGGTCCAGATAGTCGCTGCGGATCCAGCCGGTCTTGCCGCCGAAGCTGATCTGGTACCAACCGTCCTTAAAGGCGGAAACGGTGACGTAGCCGCCCTTCTTCGCGGTGGTGACCTTGCCGTACAGGGTGCCGGCGCCGCTGCGGACGTTGACCACGTCGCCGGTGACGCAGCCATAGGTGGAGAGCTTGTCCGCCATGCTCTGAACGGTCAGGTACTGGGCGGACATGTAGCCGGTCTTGCCGCCGTAGGCCACCTGGTACCAGCCGCCCTTCTTGCCCAGGACGCTGACCACACTATTTTTCGCCACCTCGGTGACGATGGAGGACGAGGTGCTGTCAGAGGCGCGCATGCGCAGCTTCGAAGCGGTGACGGTGCCGACGGCGGTGGCCTGCGTCCCCGCGAAGGCGGTGACAGTGAACAGGGCCGTCAGCAGCAGGGTGAGCAGGAGCGCTCTGCGTGCGGTCTTCCAGAAATGCAACATCTCGTTCTACCTTAACCTTTCTCTTTCCTCTCTGCGTTTGTACTTCCTTCTTGCTTTTCCTTCGCGGGGGATCACAGCTTGCCCGCCAGGGCCCGCTCCAGCCACACGCTGCCCACGTCCATGGCGGCGTAGAGGCTGTCCTTTTCGCTTTTCTTCACCACCACGTCCCGGGACTTCACCGCGGGATCGGTGAGCTGGAGCTGGACGGAGACGCGGGTCGCCACGTCCATGTCCTGCACCTTCTGGGATTCCTTCACCTGCATGAGGATGATGTATTTATCCGCCATGCTGCCGTAATAGATCATATTGCCCACCCGGCGCAGGGGATGGTTTTTATAGACGAGGGACTGCTTTGCGCCGGTATTCATCTCAGACATGGTAACACCCTTTCAAAAATTGTAACCAAATTGTAACATCACGATTTTCTTTTGTCAACAATGAATCCGTCGAAAACGGAGAAAGAAATTATGGCAACCTGCCCAAAAAGCCCGCGGCGGGCGCGGGACAAAAAAGACCGCCCGTACGGGCGGTCTTGGAAGGCCGGGGCTTACTTGCCGAGATAATTCTTCAGCAGCGCCTGCAGCAGCTCGTCGCGGTCGATGCGGCGGATGATGGTGCGGGCGTGGTTGTGGTTGGTGATATAGGTGGGGTCCTCGGAGAGGATGTAGCCGACGAGCTGGTTGACGGGGTTATAGCCCTTTTCCTCCAGCGCCTGGTACACCGTGGAAAGCACCTCGCGGATCTCCCGGTCCTTTTCCTCCGGCACATTGAATTTACGGGTATACTCACTCATTTCCGAACGCACCGCCTTTCCCAGTTATCCTTTTCTTTGTCTTAGTATAAACAATCTTTCGGTCAAAGTAAAGGGAAAGACGGAAATTGTCACAAAATATTAATAATGCCCCCCGCTCATTCGGCCCCGTCTCCGGGCTCTTCCGGCGCCGCGGCGTCCTCCGCCCCGGGCTTTTTCCGCAGCGCCTCCCGGGCGGCGCGGCAGGTGCCGCGGAGGATGGCCCACACGCCCTTGGGCGCGGCGCCGTCCAGCTGCCGGCGGAGGATGTGCTGTGTCAGGGAGGTCAGGGCCATGGCCAGCAGAAGACACAGCAGCGCCAGGAGCAGGTAGTTCGAGCTGTACATCGCTGCCATCTCAAGCGCACTGCCGAAATTGGCCAGGGTATTTACGGCGAGCGCCATCTGGACCACGCTGATGCTGGTGGCGAAAAAGGGCAGGGAGGCCAGCAGACTGAAATTCACGAAGAAGTTCATCACCAGGTGCAGGCGGTAAAACCAGTCGCTGCGGAAAGTGTAGCGGGACTGGAGGTACACGCCGTAGCCCAGGGCGCCGAGATAGATGCAGTAGCAGAGAAAGGCCGGCGTGAAGAGCTTCAGCAGAAAGAACAGCACGCCCCCGCCGATGGCCAGGGCGAAGGACAGCATGTTCTGCCAGTCGAAGGCGGAGAGCCGCCGCACGGGGGAGTCGCTGAGCAGCTCGTCCACCGTGGCCCCCAGGGCTCCGGCCAGGGCCGGCAGCAGCTCGATGTCGGGGTAGCCCCCGGCGCTCTCCCAGCGGGAGACGGATTTGTTGGAGACGTTCAGCCGGTCTGCCAGCTCCTGCTGGGTCAGTCCCCTGGCCTTGCGCAGCGTCCTGAGACGCTCGGAAAACGTGGATTCTGTCATGCGAGTCCCTCCTTGCCTGCGGCGGTTTTGGTTGCCTTCAGTATAGCAAAGATCCGCCTCTCCGTCCATCCCGGCGGTCGGGAATCCTCTCCCGGCGGGCGGGAAAGGAGACGGGCCGCCGCCCCTTTCGCCGCGTGGGAAGCGATTGACTTTCCCACCGGCCCATGCTACAATAGGGGCCGGTCAAAAGAAGGGAAGACCCGCCCGCCGCGGCAGGCGACTTCCGAAGCAGCCGGGCAGGGGAGCCGCTCCCGCAGAGACGCGGCTTTTTTCGGGAATGGCGGTTAGATGCTTCTAACCGTCCCGGCGATGCGGTACATAAAATGGAGGCAGCGTATGTATAAGACGACAGTGAAGATCGACGGCATGGCCTGCGGCATGTGCGAGGCCCATGTGAACGACGCGATCCGAAAGGCGCTTGCGGTGAAGAAGGTGACGGCCTCCCACAGCAAGGGCTGCGCGGAGATCCTGAGCGAGGGCGAGATCCCGGAGGAAGCGCTGCGCCGCGCGTTGGACGGCACCGGCTACCGGGGCCTTTCCGTCAGCGCGGAGCCATATCAGAAAAAGGGCCTTTTCCGCTGGTAAGCCGCCCGCAGAAAAAGACCGGCGCGCGTGCAGAAGAAAGAACGGGCCGGTAAAGGAGGAGAGAGAGTTTGAACCAGGTCATTTTCGGGATATTGCTCCCCTTTGCGGGGACGACGCTGGGCGCGGCCTGCGTGTTTTTTCTCAAGCGGGATTTGAATCCGCTGGTGCAGCGGGGGCTGACGGGCTTTGCCGCGGGGGTCATGACCGCCGCCTCGGTCTGGAGCCTGCTGATCCCCGCCATGGAGCAGGCGGCGTCCATGGGCGTCTGGGCCTTTGTGCCCGCCGCCGTGGGCCTTTGGATGGGCGTTTTGTTCCTGCTGGCGCTGGACAGCCTGATCCCCCACTTACATATGAACAGCCAGAAGCCCGAGGGGCATGCGTCGAAGCTCTCCAAAACGGTCATGCTGGTGCTGGCGGTGATCCTGCACAACATCCCCGAGGGGATGGCGGTGGGCGTGGTCTACGCGGGCTGGCTCACCGGGGAGCAGGGCATCGCCCTCACCGGCGCGGTGACGCTTTCCCTCGGCATCGCCATACAGAATTTCCCCGAGGGGGCTATCATCTCCCTGCCCCTGCGCAGCAGCGGGACGAGCCGGGGCAAGTCCTTCCTCTGGGGGCTGCTCTCCGGCGTGGTGGAGCCCATCGGGGCGCTGCTGACCATCTGCCTCGCGGGGCTCATCGTGCCGGCTCTGCCGTACCTGTTGAGCTTCGCCGCCGGGGCCATGCTCTATGTGGTGGTGGAGGAGCTGATCCCGGAGATGAGCGAGGGCAGCCACTTTAACCTGGGGACGCTCTGCTTCACGGCGGGCTTCACCATTATGATGGCGCTGGACGTGGCTTTGGGCTGAGCCCTGCCGCAGAAAACGGGCTGAAAAGGCCGGACGCATCGCTGGACGTTTCGTTGCGCGGATGGTTGACTTTTTCGCTTTTTTTCGATATATTTTACGCAGTAAGACCACGAGATAAAAAAATCGGAGAGAAGGGGTTATGATGAGCAATAAGATGGTGCTTGGCGTGCTGATCACCTTGATTGGCCTTGTGTTTTCCTCATTCAGTTTTATTTATGCCGCCATGAATCGATGGGTTTCAAATGGTATTGGCGGACTTTTGGGCTCTTTCCTTGGCACACATTTGCTGATTCCGTTTATAATCGCAACAGTTGTAATGCTTATTGGCCTTGCCATTTGCTTTGTGGAAGCATACCGCAAAGACAAATAAAGAATCCCGTTATCTGAGAAATCCAATTTGCCGGGCTGTTGAAAACACTTTAGGAGCGAAAGAGCGTACTTCCATACGCTCGGGCGTATCGTGCCTCCCGGGCCGCTTCATTCGCCCCCCGGCGGAGGGCGGACTCAAAAATCAAATAGAAAACAAGCATCCGTATAGCCGCGGCCATACGGATGCTTGCTTGTTTACGGCTGCCGGCGCTCGCCGCGTCCGGCCTTTTTCGTATAGGCTTGCCTTTACCGCAGCTTCGCGCCGCAGTCCTCCTCAAGGGCCTTCAGGATATCCCGCATATCCGCGTCCGCCTCTTCGCCGGTCAGGTTCCCCTCGTCGGAGCGGAGCGTCAGGCTGAAGGCCACGCTCTTCATCCCCAGGGGGATGCCGGCGCCGGTGTAGATGTCGAACAGCTCCACGCTCTTGAGATAGGACTTGCCGCCCCGGCGGATGGCCTCCTCCAGCTGGCCCACGGTGACGGTCTTGTCGCACACCACGGCGATGTCGCGCTCCACAGCGGGGAAGCGGGGCAGGGGCACATACTCGGGGTCCGCGCCCTGGGCCGCCAGCAGCGTCTCAAAGGACAGCTCCGCGCAGTACAGCTCCGTCTCCACGCCGTAGTTCCGGCCCACCAGGGGGTGGATCTGGCCGAAGACGCCCGCGCACTGGCCGTTCACATAGACGGTGGCGCAGCGGCCGGGGTGGTAGGAGGGATTGTCGCTGCAGCTTTCAAAGCGCACGTTCGCGATGCGCAGGTCCTTGACGATGGTCTCCACCACGCCCTTCATGGCGTAGAAGTCCATGCCCTCGCCGTACGCGCCGAGAGAGAGGGTCTTGTTCTCTACCGCCAGGCCGTCCTCGCCGCCGGGGAGATAGGTCTTGCCGATCTCGTAGAGCTTTACGTCCTTGTTGCGGTAGTTGCAGTTCCGGCTCAGGATCTCCAGCATGGAGGGAAGAGTGGTGGTGCGCATGATGGAGGTGTCCTCTCCCAGGGGGTTCAGGATCTTGAAGCTCTCCCGCCGCGGATCGTCCGCCGCCCAGCGGATCTTGTCGTAGTAGGACGGGGAGATGAAGGAATAGGTGATGATCTCATTATAGCCGCAGGCACGGCAGAGCGCGCCGAGACGGTTTTCCGTCCGCTGGGCGTGAGAGTAGCCGCCCTGGGTGGTCTGGCCCCGCATAAGGGTGCAGGGGATGTTGTTGTAGCCGTGGAAGCGGGCCACTTCCTCCGCCAGGTCCGCCATGCGCTGCACGTCGCCGCGCCAGGAGGGCACGGTGACCCGGCCGTCCTCCACCTGGAAGTCCAGCTTGCGCAGGATGCGCACCATCTCCTCGGCGGAGATGTCGGTGCCCAGCAGGGCGTTGATCTTCTCCGGCTCCAGCTGGAGAACCGTGGGCTGGGGAACATGGTTCAGAATGTCGATGACACCGTCCAGCACCTCGCCCGCGCCCAGCAGCTCCACCAGTTCGCAGGCCCGGTTCACAGCGGGCAGGGTGTTCAGGGGGTCAAGACCCTTCTCGAACTTGGCGCTGGCCTCGGTGCGCATACCCAGAGCCAGGGCGGCCTTGCGGATGCAGGTGCCGTCGAAGTTGGCGGACTCGAAGACCACATCCACGGTATCGTCCACGATCTCGCTGTTCTCGCCGCCCATGATGCCCGCGAGGCCCACGGCCCGCGTCTCGTCTGCGATGACCAGCATATTGCCCGTCAGCCTGCGCACGTTGCCGTCCAGGGTGGTCAGCTCCTCGCCGTCCTCCGCCCGGCGGACGACGATCCTGCCGCCCTTGACATAGCGGTAGTCGAAGGCGTGCATGGGCTGGCCGTACTCCAGCATGACGTAGTTGGTGATATCCACGATGTTGTTGATGGG
>JBJDYT010000023.1:0-29608 GCA_051867635.1 Oscillospiraceae bacterium
AGGCCCAGGGACGCGCCCTGATCGTTGCCCCGGATGATACATGCGGTCTGGAAACTCTGTCTAAGGATAAGGCTGCGCTGAAGCGGTTTTATGAAAAGGGATACCAGGACGCACAGGCGATACCGGTATTTATGAAAGAACGCTGATTCGGCAAGGCCCCACTCCGCGGGGCAAATACTTTTGGCAGAAAACTGCCCTTACCCGGTTCGTTCTGACCGGCGCAAGCACGGCAGATCCCTGTCCGGCAGCTGCACGGAGGAACAGTCTGCACTCAAGGCGGAGATTTCAAAGAAAGAGCCGGCGATCCAAGGCCTGCGGGACCAGATATCCGGCGCCGGCAGCTTCATCTCCAAGGCCAGGCGATGCACGGACATTACGGAACAGCTGCCGGAACCGCAGCGGCTGTTCATCCGGAAGGCCGTGGCCCGCGAAAAAGGCGTGAAATGGTCTAAACACGCGCTGCAGACCGTGGAGACCTGCTACGCCGGCATCGGTTATGCAGGGAACATCGATGGCACGCAGATCCAGCGGGAAAACACAGCAGACACCCCAGCGGCAGAAAGACCCCGGGGGCATCGTAAACACGATGACCCTCCGGGGTTTCGGACACCATCCAACACGTCCCTGTTCGGGAACGGCAAAACGGGTCCTCTTTTTGCTGCCGCTGTAAGGCGGACGCTCCCGCCTGAAAGCCGCGGGAGCGCCCGCCTTTTATGTACCGGCCAGGCTACATCCGCTCCTGGAAGGCCGGGAGGAAGGAGAGCAGCTCCGCCTCCCCCAGGTATGTCACCTGCCAGACCCGCCGGCCGCTGCAAAGCAGCAGCCGCTGGCACTCGTCCTCCGCGGTCCAGACCGCGCCCTCCTCCACCGTCTCCCAGACGCGGTCCTCCTTCTCCGTGCGCAGCAGCTCCGCCAGCGCCCGGGCCATGCCCGCCGTCAGGCAGTCGTAGGTATCCACTCTGTAATAGGCCTCCTGCTCCACCTCCACCATGTGAGACCCTTCATAGTAGGGATGGAGTTCGTAATGCTGCTCCAAAGACGTGCGGGACACCAGCAGGTCGCGTCTGACGCCGTAGCCGTTGATGCAGGAAAAGTCCCTGCCGCTCTCCCAGTAGGCCCCCAGCCGGTCCGGGTCATTGTGGATCGCCAGGACCTCCGTCAGTTCCCCGTAGGCGGCGGGGTCTATCTCCGCCAGGGTGGGAACGGGCAGCTCCTCCGGCGGCGTTTTGTTCAGCTGCTGAAACAGCATGCCCTGCGCCTTGTACAGGCAGAGCATACCGACTACCAGGCAGGCCATGGCGAGCCAGTACGGCCGCAGGGGCAGCAGGGTCCGCTTCGTCTGCACGCCGCGCTTGAAGCGCTGCGCCAAAACCACGTTTCGGATCACCTGCGCCGCAAAAAAGAGCGGGCAAAGCGCCAGCAGCAGCGGCCCCCAGGTGCCGTAGCAGGCCGCCGCCCAAAGCGGCCCCCGCAGCAGTATGCCGTACAGCAGGATGTACACCACGAACAGGGGGAGCAGAAACGCCAGCGTGCGCCCCAGCGCCAGCTGCTTGCGGTAGATCTGCTTCACGTCCTCCGCCAGCAGGCCCTCCTCCGTGTGCAGCTCGGGGGCCTCCGGGTCCTCCGTGCGGAAAACGAAATAGTCGTTGCGGATATTGGTGACATACTCCCAGCCCATCTCTTTGTACAGCTCCTGCTGCTCCGGCTCCGGGGCAAAAAAGCGGTGGGCAAATTCCAGGCGGTAGCGCACCGTTTTCCTCTCGCCCCGTTCAAAGGCGGCGAGGCCCAGCCGGCAGTCGATGAAATGCAGGCCCTGGGCGGCCTTCCGCTCCAGCCACTGCTCCGTCTCATGGTATTGGGACACCTCATAGGGCATCCAGCGTCTGACACGTTTCATGCTTCTCCCTCCTCCGCGTCGGCGATGCAGCGCCTGAGGCGCCGCAGCTCGCCCTCATACAGCTCCCCTCCCGCCTCCGTCAGGCGGTAGGTCCGGCGGCGGCCCTCCGCCGCCCGCTCCTCGATGAGCCCCTCCTCCAGAAACTTCGCCAGGATGGCGTACAGGGTGCCGGGGCCGATGCGGACCTGTCCCCCGGACCGCTGCCGGGCAAAGTCCGCGATCTCCACGCCGCAGCGCTCGCCCCCCCGCAGCGCCATCAGCACATAGAACATGGCCTCCGAAAGCGTCTCCAGCGGCCGCTTCGGCATGGGTGACCCCTCCCCTCTCCGCAGAAATATCGTCTAACGATATTGTAGGGCGCGCGGCAGCGCTTGTCAAGAGCCCTCCCGGCGCGGTCAGGCAAGAAAGAAAAAAGACAGCCGGTCGGCTGTCTTTTGCTTCAGGGAACGCGGCGGCCGGCTCACCCCCTCCCAGGCCAGGGGGAAATGGGCCCTGATAAACAGGCTCGAAGATGGCCCGGACATTGCCCTCGTTCAGTTCCAGCGGAGTAAAGGATTTCAGAATTTCTTCCTTTGCTGCCCTTGCCTTATTCAGATTAAACCCCACAACGCAAGCCCCCTCAAGCGCCTTCAGCGGCGCTGCCATTTTGGATAGTCTCATCATACCGCCTTTTCCCGCCCTTTGCAAGGCGGGAAGCCCGGCGCCGCGCCGGCGGGGCAAAAAAAGAGCCAGCCTTTCGGCTGTCTCTTTTGGTGCGCGAGGCGGGACTTGAACCCGCACGTCCGTGAAGGACACTAGAACCTGAATCTAGCGAGTCTGCCAATTCCACCACTCGCGCGTCTTTGTATTCACTTTTTCGGAAGGAAAGCGCCGCTCCGCCTTTTTTAAAAAAGGTGGTGCGCGAGGCGGGACTTGAACCCGCACGTCCGTGAAGGACACTAGAACCTGAATCTAGCGAGTCTGCCAATTCCACCACTCGCGCATCTCTTAACCCTTCCGGCGCCCCATCGAACAAGATGGTGCGGATGGCGGGACTTGAACCCGCACGTCCTTACGAACACTAGCACCTCAAGCTAGCCTGTCTGCCAATTCCAGCACACCCGCAAATCCTCTTCAACGGAAGGACCGCAAGGATGATTATATGAAATCCGCCGCCGTTTGTCAACTGTTTTTTCCGCTTTTTGGGGGATTCTTTTCTCAGCGCAGCTGCCCCAGCACCTCGCCGATGGGGTCCGTGATAACGAGGTCCGCCCCCAGCTCCGCCGGCGCGGCGCTCTTGTTGATGACCACCAGGTGCCTGCCGCGGAAATAGCGCACCAGCCCCGCCGCCGGGTACACCGCCAGCGACGTGCCGCCCACCAGCAGCAGATCCGCCCGGCTGATATGGGTCACCGCACTCTGCAGCACCTCCTGGTCCAGGCCCTCCTCGTACAGCACCACGTCCGGCTTCACCGGGCCGCCGCAGGCGCAGCGGGGCACACCCTCGCTCTCCAGCACCGTCTCCAGCCCGTAGAAGCGGCCGCAGCGCTCGCAGTAGTTCCGCAGCACGCTGCCGTGCAGCTCCAGCACCGTCCGGCTTCCCGCCGCCTGATGCAGCCCGTCGATGTTCTGGGTCACCACCGCCTTCAGCTTTCCCTGCGCCTCCAGCTCCGCCAGCTTCCGGTGGGCGGCGTTGGGCTTGGCCTCGGGATGGAGGATCTTGTCACGGTAAAAGCGGTAGAACTCCTCCCTCTTGTCAACGTAAAAGCTATGGCTTAAAATAGTCTCGGGAGGATAGTCGTATTTCTGGTGGTACAGCCCGTCCACGCTGCGGAAGTCCGGGATGCCGGACTCCGTGGAGACGCCCGCGCCGCCGAAAAAGACGATGTAATTGCTTTCCTCCACCATGCGCTGCAGCAGCGCGACCTGTTCCTGAGACATAGGGGACCCTCCATTTCTTTTTTCTGCCAAAGGAGACGCAGTATGAACATTCAGATCTTTGGCTCCTCCAAATCCTTCGACTCCAAAAAAGCGGAGCGCTGGTTCAAGGAGCGCCGCATCAAGTACCAGTATATCGACCTGCCCAGCAAGGGCCTCTCCCCCGGCGAATACCGCAGCATCCGCCAGAAGCTGAAGCCCGAGCAGCTCATCAACACCAAATGCCGGGCCTATGAGGAGCTGTACATGGCCTATATCACGCCGGAGGCGGCGGAGGCGAAGCTCCTGGAGCACCCGGAGCTGTTCAACGCCCCCATCGTCCGCAACGGCAGGGAGGCCACCGTGGGCTACTGCCCCGACGTCTGGAGCAAATGGGAATAAGTCTCATGCGGGAAAAGGCAAGGCCTTTTCCCGCGTTTTTTCGTTCAGTGCCGCGCGGCGCATGGGGCAGCGCACAGGCAGAGAAACTCACACATAGGCGCGGTCGATATGTACCACGGCAAAGCAGTTGCCCTCCATCCCCCGGACCAGGCGCTGGATCTGTTCCTTGGCCTCAGCCTCGCTCATGTCCAGGTCCACGGGCAGCACCGCGTCGAAGAGCAGGTTCGTATGGGTGTCGCCGGGGACGATGCGGAAATCGTGGATGGTGACGCGCCCGTCGATGGTCTTCACCAGCCGCTCCGTCTCCTTGCGCAGGGCGGCCACCCGGGGGTCCGCCGTGACGATGGGGTCCATGTGGATGGTGGCCTCGCAGTGCAGCACCCGCCGCAGCTCGTTCTCCGCGTTGTCCACCTCGTCGTGGATGGCCAGGATGTCCATATGGGCCGGCACCTCCGCATGGAGGGACACCATGAGCCGGCCCGGGCCGTAATCGTGCACCACCAGGTCGTGGATGCCCACGATGTGGGGGTATTCCAGCACCACGCTCTGGATGGTGTGGACCAGCTCCTCGTCCGGGGCCTGCCCCAGCAGGGGGGAAATGGTGTCCCGGGCGGCGTTGTAGCCCGCAAAGAGGATGAAGCAGGCCACCACCAGCCCCGCGTAGCCGTCGATCTGCAGCGGGGTGAAGCCGCCCACCACGGTGGCCAGCAGCACCGCCGCGGTGGAGATGCAGTCGCTGAGACTGTCCACCGCCGTGGCGCTCATGGCGGTGGAGCGGATCTTCTGCCCGATGCGCCGGTTATAGGCGCTCATATAAAACTTCACGGCGACGGAGATAAGCAGCACCGCCACCGCCGCCCAGCTGAACAAAACCGGCTCCGGCTGGCGGATCTTCTGAAAAGAAGTCTTCAGCAGCTCAAAGCCCATGAGCAGGATCAGCATGGCCACCGCGAGGCCCGAGAGGTACTCCATCCGCCCGTGGCCGAAGGGATGGTCCGCGTCCGGCTTCTTCCCCGCCAGCTTGAAGCCCAGCATGGTCACCACGGAGCTGCCCGCGTCGGAGAGGTTGTTCAGCCCGTCCGCCACGATGGCGATGGAGCCCACGGCCAGGCCCGTCAGCACCTTTCCCAGGCACAGCAGCAGATTCAGCCCCACGCCCACGGCGCTGCAGAGCGTCCCGTAGGCCGTCCGTACCGCGGGGGACTGCACGTTTTCACAGTCCTTAATAAAATGTTTCGCAAGCCATTCTATCATAATAAAGGTCCTTCCCTTCTCTCAGGCCTTCCGCCCGGGGATCACCAGCCGCATATGGCAGCAGAGGCTGTCCAGGTCCTCGTCCGTGGCGGCGGGGATGCGGAGCTTCGTCCCGCAGTCGGCGCAGATCAGATCCACGCTGGCCCGGCCCACCTCCATCCGCCAGCGGCGGCTGCCGCAGGCGCAGGTGACGCCGTCCTGCCGCGCCGCGATCTCCCGCAGCTCCGACAGCACCTCATACATGATCACATTGTCGGAAAAGGCCTCCGGCTCCTCTTCGTCGCCGCGGCCCTTCTCCTTCTGCGCCAGCAGCTCCAGCTCCTTCAGCGAGCGGGCCACGCGCCCTTCCTCCCCCACGAAGCAGCAGAGCTGCCGGCAGTCCGGGCAGGCGAGGCCGATGCCGCTGCCTGACAGGAGCTGCTCCGCGCTGCACTCCGCCTGATGCTCCGCGCCGCAGACGCCGCAGGGCACGTAAAGCCGCGCGCGCTGCCCCTCCAGCTCCACCCGGAGCTCCGACCGGCCGCACTCGCAGGCGACGCGGGCGGCGGCCGCCTGCAGGGCGAAGACGCTGCGCCCCTCCATGACACTCTTGCCGCACTTGGGGCAGACGTATCCGAAATACCGCATTTGAGACTGCATGGCGTCTCTCCCTTTCCTTTTGCCCGCCGGGGGCGGTTTCTTCCTGAAAACGGCGGAGCGTTCCCCCGCCGCACACAGCTTACCCAGCATTATACTGCGTTTGCGCCGCCATTTCCAGTCCCTGCCGTATATTTTCTCCCCGGCAGGACAGACTATGGGCAAATGTTTGAAGCGAAAGGCGGAATGATGCCATGAGCAGCAAGCGCGTCGGCGCGGGGACCGTCCGGTTCTCCCGGCCTCCCGTCCTCCTCTCCTGGGCCAGCATCGGCGGCAAAATGGAGGGGCAGGGCCCCCTGAGCCGGTACTTCGATTTGCTGGAGGACGACTCCTTCTTCGGAGAAAAGACCTGGGAAAAGGCGGAGACCGCCATGCAGAAGCGCGCCCTCTCCAAGGCCATGGAGAAGGCCTCCCTCACCCGGGCGGATCTGGATATGGTCTTCGGCGGAGACCTTTTGAACCAGTGTACCGGCACCTCCTTCGCCATGCGGCATTTCAGCGTCCCCTTCTACGGGGTCTACGGCGCCTGCTCCACCATGGGCGAGAGCCTGTCCCTGGCCGCCATGGCCGTTGACGGAGGCTTCGCCCGCCGCACGGCGGCCATCGCCTCCTCCCACTACTGCACGGCGGAGCGGCAGTACCGCACCCCCATGCCCTACGGCAACCAGCGTACCCCCACCGCCCAGTGGACCGCCACGGCCTGCGGCTGCTGCCTGCTGGGCGAGGAGGGCGACGGCCCCCGGATCACCCACGCGGTCTGCGGGCGCATCGTGGACAAGGGCCTCACCGACTCCAACAACATGGGCGCCGCCATGGCCCCCGCCGCCTATGACACCCTCTCGCTCTACTTCCGGGACACGGGCGAGGGGCCGGAGAGCTTCGACCTGATCCTGACAGGGGACCTGGGAAAGCTCGGCAGCGAGATCCTGACGGAGCTCTTCGCCCGGGACGGCGTGGACATGACGAAGAACTACTTCGACTGCGGCGCCTTACTCTATGACATCGAAAAGCAGGATATGCACTGCGGCGGCTCCGGCGCGGGCTGCAGCGCCTCCGTCCTGGCGGGCTATGTGCTGGGGAACCTGCAGAGCGGCAAGTGGCGGCGCATCCTCTTCGCCCCCACGGGCGCGCTGCTCTCCACCACCTCCGTCTACCAGGGCGAGAGCATCCCCGGCATCTGCCACGCGGTGGTCATCGAGGGAAAGGAGGCGAAGGCATGAGCTACCTCAACGCGTTCCTCTGCGGCGGCATTCTCTGCGCCATCGGCCAGATCCTCATCGACAAAACCCAGCTCACCCCCGCCCGCATCCTGACGGGCTATGTGGTGGCCGGCGTGGCGCTGGGCGCCCTGGGCCTGTACGAGCCGCTGGTGAAATGGGGCGGCGCGGGGGCCACGGTGCCCCTGACCGGCTTCGGCTACAGCCTCGCCAAGGGCGTGAAGGAGGCGGTGGCCAAGGACGGCTGGCTCGGCATCTTCACCGGCGGCCTCGGCGCCACCGCCGGGGGCATCGCCGCGGCGGTGCTGTTCGGTTTGCTCGCGGCGCTGCTGTTCAAGCCCGGCGACAAGCGCTGAGCGGCCGCGGGAAAAGGAAGCGCCCTGTCCGGGCGCTTCCTTTCGCTTTTTCCCTCCTGCCCCGGCAAAATTTTTAATTAAGCCTTGACTTATTTGGACAGGCTGCTATACTGTAATTAAGTCGTGACTTAATCACAAAAGCTAAGGCAGGGATAGCAGATGGAACATATGCCGGTCCTCAAGGTGCTGGCGGATGACACGCGCATGCGGATCGTCACACTGCTGCTGGCGCACAACTACTGCGTCCGCGCGCTGGCAAGGAAGCTCCATATCTCGGAGGCCGCCGTCTCCCAGCATCTGAAGGTGCTGCGGGAGGCGGGGCTGCTGGAGGGCGAAAAGAAGGGCTATTTCATGCACTACGGCGTGAACCGCGAGGCCCTGCGGGGCCTGGCGGAGGAGCTCAGCGCCCTGGCCGGCACCGAGTGCAAGGCCTGCTCCCCCGCCCAGGGGGGCTGCGGGACGGCGGAGGCGGCGAAATGCCACAACCAGAAGTGCCGCCCCTGCCACTGCGGGGACGGAGAGGATGACTAAGCGGAAACCAGTACGCCCGGCGGCGCAGCGGCCCGCCGCGGCAGGCAGGAGGAAAACAGCCATATGGCACAGGAAAACTTCATCGTCACGGGGATGACCTGCAGCGCCTGCAGCGCCCACGTGGAAAAGGCGGTGCGGAAGCTCCCGGGCGTCTCCGCCGCCAACGTCAATCTCATGACCGGGGGCATGAGCGTCACCTTTGAGGGCCTGCAAAAGCAGGACATCATCGACGCGGTAGTGGCGGCGGGCTACGGCTGCGAGAACGCGGGGGAGTCCGCCCGGGAAAAGCGGAGCGAAAAGCAGCAGCAGGAGCTGAAGCGGAAAAAGCGCAGCCTGCTCCTCTCCATCGCCTTCCTCATTCCCCTGTTTTATCTGGCCATGGGACACATGATGGGCGCGCCCATCCCCAAGGCGCTGCACATGAATCAGTTCCTCTACGCTTTGGTGCAGCTCCTTTTGCTGCTGCCCATCCTCTGGTGGAACCGAAACTATTTTATCGTGGGCTTCTCCCGGCTCTTTAAGCTCGCCCCCAACATGGACTCCCTCGTGGCCCTGGGCGCGGCGGCGGGCGTGGTCTACAGCCTCATTGAGATGGCCTCCCTGCCCCACGGCATGGGCGAGGCCATGCCGGAGCTGTACTTCGAGTCCGCGGGCATGATCCTGGCGCTGGTCTCCGTGGGCAAGTACATGGAGCAGCGCTCCAACCTCAAGACCACGGAAGCCGTCTCCTCCCTGCTGGCCCTGGCCCCCCAGTCGGCGGTGGTGAAGCGGGAGGGACAGGAGTACACCGTTCCCGTCAGCGAAGTGGCGGCGGGGGATCTGGTCATCCTCCGCCAGGGCGGCAAGGTGCCGGTGGACGGCACGCTGGTCACCGGGCAGGCGGCGGTGGACGAATCCGCCCTGACGGGCGAGAGCCTGCCGGTGGAAAAGAATCCCGGCGACACGCTGACGGCGGGCACGGTCCTCCGCTGGGGCTACGCGGAAATGGAAGCCAAGCGCGTGGGCGCGGACACCACCCTCGCCCAGATCGTGCGGCTCATGGAGGAGGCCGCCTCCTCCAAAGCCCCCATCTCCAAGCTGGCCGACCGGGTCAGCGGCGTGTTCGTGCCGGTGGTCATGGCCATCGCCCTCATCGCCGCCCTCCTCTGGGGCACCGTGGGCGGCATGGGCGTGAGCTTCGCCCTCTCCATCGGCATCGCGGTGCTGGTGATCTCCTGCCCCTGCGCGCTGGGTCTGGCGACTCCCGTGGCCATCATGATCGGCACCGGCGCCGCGGCAAAGCAGGGCATCCTCATCAAGTCCGCGGAGAGCCTGGAGCTGCTGGGCAAGGTGGACGCGGTGGTGCTGGATAAGACCGGCACCGTCACGGAAGGCCGCCCCCAGGTGACGGACGTGCTCACCGCGGACGGCGTGACGGAGGAACAGCTCCTTTGTGCCGCCGCCTCGGTGGAGCAGCTCTCCGAGCATCCCCTGGCCCAGGCCATCCTGCGGGAGGCGGAGCGCCGGGGGCTGCCGCTCGAAGAGGCGGAAGACTTCCAGGCCTCGGCGGGCGGCGGCGTCAGTGCCCGACTGGGCGGAAAAACCGTTCTCGGCGGCAACCGCCGTCTCATGGAGGCCAGCGGCGTGGATATCTCCGCCTTTGACGCGGCAGCGGAGGGCTTCGCCTCCAGGGGCAAAACGCCCCTCTATTTCGCCCAAGGGCAGACGCTCCTCGGCATCGTGGGCGTGGCGGACGTGGTCCGCGCCAGCAGCCGCAACGCCCTGGAGGATTTCCGCAAGCTGGGGACGGAGGTGGTGCTGCTCACCGGCGACAACCGGCGGACGGCGGACGCCATCGCGAAGGACTTAGGCATCGAGACGGTGTACGCGGAGGTGCTGCCCGCGGACAAGCAGCACTGCATCACCGAGCTGCAGGCGCAGGGCAAGACCGTCGCCATGATCGGCGACGGCATCAACGACGCGCCGGCCCTGGCCGCGGCGGACGTAGGCGTCGCCATCGGCGCGGGCACGGATATCGCCCTGGAGTCCGCGGACGTGGTGCTGATGAAGAGCGACCTCTCCGACGCGGCGGCGGCCATGCAGCTCTCCCGGGCGGTGATCCGGAACATCCGGCAGAACCTGTTCTGGGCCTTCTTTTACAACACCGTGGGCATCCCCGTGGCGGCGGGCGCGCTGTATCCCCTGCTGCACCTGCGGCTGAACCCCATGCTGGCGGCGGCCGCCATGAGCCTCAGCTCTCTCTGTGTCGTCAGCAACGCCCTGCGCCTGCGGGGCTGGAAGCCCTCTCTCACCCACACCTACCGGGAGGAGGTCCCGGAGACGCATACAGAATCACACAAGGAGGAAGCAAAGGATATGAGCCAGGTACGGACCATTAAGATCGAGGGCATGATGTGCAGCCACTGCTCCGGCCGCGTGGAAAAGGCCCTGAACGCCATCGAGGGCGTGCAGGCCACGGTGGATCTCGCCGCCGGCACCGCCGCCGTTACGGGCGAGGTCAGCGCCGAGGCGCTGCGCAAGGCCGTGGAGGACGCGGGCTACACCGTACTGTCCGTGGAGTGATACTGATTCTTGATTAAAAGATTTAATCAAGAATCCCGTGTGCTGCGCACACTCGCATCGTGCTGACGCACGCTGCGCCGTCTGCTGTGCATGGATATCCGTAAGGCGGCAAAGCCGCCAACGGCTATCGCATCATGCAGTTCTTGACGCGCTCCGCGCTCAGGGAGGAACCAGTGGTACACTGGTGACGGAAGTGCAGCAAGCGCCGCAGCGCGAGACTGTATAAAAAGCTTTTTAAGCTTTTTATCAAGAACTAGTATAAACACCAAAAACAACAAAGGGAGCGGCGGGGCCTGTGGCCCCGCCGCTTCCTGTTTGCTTTATACAGGCTCTCTCAGCGGATATCCTTCCTGCCGTATTCCCAGTAGGCCGCCGCCACGCCCAGCAGGGCGTACAGCATGCCGAGGGCCACCAGCGCCGCGTCCAGGCTGCCATTCGCCACGATGTCCGCCCCCTCCGTATAGCCAAAGGGCGTCACATATTTCAAGAAGGACGCGCGGTCGGAGAGGTTCGCGATGATGTTGAGGAAGTACATCACGGCGGCGAGGCCCAGCCCCACGCCCAGGCCGCCCCGGCGCAGGAAGGCCGAAATGCCGAAGCAGACGCCCGCCAGCTCCAGCTGCAGGAGGAAGTAGGCCAGGTGCAGCAGGCAAAGCTCCTTCCAGGGGATCTCCTCGCCCACGGCGGCGACGGAAATAAGCGCCAGACCGAACACCACGGCGTTCAGCAGCACGATCTGGAGCAGGACGGCGGCGAGCTTCCCGCTGACGATCCGCCCGCGGCTGACGGGGTGGGTCAGCAGGAACTCCGCCGTCCGGTCCCGCTCCTCCTTCGCCAGGGCGGAAACGGCGATGAGGGAGGCGAAGAACGCGCCGCCAAGCCCCAGGATATTGCCGCACTCCACCGCGTAAAAGCCGATGAGCGTGCCGAAGCTGAGCCGGTCCATGCCGAAGGCCGCCGAGAAGGCGCCCATGGAGGCGAAAATCTCCGTCACGCCGTCCATCTCGTCCTTCATCTCGGGAAAGAGGAAGATGCAGACCGCCATGAGAAAGCCGATGGCGGCGGTCCAGACGGCCAGAGCCTTGCCGCCCTGCCGCAGCTCATGTTTCACAAGCGTCATTCCGCCCCGCCCCCTTCCGTATAGTAATGGAGGAAGATCTCCTCCAGGTCCGGCTCCGCCACGGAGAGGTCCGTGAGCCTTCCCCGGGAGAGACAGCGCACCAGCTCGTCCATGCCGCCGCCATAGAGGAAGCTGACGCCGCCGTCCACCGTCTGTTTATCCCGGACGTCCGCCAGCTGCCCGATATCGATCTCGCCATGGACGGTGACGCGCTTGGCGCTGGTACGGGCGAGCGCCTCCACGCTGTCGCAGGCGATGAGCCTGCCCTCGCGGATGATGGCCGCCCGCCGGCAGTGCCGCTGGATCTCCGAGAGCACATGGCTGGAGAGAAACACGGTGGCCCCCGCCTGATTCCGCTCGCGCAGAATGGCGAAGAACTCCCGCTGCATCAGCGGGTCCAGGCCGCTGGTGGGCTCATCCAGGATCAAAAGCTCCGGCTCGTGCTGCAGGGCGCAGACGATGGCGGCCTTCTTGCGGTTGCCGAAGGAGAGCTCCTCCACCCTGCGGCCCACATCCAGCTGCAGCCTGTCGCAGAGGCGTTTTGCCTCGGCGGCGCAGCTGCGCCTTCGCAGGTCCGCCGAAAACTTCAGCACGTCCCGCACCCGCATGCCGGCGTAAAACGCCGCCTCGGAGGGAAGGTAGCCCACGCGCTGCAGAATGCGCTCCTTTTCCCGTGTCACATCCAGCCCCAGGACCGACGCGCTGCCCCCCGTGGGGGAGAGCAGCCCCAGCAGCGTGCGGATGGTGGTGGACTTCCCCGCCCCGTTGGGGCCGATGAAGCCGAAGAACTCGCCCTCCGCCACGCTCAGGTTCAAATCGATGACGCCCCGGGCCTTGCCGTAGTACTTGGTAAGGCCGCTGGTCTTGATGGCGTCCATGTTCATTCCTCCTTTCGCAGGTAGACCGATTTCCAGAACTCGATCATTCTGGTGAAATCCTGCTCCATTTTCTCCACATCCACGTCCCCGCGCTGTACCATTTCCCAGAGATAGCCCTCGGAGGCCCAGTACATGTCCCGGTACATCATCTCGATATCCAGCCCCGGCACGAACTGCGCCGGATCCAGGTTCAGCAGCGTGTGGCTGGCCTTGTAGGAAAAGTGTTTCTGATAGCTCTCCTGAATGGCGGCGCAGATCTCCGGGTCCTTTTCGTAGAAAGCCCTGATGGTGAAAAACGCCATATGAGGATACTGCCGGGTGATGTCCATTTTGGCCC
Source organism: Oscillospiraceae bacterium (assembly GCA_051867635.1). Taxonomy (GTDB): domain Bacteria; phylum Bacillota; class Clostridia; order Oscillospirales; family Oscillospiraceae; genus RGIG5472. The sequence goes on from JBJDYT010000023.1 coordinate 13,087, forward strand.
GCATCCCCCGCGTCATGCTCTCAAACAGGTCCTTCTGGGCGTAGCAGTCGTACTTCGTCAGGTATTCAATGGTGATCTCCGCGCACTTCTCCCAGAGGAAGAGGTACAGCTCCTTTTTGTTGTGGAAATAGTGGAACAGCAGCGCCTTGCTGATCCCTGCCGCGTCCGCGATCTCGCTCATGGGGCTTTTCTTGTAGGAGTTTTGGGAGAACACCCGGTAGCCCGCGTTGAGGATCGCCTGCTGCTTTTCCGCCGGAAGCGAAAAGAACTTTTGATTCATGGCACTGCCTCCGTTAACCGTGTCGGTCAAGTACCATTATACGGCGTTGACCGTTTTTGAGAAGACCCCCGGCTGTAAAAATCTGCCGCCGGAGCGCAAAAAAAGCATCCGGGCCGGACCCGGATGCTTTTTGCCTGGGGGGGAAGGCTCACTCCACGCCCTGATGCTTCTTGGAAGCGGTGAGGATGTTCCGCATGAGGATGGCGCGGGTCATGGGGCCCACACCGCCGGGGACGGGGGTGATATAGGAGGCCTTCTTCTCCACCTCGTCGAACACCACGTCGCCGGTGAAGGAGCCGGTCTCGGGATCGCGGTTCATGGCCACGTCTATGACCACCGCGCCCTCCTTGACCATGTCGCCGGTGATGAGGTTGCGCTGGCCCGCCGCCACCACCAGCACGTCCGCCTGGCGGGTCATGGCCGCCAGGTCCTTCGTCCTGCTGTGGCAGAAGATGACCGTGGCATGCTCCCGCAGCATGAGCAGGCCCATGGGCTTGCCCACGATGTTGCTGCGGCCCACCATGACGCAGGTCTTGCCGGTGAGGCTGATGTCGTGGGCGCGGAACATCTCCATGATGCCGCCGGGGGTGCAGGGCCAGAGGTAGGGCTCGCCCACGATCATGCGGCCCACGTTCTCAGGATGGAAGGCGTCCACATCCTTGTCCGGGCGGATGGATTCCAGCACACGGCGCTCGTTGATGCCCTCGGGCAGGGGCAGCTGCACCAGAATGCCGTCGGTGAGGGGATCGTCGTTCAGGCGCTGGATCAGCGCCAGCAGCTCCTCCTCGCCGCAGTCGTCCATACGATAGGTCTGACCGGAGAAGCCGCACTGCACGCAGTCCTTCTCCTTATTGCGGACATAGACCTGGCTGGCGGGATCTTCGCCCACCAGGATCACCGCGAGGCCCGGTCTGCGGGGCAGCGCCGCCGCCTCGTTCTTGATCTGCATGCGCAGATCCTTTGCCAGCTGCTTGCCGTCGATCAAAATCGCCATCAGGTGTTCTCCTTTTTCTCGTTTTCTTCTTTCTCACTCGCCGCGCCGTCCGCAGCGTCGTCAACACAGTCCATGGAGCCCGCTTCCCCGGAGAGCTCCGCCTCCGCCGCGAGACGGGCCTTCTGCCGCACCAGCATCCGCTCCGGGTCGCCGGGGCGCAGCTTCAGATGATACAGCAGCATGAAGGCGGAGACGCACACCAGCACCACGCTCAGCGCCTGGGAGACGCGGATGGGCTGGCCAAGCAGCGTCCAGTCGAACAGGTACAGGCTGTCGGAGCGGAGGCTCTCCACCCAGGTGCGGCCTATGCCGTACCAGAGGAAGTAAAACCAAGTGTTCTCCCCGTCGAAGCGGCGGCCCTTGTCCACCACGAACACGATCAGCGCCAGCCCCAGCAGGTTCCACAGGCTCTCATACAAAAAGGTGGGGTGTACCTCGATATACTCGTAGGCGGAGACCCAGAGACGCATCCGCCAGGGCAGCGTGGTCTCCGTGCCGAAGGCCTCCCGGTTCATGAAGTTGCCCCAGCGGCCGATGGCCTGCCCGATGAGCAGGCCCATGACGCACAGGTCCGTCATGGCCCCCATGGGGATCTTCTTTTTCCGGCAGAACAGAAACGCCACCAGCATACAGGCGATGATGGTGCCGTAAATGGCCAGGCCGCCGTCCCACAGCGCCACAATCTTCCCCCAGTTGGGGCTGCCGTCCGCGTTCTGGAAGCGGGAGTAGTAGAAGATGACATAGTACAGCCGCGCGCCCACGATGCCCGCCGGGATCTCCCAGATGATCATGTCGTACACGTCGTCCTCCGTCAGGCCGTACCGCGACGCCCGCCGGGAGCAGAACAGCAGGGCCAGCAGCAGTCCCGCCGCGATGAGGACCCCGTACCAGTAGACGTGCTTCTCCCCGATGGAGAAGCAGACGGGCGAGGCGGTGAACTCCCAGTCCCCGAAGAGGCCGGGGAAGCTGATGGGCATATTCTTCAGTGCCGTCAAAGCTTGTCACATCCTTTTTTTGCTGAAACTCATTTCTTGCCGGCGGCGCCCTCAGGCGCTCTCCGCCGGACAGATCACGGACAGGGCGCAGCGCTCCTCCGTCAGATTCTCCTCGATGAAGCGGCGCACGTCCTCCTCCGTGATGCCGCGGTACAGCTCCGCGAAACGGTAGGCGTCGTAGCCGCGGAAGTACCCCTCCGTCAGCAGCAGGGCGATGTTTTCAAAGGAGTTGAAGCCCCGCAGGGTCTCGCCGTAGTTGCCCCGGAGGATCTTCTGAAAGCGCTCGCTGTCCACGCCCTCCTTGGCCACGCGGCGGGCCTCCTGCAACACGGCGTCCCGCACCGCCCGGGGGTCCTTGCCGTCGCCCCCGGCATACAGAACGGCGGAGCCGCTGAAGATATCATACCCTCCACCGAAGCCGGCGTTGATGAGACCCTCGGTATAGAGGCGGTTGAACAGGGGGCTGGAATCCCCGAGAAGGATGTCGCAGGCAAGCTCTCCCACCAGCGACTCGCGCAGCTCCGCCTCCCCTTCCTCCGGCGGGCAGCACTTGAAGCCCACCAGGAAGCTGGGCTGGGAGACCTCCATGGCGCGGCTGCGCTCCCGCTCCGCCGCGCAGGGCGGCTCTTCCCCGCCGTAGTCCCGCTCCGCGGCCTCGCCGCCGCGCTCCGGCAGGACCTCCCGGGCGATGGCGCAGATGCGCTCCGGCTCCACGGCCCCCACCACCACGAGGATCATGTTGGAGGGGGTGTAGAACATACGGTGGCAGTCGTACAGGGTCTCCGCCGTGATATGGGAGATGCTCTCCACAGAGCCCGCCACGGGCACCCGCACGGGATGGCTGCGATACAGGCACTGCATCAGCTGCTCGTAGACCTGCCACTCGGGGTTGTCCTCCACCATGCGGATCTCCTGGCCGATGATGCCCCGCTCCTTCTCCACGCTCTCCTCCGTGAAATACGGCACGGAGACAAAGGAGAGCAGGATACGCAGGTTCTCCTCGAAATGCTCGGTGGAATCGAAGTAATAGGCCGTCATGGCGTTGGAGGTGAAGGCGTTGGGCTCGGCCCCGTTCTTCGCCAACTCCTGCAGGGCGTTGCCCTCCTCCGTGTCGAACATTTTATGCTCCAGGTAATGGGCGATGCCGGCGGGGGTGTCCATGAACTCCCCGCCGATGCGAAAGCGCATGTCCATGCCGCCGTAGCGGGTGGCAAAGAGGGCGTAGGACTTGGCGTAGCCCTCCTTCGGCACCACCGCCACCTGCAGGCCGTTGGGAAGCGTCTCGCGGTAAACCGTCTCCCCGATCTCAGGGTATATGTCCTTTCTCATGCTCACGCCTCCTTCCCGGTGAGGAAGTACACCGTGTCCAGGCGCACGGTCTTGGCCGCCGCCATGATGCGTTCCTCCGTCGCCGCTTCCAGGGCAGTCAGGTACTCCTCCAGCGTCGCGTCCGTGCCGCCGGCGCTCTCGCCCAGGGTGAAATCCTCCAGCCGGCGCTGGGAGTCGGCCATGGTGCGGAAGGTGTTGCGCATGGTGCTGCGGGCGCCGGGCAGCTCCCACTCCTCCAGCTCGAAGCGCTGCACCGCCTCCAGCTGCGCCATGATCTCGTCATAGGCCCGCTGGAAGTTCCGGAATTCCACGCCGGAGGACACGGTGACGAGCCCCTTGCTCCGGTGGTAGCCGGAGGAGGCGTAATAGCAGAGGGAGAGCTTCTCCCGCACGTTCATAAAGAGCTTCGAATTGGAGGAGCCGCCAAACAAGGTGTTCGCCAGGATCATGGCGGGCACGTCCTCCGCCGTGCAGGCAAAGCCCATGGCGAGCTTCCCCTGGGTCACGTCCATGCGCTCGGTAATCCGCCGCACCTCCGCTCGCGGCGCGTGGGGCAGCACGGGCGGCAGGGTCAGCAGCGCCGCGCGCGGAAGCTCTCGCAGGGCATGGCGCAGCGCCGCCTCCACCCGCTCCTGCGGGGCGCTGCCGCAGTAAAACAGCTCAAGGGGCGCGGTCCGCAGCACCTCCTGCCAGCGGGCCAGCAGCCCCTCCGGCGTGACGGCCTCCACCGCTTCCTCCTCCGGGGAAAGGCCGTAGGGCTCCCCCGCGCAAAGCTCCTGAAGCAGCCGGAAGTCCGCCCACTCCCGCTTGTCGTTGATGCGGCTGCGGATGGCGTCCAGCAGGTTGTCCTTTTCCTGGCGCACATAGTCCGGGCGGAAAACGCCGTTTTCCAGCGCCGGGCGCAGCAGCAGCTGGCCCAGCAGCTCCGCCACCGGCTCCAGCAGCTTCTCCCCGCCGGGGGTGTACGCGTCGTCGATAAAGCTCGCCACAAAGCCGACGCAGCAGCGCTCCGACTTGCGGCGGAAAGCGGGGCTGATCTGCGCGCCGTACAGCAGGTCCAGCGCCTCGCTGACCTGCTTCATGTCCGGGTATCGCTCGCAGCCCCGGCGCAGCACCGCGCCCAACAGCGCGTCCTGCGCCAGCGTCTCCCTTTGCAGCGGCAGCACAAAATTTGCGCTGAGCATGCCGGTCTTGAACTTCCCCGAAGGGAGGTAACTCAGCCGCACGCCCTGCGCCAGTTGCGTCCGAATCAATTCCATAAAAGCTCCTTGTCCCATGTCGGTGTTTACATTTAGATGTATTATACGCCGGCTTCCCTCATTTTTCCATAGATATTTTATAAACAAACCGCTCTTTCTCCGTTTCCGCCACATATTTTGAAAAAGCCCCGGAATTTTCGAGCAATTCTTATTGACTTTTCGGAAAAATTCCTGTAAGATAGTTGCTGTTGTAAAGGATTTCAGCTTTACAACAAGACGAAAAAGGGGGTCGCCGGCGTGAAAAATCAGACCTACCGCATGACCATGCTCTACGATTTTTACGGGGAGCTGCTCACTGAACGGCAGAAGGAATTTTTCGACCTGTACTACAACAACGACCTCTCCCTGGCAGAGATCGCGGAGAATTACGGCATCTCCCGCCAGGGCGTGCGGGACGTCATCGTCCGGGCGGAGGGCATCCTCACCGAGATGGAGGACAAGACCGGCCTTGTGGGGCGCTTCCTCCACATGCGCCAGCATCTGGACCGCATCGAGGCCGCCGCGGGCGAGATCAGGCAGATCAACTACCGGCAGTATGAGAATCCCCGCATCGGCGATCTCACCGAGCAGATCCTCAGCGCCGCCCAGTCTTTGAAGGAATAAGAACATGGCTTTTGAAGGACTTTCCGAAAAACTGAACGCCACATTCAAGCGCATGCGGGGCAAGGGCCGCCTGACAGAGGCCGACGTGAAGGAGGGCCTGCGGGAGGTACGCATGGCTCTGCTGGAGGCAGACGTCAGCTACAAGGTGGTGAAGGAGTTCATCGCCAAGGTGACGGAGCGCGCCACCGGCGCCGACGTGCTGGACAGCCTCACGCCCGCCCAGCAGATCGTGAAGATCGTCAACGAAGAGCTCATCGCCCTCATGGGCGGCAGCGACGCCAAGCTGAACCTGGCCCCCCATCCCCCCACGGTGGTGATGATGGTGGGCCTGCAGGGCGCGGGCAAGACCACCAACGTGGCAAAGCTCGCGGGCTTCATGCGCAGCAAGTACGGCAAGCGGCCCCTGCTCGTGGCCTGCGACGTGTACCGCCCCGCCGCCATCACCCAGCTGCAGGTGGTGGGCGGCCAGCTGAACATCCCCGTCTTTGAGATGGGGCAGGACGACCCCGTGAAGATCGCCGGGGAGGCCGTCCGCCACGCCAAGGACCACGGCTATGACATGGTGTTTCTCGACACCGCCGGCCGGCTCCACGTGGACGAGGAGCTGATGGATGAGCTGCGCCGGGTGAAGGCCGCCGTCCATCCCAACGAGATCCTTCTGGTGGTGGACGCCATGACCGGCCAGGACGCGGTGAACGCCGCCTCCGCCTTCGACCAGGCCCTGGGCATCGACGGCGTGGTGCTGACCAAGCTGGACGGCGACGCCCGCGGCGGCGCGGCCCTCTCCATCAAGGCCACCACCGGCAAGCCCATCAAGTTCATCGGCACCGGCGAGAAGCTGGACATGCTGGAGGTGTTCCACCCCGACCGCATGGCTTCCCGCATCCTGGGCATGGGCGATATGCTGTCCCTCATCGAAAAGGCCGAGCAGTCCATGGACGAGGAAAAGGCCAGGAAGCTGGAGGAAAAGCTCCGTAAGAACCGCCTGGATCTGGAGGATTATCTGGACCAGCTCCGCCAGCTTTTGAGCATGGGCGACCTCAACCAGCTCGCCGGCATGATGCCGGGGCAGATCGGCCGCCAGCTCCAGAGCACCCAGATCGACGAAAAGCAGTTCCGCCGGATGGAGGCCGTCATCACCTCCATGACTCCCAAGGAGCGGCGGAACCCGCAGATCCTGAACGCCAGCCGCAAAAAGCGCATCGCCGCCGGCTGCGGCCAGGAGGTGGCGGACGTGAACCGCCTGCTCAAGCAGTTCGAGGCGGTGCAGCAGCTCACCAGCCAGATGTCCAAGGGAAAGCTGCCCGGGATGATGGGCGGCATGCGCGGCGGCAAGGCCGCGGGCAGCCTGTACGGCTTCGGCCGGAAAAAGCGGCTGAAATAAAGAGTACACTAAGTGCAACAGCGCATTTATTGTATAAAAAGTATGATATATTGAATTTGGAGGAACAAAACATGGTTAAGATCAGACTGAGAAGAATGGGCGCCAAGAAGGCTCCTTACTACCGCGTGGTGGTCGCTGACTCCCGCTTCCCCCGTGACGGCCGCTTCATCGAGGAGCTGGGCACCTACAATCCCTGCGTCTCTCCCGCCGAGGTGAAGATCGACGCCGACCGCGCCCGCGAGTGGATCAAGTCCGGCGCGCAGCCCACCGATACCGTCCGCGCTCTGCTGAAGAAGGTAGACGTCCTTTAATCGCGGGGGAGCAGCTCATGAAAGACTTGCTTCTCTACATCGCGCGAAACCTGGTAGAGAACCCTGACGCCGTCACCGTCACCGAGGTGCAGGGCGATCAGGAGCTGACGCTGGAGCTGCGTGTCGCCCCGGAGGACATGGGCAAGGTCATCGGCCGCCAGGGCCGTATCGCAAAAGAGATCCGGACGCTCATCCGTTCTTACGCCCAGCGCACCGGCGTCAAGGTTTCCGTGGATATCGTAGACTGAACAAAAAGCGCGCGGGCTGCGGCCCCGCGCTTTTTCTCCGCCCTCCCGGCGGGCGCAAAACGGAAAAGAGAAGCGGCGGCGCCGAATCCCGGCGCCGCCGCGTTTTTTGTTTCTCAGGAAAACATGGTCTCCACCATGTTTTCGGCCGTAATGCCGTAGACCGCCTCGTCCATCCCGCGCTCCAGCAGGGCCTGCCGCACGGCCTCCCGCTCGAAACGGCAGCCGATGAGGGCGTCCGCCAGGCCGTCCGCCTGGGCGGTGCCGAAGAAGTCGCCGCTGACGTGGGCCGCGGCGATCTCGCCCCGGCGGATATCCAGCCGGAACTCGATCTTGCCGCCGGCAAAGCGTCCGGTCTTCGTCAGGCTGCACTTGGGGTTCGCGCCATAGCGCCGCTCCCAGGGGCGGAAGTATTCGTCCGCCAGGCGCTGGCACTCCCGCTTGTCCTCCTCCGTCAGCTCATAGCGCTTCTCGCTGCCCCGCATGATGTAGCTGATCATGTGGCGCTTGAACTCCTCCGCACTGATGGGCCGGGGCAGGTGCTCGCTGATGTTGGTGACCCGGTCCCGCACGGACTTGATGCTCTTGGAGACGATCTTGTAATCGTCCACCGTAGTGCTGCGCACCATCTGCTCGATATCTGTGGCGAAGAGCAGCGAGCCGTGGTGGACCGTGTTCCCGGCCAGCTTATACTGTGCGTTGCCGGAGAATTTTTTCCCCTCGATGAGCAGGTCGTTGCGGCCGTTGAACTCCGCCGGGACCCCCAGCGCCCGCAGGGCCTCCACCACCGGGGAGATGAACTCCTGGAAATGGATCTCCCCTCCGTCGCCGTACTCGATGAAGGTGAACTGCCAGCCGCCGGGGTCCGTATAGATGGTGCCGCCGCCGCTCATGCGCCGCACCACCTGGATGCCGTGGGCCTCGGCATAGGCCTGGTCGATCTCCTCCAGCGTGTTCTGGTACTTCCCCACCATGAGCGTGGGCTGGGTGCGCCAGAAAAGGAACACCGGCTCGCTCAGCTGCTTGACGGCGGTGAAGTAGTACTCCAGACCGAAGTTGAAAAACGCGTCGGAGGATCCTGTCTCGATATAGATCATTCCGCGGCCGCCTTTCCGCCCTGGGCCGCCTCCAGCGCCTCCGCCGCCCGGTAGGAGGAGCGGACCAGCGGGCTGCTGGCCACGAAGCGGAAGCCCTTTTGCAGGGCGATCTCCTTAAAGCGGTCAAACTCCTCCGGCGTCACATAACGGTCGAGGGGCCAGTGCTGGCCGGTGGGCTGGAGGTACTGGCTGATGGTCAGGATGTCGCAGCCCGTGGCGCGGACGTCGTCCATGAGCACGTCCACCTGCGCGTCCGTCTCGCCCAGGCCCAGCATGAAGCCGGTCTTGGTCAGGATATCCGGAGCAAAGCGCTTGCTGTCGGAGAGGACCTTCAGCGAGCGCTCATAAATGGCCTGGGGCCGGACGGAGGCATACAGCTCCTTCACCATCTCCACGTTATGGTTCATCACGTCGGGCCGGGCCTCCAGCACGGTCCGCAGGGCCTCCTCGCTGCCCTTCAGGTCGGAGATCAGCACCTCCACCGTGGTATGCGGGCAGGTCTCCTTCACTGTCCGGACCACGGCGGCCATATGGGCCGCGCCGCCGTCCGGCAGGTCGTCCCGGGTGACCTGGGTCACCACCACATGGCGCAGTCCCAGCTTTTTCGCCACCTCCGCCACATGGCCCGGCTCCTCCGGGTCCAGAGGCTGGGGCCTGCCGCAGGTGACGTTGCAGAAGCGGCAGTTGCGGGTGCACTGGCTGCCCATGACCATAAAGGTGGCGGTGTGCTTCTGATAGCACTCGCCCAGGTTCGGACAGTTGGCCTCCTTGCAGACGGTGTTGAGCTTCAGGTCCTTCATCAGCCGGGCCACCTCTTCCACCGCCGCCTGGTTATAGGGCACTCTCAGCCAATCCGGCTTTCTCTGCTTCGTAGCCATGCTTACCGCTCCACCTCGGCGATGGGCGCGCCCACGGCGACCTCGTCGCCCTCCTCCACCAGCTGGCGGCCCATGACGCCGTCATGGTCGGCCTCCACCTGGTTGACCACCTTTTCCGTCTCGATCTCATAGATCGGTTCGCCCTTTTTGAACGCCTCGCCCGGCTCCTTCAGCCAGGCGCACAGGCTGCCGCGCTCCATCTCCGGGCGCAGCTTCGGCATTCTCAGCTCCTCTTTCATGGTAAGCTCCTCCTAAAATAGATACAAATACAGCGCTTCGCAGTCCGGCCGGTCCCGCAGGGCCTGCCGCAGCTCCTCTGTCTCCAGCCGTTTTCCCGTCAGCGCCTCGCTCAGCGCCGGGTCCTCCGGCGTAAAGCGGATCTCCCGGATGACGCCCTTGTTCGCCCGGTACTCCACCTGCCGCTCCGCGCCGTGCAGGGTGAAGCGCCGCCGGTAGGTAAAGGCCGGGCTCTTGCCGAAGGTCCACTCCCAACTGCGGTACTTGCTCTCCGCAAGCTCCGACACCTGCCGTTCCTCCTCCGCCGTCAGGCGGTAAGTCCCGATACACTCATCCTCTCCCAAAGCCTCCAGCAGCCGCTGCTGGAACTGCCCGATAGAGAGTGAGCGGTCCTCCATATGGTCGATCATGTTCGTCACCGGCCAGGGCACCGAAGCGACGCCCTTGCTCTCGAAAAAGCTGCGGCGGCCGTTGGCGAGAGCCGTCAGCTCCCCCAGGGCGGTGCTGTACAGCAGCGTGCCGTGGTGCAGCACCCGGCCCTTCACCACCCGCTGGGCGCTGCCGGAAACCTTAAGCCCGTCGACGGCGATGTCGCTGGTGCGGTTGACGGAGACGGGGACCCCCACGCGGCGCAGCGCCGCCACCATGGGCCGCAGAAAGCTCTCGTACTCCACCCGCTCCGCGTCGCAGCTGCGGATCAGGGTGTAATTCAGGTTCCCCAGGTCGTGAAAGACCGTCCCGCCGCCGGAGGGCCGGCGCACCACGGCCACGCCCCGCTGCAGGGCGTCGGGGACGCTGACCTCCGCGAACACGTTCTGGTAGCAGCCGCAGACCACCGCCGGGGCGTTGCGCCACAGCAGCAGGATATCCTCCCCGCGGAAGGTCGTGAACACGAACTCCTCAAAGGCCTGGTTATAATAGGGGTCATGGGATAGGTTCGGTATGTACAGCAACGCGGCCTCCGCTCTCTTTCCTATGGATTTTTCCTATGGTTTTTTCGCCGGTCCGGCCCGTTTTCCCGGACGGCTTTTCTGAAAAATGATAGCACCTGGCGGCGGGGTTTGTCAACCGTCAGAACATCCGCCCCGGGCGCTCTCCCGCTCCGCCGCGGCGGCGGAAAAGCGCGGCGCGCCGGGACAAAAGGCAGTTGCCGAACCGCGTCGTTTCTGTTATGATAGATTTTAATAATAGTATGCTGCACGGCTTTTGGCCGCGGCTGCGATCTTGATTTGGCAAAGGAGGACGCGCCATGCGTCTGGAACTCATCGAAGTGGGGCAGATCGTCAACGCCCACGGCGTCCGCGGGGAGATGAAGCTGCACCCCGTGGGCGGCTTTACGCCGGAATTCATCGCGCTCTTCAAGACCCTCTATATCGACGGCATCGCCATGGAGACCGCGAGCCGCCGCGTCCACGGCACGGTGGTGCTGGTGACCTTCCCGGGGGTGACGGACATGGACGCGGCGCTGCGCTTCAAGGGCAAGTTCGTCTCCATCCGCCGCAGGGACGCGAAGCTGAAGCGGGGCGAATACTTCGACGCGGAGCTCATCGGCACCAAGGTGCTGAGCTATCCCCTGCGGCAGGAGGTGGGCACGCTGAAGGAGGTCCTGACCTACCCCGCCCACAAGCTCTATCTGGTGGAGAACGAGAAAAAGCACAAGAAATACCTGATCCCCGCGGTGCAGGACATCTTCATCGTGGACACGGACATCGACGAGGGCACCATGCTGGTGCGCATGATGGAGGGGTTGGAAACCGATGAGAATTGACATCTGCACCCTCTTCCCCGACTCCGTGGACGCCATGCTGAACGTGAGCATCCTGGGCCGGGCCCAGGAGCGGGGCCATATCGTCATCCGCACCCACCAGATCCGGGACTACACCACCAACAAGCAGATGCAGGTGGACGACTATCCCTACGGCGGCGGGCGGGGCGCGGTGATGCAGGCGGACCCCCTCTACCGCTGCTGGCAGCATGTGGTGGAGGAGGCCGGCCCCGGCCGCACCATCTACATGTCCCCCTGCGGCCGCACCTTCACCCAGCAGGTGGCGAAGGAGCTCTACCGCAGCTACGACCATTTCATCCTCATCTGCGGCCACTACGAGGGCGTGGACCAGCGCTTCATCGACGAGTGCGTGGACGAGGAGCTGTCTTTGGGGGACTTCGTCCTCACCGGCGGGGAGATCCCCGCCATGGCGGTGGCGGACGCTCTCTGCCGCATGGCCCCCGGCGTGCTGCCGGAGGAGAGCTGCTATACCGAGGAGTCCCACTGGGACGGGCTGCTGGAATATCCCCAGTACTCCCGGCCGGAGGAGTGGCACGGCCGCCGGGTGCCGGAGGTGCTGCTCAGCGGCCACCATGGCAACGTGGCGAACTGGCGGAAAAAGGAGAGCTATATCCGCACCATGCTGCGCCGGCCGGACCTGTTTGCCCGCTTTGATGAGAGCAGGCTCACCACCAAGGCGGAGCGCCGCCTGCTGGCGGAGGCCAAAGCGGAATACCAGGAGCGTCTCGCGGCGCAGACCGCGGAGAGCGCCGGACACGCGGAAAACGCAGAAGGAGCAGGAAGCGCGGAGAGCACGGGAAAGGAGTAAGCATGGACATCATTTTTTACGGTCTGGTCTTTCTTCTCATCGACATCCGCATCAACTATGTCAGTCTGATGCCGGCCTTCGTGGGCTACATCCTGATGTATATCGGCCTGGGGAAGGTGCGGCATGAGAGCGGCCGCTTCGCCGCCCTGCGGCCCTGGTGCCTGGGCATGGCGGTCTATCGGGGCTGCCTCAATATTCTCAGCCTCTTAGGCACCTTCGACGGCAACGGCACTCACCTCCTCTCGAGCCTGATCAACACAGCGGCGGGCCTGTACATTCTCTACCGGCTCGTCCAGGGCGTGGCGGAAACGGAGAGCCATTACCCCGGCGCGGAGCTGGAGGCAAAGACGCTGCGGCAGCGCTGGCAGTGGCTCCTCATCGCCGACGTGGTGCTGCTGCTCGCATTCATAGGCGCCGGAGCGTTTTTCACGCTGCTTGCGGCGCTGGCAGGCTTCACCGTGTCCGTGCTGTTCCTCATGGCCTTCCACCGCTGCCGCCGGGCCTACGCCGCGGCGGTGAAAAGCGCGGCGGACGGCACAGCGCAGGAATGAGCCGCTGCACCCATACGTTCCCCTTCCCCGAACCGGCACGCCGGTTCGGGGTTCTTTTCGTCTCTCCCCTGCTGCCGCAACGACAGTGCGCAGTCTTTTGGTGTATTTCACAAAAAGTCCTTGCATTTCCGGAAAATACTTGTTATGCTGTCTTTGTAACGAAAACACTTTTTGTGTTTTTTGTCCTTATACAAAAGTTTACAGGAGAGAAGCAGCATGGAAAAGCTGATGGACGCCATTGTCAAGCCCGCCGCCGCACCGGGTCTGGAGCTGCGGCGCGTTCCCGTTCCCACCCCCGGCCCCGGCGAAGTCCTCATCAAGATCCACAAAACCGCCATCTGCGGCACGGACGTGCATATCTACGACTGGAACGACTGGTCCGCCGCCCATGTGAAGCCCCCCATGACCATCGGCCACGAGTATGTGGGCGAGATCGCGGAGCTGGGCGCAGGCGTTACCGGCCTTGAGGCCGGGATGCGTGTCAGCGGCGAGGGGCACATCACCTGCGGGCACTGCCGCAACTGCCACAACGGCAACATCCAGTGGTGCAAGGACACCATGAGCGTGGGCGTTGACCGCAGCGGCGCCTTTGCGGAGTATCTCTGCATCCCGGCGAAGAACGTGATCCTCATCGATCCCTCTCTGGATGAGGAGGTGGTCTCTTTCTTCGATGCTCTCGGCAACGCCACCCACACCGCATTGATGTTCAATCTGGTGGGCGAGGATGTGCTCATCACCGGCGCGGGCCCCGTGGGTCTGCTGGCGGCAGGCGTCTGCAAATACGCCGGTGCCCGCCGCGTGGTGGTCACGGATGTGAATGAGTTCCGTTTGGAGCTGGCCCGCCAAATGGGGGCGGATGCCGCGGTGAACGTGGCGAAGGAAAATCTTCATGAGATCATGCACAAGCAGCATCTGGTGGAGGGCTTTGACGTAGGTCTTGAAATGTCCGGCAGCGGCGCGGCCCTCCGTCAGATGATCTCCGTCATGCGCAACGGCGGCAAGATCTCTCTGCTGGGTCTCGGTAACGCCCCCATCCCCATGGATATGAACAGCATCATCACCAAGGGCCTGACACTGCAGGGCATTTACGGACGCAAAATGGACAACTGGCACCAGATGTCCTATATGGTACAGGGCGGGCTGGACGTCTCTCCCGTCATCACCCACCGCTTCCACTATACCGAGTTTGAAAAGGGCTTTGAAGCCATGCACAGCGGCCGCTCCGGCAAGGTCGTGCTGGACTGGACGAAATAATAAGGGAGGAGCACAAATATGAAATCTGCACTGACTGCCATCCGCGCCGAACTGGACGCCATCCGCGAGGCCGGCACCTGGCGCGAGGAGCGCATCATCACCACCCCCCAGCGCGCCGTCATCAACACCACCGCCCGCGACGGCGTGCTGAACATGTGCGCCAACAACTATCTGGGCCTCTCCGCCCGGGAGGAGCTGATCGAGGCCGCCAAGGCCAGCTATGACAAGTGGGGCTTCGGCCTGTCCTCCGTGCGCTTCATCTGCGGCACGCAGGAGATCCACAAGGAGTTGGAGGGCCGCATCGCCCGCTTTGTGGGTACCGATGACGCCATTCTCTATTCCTCCTGCTTCGATGCCAACGGCGGTCTGTTTGAGACGCTGCTGGGCCCCGAGGACGCCGTGATCTCCGACGAGCTGAACCACGCCTCCATCATTGACGGCGTGCGTCTGTGCAAGGCCAACCGTTACCGCTACAAGAACAACAATATGGCCGATCTTCGCGAGAAGCTGACGGAAGCCCGGGCAAACGGCTGCAAAAAGGTGCTCATCGCCACCGACGGCGTCTTTTCCATGGACGGCTACATCGCCGACCTCAGGAGCATTTGCGACCTTGCGGATGAGTTTGACGCCCTCGTGATGGTGGATGACAGCCATGCCTCCGGCTTTATGGGCGCGCACGGCCGCGGTACCTGCGAATACTGCGATGTCATCGGCCGGGTCGATATCGTCACCGGCACCTTCGGCAAAGCTCTCGGCGGCGCCTCCGGCGGCTTCACAGCCGCCCGGCAGGAGATCGTGGATCTGCTGCGCCAGCGCAGCCGCCCCTATCTCTTCTCCAACACCGTAGCCCCCGCCATCTGCGCCGCCACGCTGAAAACGCTGGACCTGCTGGAGGAATCCACCGCTCTGCGGGACAGGGTGCACGAAAATGCCGCCTACTTCCGGGCGGGAATGGAAAAGCTGGGCTTTGACCTGCTGCCGGGCGAGCACCCCATCGTGCCCGTGATGCTGTATGATCCCAAGGCAGCGCACGAGTTCGCCCGCAGGATGCTGGACAAGGGCGTGTATGTGGTGGCCTTCTGCTATCCCGTGGTGCCCAAGGGCAAGGACCGCATTCGCACCCAGATCAGCGCCGGTCACACGAAAGAGGAGCTGGACTTTGCCATCCGCTGCTTCGGCGAGGTGAAGCAGGAGATGGGGCTGTAAAAACCGTCAAAAAACGGGGGCATGGCATTCTCGTCATGCCCCCTGTTTCATTTCCACACTTCTCCCAGGGATAAAAGCCCTGTTCCCTCCTGCGGTTCACAAAAATTTTTTGCTAACCCTGTTGACAAATCCGCCGCTATGTGGATATAATATTTGATACAATTTCCGTGAGGGAGTAGCGAGCGCAGTTTATCTGCGTAACAAGTCAACATACCGATCGTTTATCGGTCTGGCTTGTTTTAAATTGCGAGACTCATGTATAACTGCGAAGCTATACAGGGGTCTTTCCATATGTTTGTCGGTCGACCCGGTGTAGCCTGTGCGGTTATGCCTGGGTCTTTTCTTTTGCCCTCCTTCCCCACTCTTCAGATCACATATGAAACAGGGAGGTTTCATGATGAAATACTATTGCGAAGACAAAGAAGAAGTTCTGCGGTCGCTGGGCTCCTCCGAGGCCGGTCTCAGTGAGAATGAGGCGCGAAAGCGGCTGGAGCAGAACGGCAAGAACCGGCTGGAGGCCGCCAAGGGCAAGAGCCTGCTGCGCCGCTTCCTCGAGCAGCTGGCCGACCCCATGATCATCATTCTCCTGGCGGCGGCCGCCATCAGCGGCGCGCTGGCCGTGATGGAGAACGACAGCTTCGCCGACGTCATCATCATCCTGGCGGTGGTCATCGTCAACGCCGTGCTGGGCGTGTATCAGGAGAGCAAGGCGGAAAAGGCCATCGAGGCCCTGCAGGAGATGTCCGCCGCCACCTCCCGGGTGCTGCGGGACGGCAAGGTGCGCGTCATCCGCAGCGAGGACCTGGTGGTGGGCGACGTGGTTCTGCTGGAAGCCGGCGACGCGGTCCCCGCGGACGCCCGCATCCTGGAGAGCGCCAGTTTGAAGGTGGAGGAGGCCGCCCTCACCGGCGAGTCCGTGCCTGTCACCAAGTTCATCGACATCATCCAGCTCTCCGACGGGGCCAAGGACGTGCCTCTCGGCGACCGCAAGAACATGGTCTACATGGGCGGCACCGTGGTCTACGGCAGAGGCAGCGCCGTGGTCACCGCCACCGGCATGGACACCGAAATGGGCAAGATCGCCGGCGCGCTGGCCCAGGCCGAGGAGGGCGAGACCCCGCTGCAGATCAAGCTGGGGCAGCTGTCCAAGATCCTGACCTGGCTGGTGCTGGGCATCTGCGTGGTGGTCTTCGGCGTGCAGCTGCTGCGGGCCGGGAGCCTGAACTTTGAGCTGGTGCTGGATTCCTTCATGGTGGCCGTGTCCCTGGC
Organism: Oscillospiraceae bacterium; assembly: GCA_051867635.1. GTDB lineage: Bacteria > Bacillota > Clostridia > Oscillospirales > Oscillospiraceae > RGIG5472. The sequence goes on from JBJDYT010000023.1 coordinate 29,573, forward strand.
TGTGGCGGCCATTCCCGAGGGCCTCGCCGCCGTGGT